>NZ_JANEZT010000228.1 GCF_025403405.1 Frankia tisae
GGCCAGGGGGGGCGCCGCGAAAAAAGTTGTGGGTCCCGGGCGGCGGTCCGCCGACGGGATTGACTGCCCGCAGGGCGGTGATGAAACGCCCCAGCTCGACGGCGAGGTGGGGCGGATCGGTGACCGGCTCGGCGAGCAGGCTCTCGCCGTCGAGCCATCGGTAGACCGACCAGGTCCATGGGTAGCCCTGGTCGGGTCTGCCCCGGCCCAGCGGGACCGGGACGGCCAGTGGCAACAGTGGCGCGAGCCGTGACAGCCACCGCTGCTCCTTGTCCACCTACTCGGCCGCCGCGGGGATACGGGGCAGGCGCGTCCACTGCGGGAACTGCGCTGCGATCAACCGGCGGACCTGGGGAGTATCGATGTCGATCTTGTCCGTGTGCATCTTCCCGTCAGATACGGGACCTTCTGGAATGAAGCGGCTCGGCGTGGTCAGTTTACTGGCCGGTTGAGCCAGAGATCCAGGATCTGGGCGGCGGTTGCGGTGGCGGTCTGGCTGGTGGTGTCCAGGACGGTCACTCCCAGCTGGTCACTCCCAGCGATCGCTTCAAGCTGCCGGGTGCTGCGGGCCAGCTGCGCGTGCGCACCTGAACCGATCTCTCTGCGGTGTATCCGGCTGGTCAGAGTTGGTAGATCTGCGGTGAGGCGGATAGTGGCGATGTCTGCGCCTGGGACCGCGTCCGCGATCCAGCGCAGCTCGTCGGCGAGTGTGGCGAAGACGCCGGTGAGCAGGAGCCGGGTGTGGCCGAGGGCGGCGAAGTTGGCCCAGAGCGCGCCAAGATTGCGGCGGGACAGCTCGCTGGTACTCAGTCCGGGAGGTGGCCATGGGTGGACTCGATCAAGTTCATCACAGTCGATCATGGCGTGGGGCACGTTGAGGTCGGCAAGTTGATGAGCGATCTCGTAGGCGGTCGAGGATTTACCGACGCCCGCCGCGCCGCAGACCAGCAGGATGCGGGTAGCTGACACGGGTTGGATTCTAGGGACGTTATGGAGGCAGCCGCCAGTGGTTTTTGCTCCATGCCCGCGTCAGCGGCGGACGGTCCAGTGGCGCGGGTCGGTCGCCGCCGGGATGTAGCGGCAGGTCAGGCCGGTGGTGATGGTGGCCTGTAGCTCGGCGCCGAGATCGGCGTCGGCGGCGATGACCGCGTCCAGGGTGCGCCGTGGGCGCGGCCGTGACCGCGAGCGGCGCTGTGACCCGCTGTGCGGCTCGCCCAGGTCAACAAGGGCAAGATGGACCGGCGTGCTTGAAATTCATCTCTACGACGGCACCGCGTCGCGTTTCGAGGTGCCCCGCGCGCATCTTGGTGGCGCGCAGAAGGCCGCGGCCGTGCTTTCCCGGAACGCCTAACCGACAGGAATATTAATAATGACTACATTTCCCGCCTTCACCCACGTCGCCGTCACCGTGACCGATCTGGCGGTCAGCGTGCCGTGGTACACCGCCCTGTTCGGCGTCGACCACGGCGGCATCGTCGACGCCCACTACGGCAGCGGCCTGTCGTTGCGCGACCCGGATGGCATCGCGCTGGAGTTCTTCGCCCCACCGGCCGGGGCCTGAGAGCGGCGTCGGTACGCGACGAGGCCGCGGCCCACCGCACGGCCGAGCAGGAACAGCACGAACAGCATGCCGGCGGCTGGCAGCGCCAGGACGACGGCGGCCGCGGCGTCGGCGGCGCCGGTCAGCACCTGCCCGCCACCGATCGCCGAACCTGCCGGCTCGAGCTGCGCCCAGACGGCCCGCGCCGTGCGGGGCAGGACGAACGGCACGGACACGAGCAGCATCAGCAGGTTGACCACGATCGCGGGCGCGGCGAGCAGCGCCCAGGCGGTCACCACCAGCCGAGCCCGCCGGGTCAGCCCGGTCAGCCGCGTGCCGCTGGCCAGGCCGACGGGTCCCGCATCGCCGGCTCGGGCCGCATGCCCGCCGGCCGCGGGCCGCCCGATCGGCGGGCGGCGCCGGCCGGGCAGGGCCGAGCGCAGCGCCGGGACCATCCGGCTGAACAGGTCGGGCACCCCGGCGAGGTCGCCCATGATGTAGTAGCCGTCCAACCGGACGAACGGTGCGAGCTGGCGGGCGGCGTCGAGGTGGGTGAGCACGATCGCGGTCACCAGGACCTCGGCGTGGCTGACCGCGAGCGCGCCGCACAGGACCAGCGCATACAGCCCGTTGAAGTAGATGCCGCCGAGGTCGGTGCGCAGCCGGCCGCGCCGGCTGAGCCGGTAGGTGTCCGTGACGTCGGTGAAGAACGCCGGCCACACCAGGTACATGCCGAAGCCGATCACCCCGGGCCTGGCGCCGCCGTAGCGGCAGGCGGCGGCGTGCCCGCATTCGTGGATCAGAGCGCCGGCCAGGGCCAGCCCGACCACCGCCAGCATCAGCGCCGGGGTGGCGAGTACCGCGGCCGCGCTGTCGGCGACGCTGTGCCGGCGAAACGCCCAGAGGTCCGCCGCGACCAGCGTGGCGAGCAGCCCGGCGACGGCCGCCGGCCGGAACAGCACCGCGAGCACCCCGCTGATCCGTGCCACCACCGGCGCGGGCAGCAGGGTCCGCCGCCCGGCAAGGGTGAACATCGCCGCTGCCCGGGGACTCGGGGTGGCGCCGCCGACGGCGGCGATGAGGCCGAGCGGCATCAGCCGGTCGGCGATCAGGTAGCGGACGTCGGCCCCGCTCACCGCCCGGCCGTCACGCGCCGCCACCCGGCCGGCGATCGCCTCGACGTCCCGGGTGCCGTCGGCCGCCGCCAGAATGCGCGCGAGCAGCTCGGTGAGCGCGACGACCTGGCCGTCGCCCCGGCGGGCGAGCTCGACCGGCCGGTCCAGGCCGGAGCCGGCGAACTCGCCGAGCAGGGTCAACCCGTCGGCCCGGCGTGGCCGGGCCGGCACCGGTCCAGGCCCGGCCGCACCGGCCGCGGGCCGGTGGGTTGCCGGCGGCTTCGCATCATGGCCCGGCTCCCCGACGAGGGGCTGGCCCCCGCGCCCCGGACCCGTCGCTGGAACGGGGCCGGGACGCGGGGGAAAGTTGATCATCTTGGCCGTCCGTCGCAGGTCGATCAGTGGTTGTCGATCTGAAAGATGATGTTGATGCTGGGTACCAGTGAGATGAGGATCGGCAGTATTCCGCCGAGGATCTGCGGTTCGCCGTGCGCGTCGATCTGGGCCATGTTCGACCAGGGTGAATTGATCGGAAAGAAGGTGGGATCGAATTCTTTCCGGCCGATCTCCAAAGCTGCCAGGGTCAGGCGGTCGGGCAGCAGTTCCGCCTGCTCCAGGGGAAATCCATGACGTTTTTCGTCAGATCCGTCCTCAATTTCTTCCTGCATTCTTTCCCCCGTCTTGATCCAGTCTTCATGACTGCTCTGACGGGTGGAACGCTAGTCGCGTCAAA
Organism: Frankia tisae; assembly: GCF_025403405.1. Lineage (GTDB taxonomy): Bacteria > Actinomycetota > Actinomycetes > Frankiales > Frankiaceae > Frankia > Frankia tisai. The sequence goes on from NZ_JANEZT010000228.1 coordinate 3,389, forward strand.
ACGCGATGGCGAGGATCCGAGCTGGGCGTGTCACGTCATGCTCTGTACACGGTCGAATATTACTCGCCGCATCGCCGCATCGTGTATTCAAGGAGCGTGGCTATCGTGGCGATCACGGAGGTCACCACTGGTTCACCTGGCTCCAGCTGTTGACGATGGATTCGACGAAGGACTGGTTGCTGTAGGCGATCTCCGGTTCCGAGTGGTTCTCGATGTAGGAGTTGTTGCTACCCGGGGAATTGACCGGGTAGTTGCTCGGGTCGAACTCGTGGCGGTTGATCTCGACGGCGGCGAGGGTCAGGCGGTCGGGTAGCAGCTCCGCCTGTTCCCGGGCCAGCTCCGCGGCGTCCAGCCCACTGCCGGTGCTCATCATCTGGCTCCGTTCGGATCACTCGGCCGCGCGACGGTCGCGCGACCGTCACGCGAATGCGCGCCGGATGAGAAAGGTCGGCAGGGAACGGAGGGTAGCCCCCGCGGCGGCCGGCCGGCACCTCCGGACTGTAGGAGTTCCCGTGACCCTCCGCAACACGACGGTGTCGCTTGCGTTCTCGAGCGGGATCGGGGTCGGGCCGCCCAGGGAATCGGGACGCAGAGATCACCCGCGGCCGCCGGGGGGCGGCGCCGGTGCGCGGACCTTCGGACATCAGCATGTAGTTCATGAGTTCTCCCGCCGACGCCCACGATCAGCATCGACGCCCCGGTGCGGACGGCCGCCCGCGGCCGCGTGCCCGGATCCGCAACGAACGGGTCGTCTTCACCCGGATGAGCTCCTCGCAGGACCGCGCGGCGGACCTGATCACGTCGTTCGCGGGATCGCTGCCCTTCGTGTACCTGCACGCCGTCTGGTTCAGCGGCTGGATCCTGCTCAACGAGGGCGTGTTCGGCGACGCCGGGGTGTTCGACCGCTACCCGTTCGGGCTCCTCACGATGATCGTCAGCCTGGAGGCAATCTTCCTGTCGACGTTCGTCATGGTCAGCCAGAACCGGGCGGGCACCCGCCAGAACCTGCGCGCCGACCTGGACTTCGAGACCAACGTGCGCTCGGAGGTCTGGTCGGTGCACATCGGCCGCGCCCTCGGCCTGGATCCCGAGGAGATCGAACGACACGTCCAGGAGATCGTCACCCACGCCCGCGCCGAGATCAGCTCCGGCCATCCCTCGCCGCAGGACCCCGACCGCTTCTGATCCGACCGCTGGCCCACGAGGGATCCGGAGGCGAATCAGCGGGGCGCGGCCCGGCCGTCGAGGGGGCCCGGCGCGGGGCCGGAGACCTCGTCGCGGCGGGCGGCGATGGCGCGCCCGACGATCTGCTCCGACTGCCCGCCGCTGTAGATGTCGCCGCTGTAGATGTCGGCGGTGTCGATGAAGTTGTGTCCGGCATCCAGAAAGGCGTTGATGATCCGGGTGGCCTCGGTCTCGTCGCAGGACGCGAGGCCGACCGCGCCGAAGTTCATCGCGCCGAGGCACGCCTGGGAGACCGTGAGGCCGGAACGGCCCATAGTCCGGTAGTCCACATTCACTCCCGCTCGGTTGCGTAGCTGTCGTCGGTTGCGGTCGGGTAGGCGGTCAGGTCGCCGGTGTCGGGCCCGCCGGCGGTCGGCGTCCCGGGTGTGGCCGGGGCCGCGCGCAGTCCGGTCAGGGCGAATCCGACCAGGCAGAGGGTCCCGGCCACAGCGAGGGCGAACCACGGTGACCAGCCGCCCGGAGGGTTCCACTGCGACCGCCCGAGGAACCAGACGGGGCCGCCCGTGCCGACGGCGTAGCGGCGGGCGTTCGCCCACAGCCCGACGAGGTGGACCGCGGCGACCGCCAGCGGCACCGCGACCTGGAGCGGCCGGCGGACCGCCGCGGGCAGTCGCGCCGCCCGGCGGGTGACGATCTCCCCGGCGGCGAGCGGCAGCAGCACGGCGAGGGGTAGCAGGTACCGCCCATACACCGGGAAGCGAGTCTGGCGCAGCACCACGACGTCGAGGCCGATGGCCACCACCGCGGCGCCGACGAGCACCGCCACGAATCCCAGCCGGGCCCGCCACGGGCCGGCGGCGAGCGCTATCAGGGCGAGGACGACGACGGCGAGCCACCAGATCCGGTAGGCGTATGTGGGCATCGGCAGGCTCGCCCAGCCGAACACCCCGACCCACTGCCGCACCCAGGCGTCGGCGTCGTGAGGCAGCCGATGCAGCCCTTCGGTGACCAGCGCCCGGCGGATCTCCGGATGCGGCTGCATGGTCCGCTCCCACAACGCCGTCGCCGCGACGCCGCCGGCGGCCAGGCCCAGCCAGAACACCGGCCACGCCCACCGCGGCCGTTCGCGGCGAGCGCGGCGGCGGACGCCAGCCCGAACGGCCTCGCCCGCCTCGCCCGCCACGGCCGGTGGGGATCCGCCGCCATGGGCCCGCCGCTGGGCGAGCACCAGGCCGACGAGGGGGGCGAGCAGCACCCAGGCTGGTCCGGTGGGCCGGGCCAGCGCCAGCAGCGCGCCGACGACGCCCACCGCCGGCCAGGCCCAGCGGGGCGGACCCGCCTCGCGGCCCATCCGCAGCACCAGCGCGAACAACGCGGTGGCGGCCGCGATCTCGATGCCGTTGGTGCCGAGCACGGAGCCCATGAACAGCACCATGGGCGACGCGGCGAGCAGCACCCCGGCGACGGAAAGCGGGCCGGCCGGGCCATTCCATGCCGCGGCGACGGCGACGGCGAGCAGCGCGGCCACGAGGGCCGCGGTCACCGCCCGGCCGGTGTAGAGCGCGCCGAGTGCCGTGTGGGTTCGCGCCATCGCCGCGCCCGGGACGGCGTAGACGTACGGCTCGTAGGTCCCGACGTAGCTCAGGGCCCGCGTCGCCGGTGGGCGGGAGTGTGGCCGGTCCAGGCAGCTCACCGACAGCCAGTTGCGGAACAGGTTGCAGGGGAAACCGGCCCGACCCGGGTCGAGACCGGCCGGCAGCTGGAAGACCCGGCTGTTGCGGTTGATCCAGTCGATGCGCTCCGGGGCGCCGGGCTGCGCGCCGAACGCCGGATGGGTGAGCCGCCCCGGTGTGCCCGACCACTGGCCGGTACCGGCGCCGACCTCCTTGACGAAGTTCGCCGGCTCGTCCGGCCCGAAGCCCGGCGCGTTGCTGCCGACCCATGCCGCGAGCAGCAGGCCGAATCCCGCCACGAGCAGAAGCCGGGCGAGCCGGCCACGACCGTGCATGCGCGACGTCCCCCGCCCGCGCCCCGGCGGGCGCGCCGACTGCCGTCCGAGGCGTCATTCTCACCCCATGTCGCGACAAGTATGGGCGACTGCGACGGAACGGTCACCGGGTGGGCGCCCGGTGGTGACCCGTCGGCCCCCGTCGCCCGCTCTTTCCGGGGATGGCCGAACGGCCACAGGCTGCCCTTTCTATAGCCTTATGTCGCAGATGTCCCGTCCATTCTTCCTGGGGTCGCCTGGCCCCGATGTCCCGTGTTGTTGGTCCGGCCGATACCTGGGACGGCGGCGGGCGTTGCTGTCCAATGGTTACGCGTGAGTGGGTTGACCATCACAGAGTGAAACTCGTCCGCGGCCCGGATCGTTGGGTTCGGTGCAGTACCCGTCACCTTCCGCGGCAGACCAGGTGGGCTTCCGGCCCCGCCGGCTGCTGGTAGTGATCAGCATGAGATCCCTCGGCAACGACGCCGCCTTTGGGCCGCCCGTTCGGGTGACCCCCATCATTGCGCCGATCCACGAGGAGTTGGACATGACCGCACCGGTTACCCCACCGCCACCGCCACCGCCGTCGCGGCACAGCCACTCGCCGCCCGTCACGGCAAGCTCGGGCAGCTCGGACAGTCCGAGCGGCCCGCGTGGCTCGCACCGGTCCCGGCGGGCGGCCGGCCCCCGGGGCGGCTGGCGGCCCGACCTGCAGGCTTCCCTCGTCGTCTTCGTCGTCGCGCTGCCGCTGTCGCTGGGCATCGCCGTCGCCTCCGGTGCCCCGGTCGCGGCAGGCCTGCTCGCCGCGGTGGTCGGCGGCATCGTGGCGGGAGCCCTCGGTGGCGCCCCGTTGCAGGTCAGCGGCCCCGCCGCCGGCCTGACCGTGATCGTCGCCGATCTGGTCAACACCTACGGGTGGCGGGTCACCTGCATGATCACGGTGGGCGCCGGCCTGCTGCAGATCCTGCTGGGCCTGTGTCGCGTCGCCCGGGCCTCCCTCGCAGTCTCACCCGCCATCGTCCACGGGATGCTCGGCGGCATCGGCCTTACCATCGTCCTCGGCCAGATCCACGTCGTGCTCGGCGGGAAGGCCGACAGCCACGCCTGGGACAACATTCGGGCGATACCAGAAGCGATCATCAGCCCGCACGGCCCGGCGACTGCCGTCGGCCTGGTCACGATCGCGACGATCCTGCTCTGGCCACGGCTGCCCCACGCCGTCCCGGGCATCCTGCGCCGGATCCCGGCGTATCTCGTCGCCGTCGTCGTCGGCACCGCGTTCGCCGCCGCCGTCGGTTTCGATGTTCCGCGCGTCGACCTGCCCGCCTCGCTGTTCGACTCCATCGCCCTGCCCGAGCTGCCCGACGGAGACTGGTCCGGCATCGCGCTGGGGATCTTCACCGTGGCGATTGTCGCCAGCGTGGAGTCGCTGCTGTCCGCCGTCGCCGTCGACCAGCTCGCCACCTCGAAGGGCTGGCGGGGGCCGCGCGCCGACCTCGACCGCGAGCTGCTGGGCCAGGGCGCGGCCAACCTCGTCTCGGGCCTCGTCGGCGGCCTGCCGATCACCGGCGTCATCGTGCGCAGCTCGACCAACGTCGTCTCCGGCGGGCGCACCCGCGCGTCGGCGATCCTGCACGGCTTCTGGGTGCTGGCGTTCGCTGTGTTCCTCGGCTTCGCCGTGGAATGGATTCCGCTGGCGGCCCTGGCGGGCCTGCTTGTCGTCGTCGGGCTGCGGCTGGTCGACGTGGCCCACCTGCGCCACGTCCGCCGGCATGGCGAGCTGCCCGTCTACGTGGTGACGCTGGTCGGCGTCGTGTCCCTGGACCTGCTGCAGGGCGTCGCGCTCGGGCTGGTCACCGCGCTCGGCCTGATCCTGCGCCGGGTCCTGTGGTCGAGCATCCGCCTGGTGCACAGTGACGGAGTCTGGCAGGTGGAGGTCGAGGGGACGCTGAGCTTCCTGTCGCTGCCGCGCCTGGCCCGAGTCCTCGGCCGGATCCCGCCCGGCGCGCCCGTCTCGATCGAGCTCATCGTCGACTACCTCGACCACGCCGCCTACGAGCACCTGCGCGGCTGGTGCGCCAACCATGAGGCGTCCGGCGGGGTGGTCAGCATCGACGAGATCGGCCAGGTCTGGTTCCGCCGGGTCGACCATGCCGAGCGCCGCCGTTCGGTGACGCCGAACCTGCCGCGCTGGTTCGCTCCCTGGTCGCAGTGGCAGGAGGTGGAACAGTCCGCCCACCCGCTGGAGGGCACGGCCGACGGCGCGCCGTCCGCGGCCGTCCAGGTCGACCATGTCGGCACGATGCTCGTCGGCGTCAACGAGTTCCACCGCCGAGCCGCGCCGTTGCTGCGCGGCACGTTCGACGGCCTCGCCGCCGGCCAGCAACCCTCCGCGCTGTTCCTCACCTGCGCCGACTCACGCATCGTTCCGAACATCATCACCAGCAGCGGGCCCGGCGACCTGTTCACCGTCCGCAACGTCGGCAACATCGTCCCGCGCAACGACAGGCACCGCCCGCCGCTTGGCCGGCCCCTCGCCCGCGAGCTGGGCCGGCTCGGGTCGTCCAGCCCGACCGGGGCCGGCATCGGCATGGCCTCAGGCGTCGGCATGGCCGCCGGCGTGAGCATCGCGCCCGGGGTGGAACTGCCACCCGGCGCCGCCACGGGGTCGCGTTTCGGCCTGCCGGTGTCCGGCGACCTGTCCGTCACGGCCGCGCTGGACTATGCCGTCGACGTGCTGCGGGTGCCCGCGATCGTCGTCTGCGGCCACTCCGGCTGCGGCGCCATGAACGCGCTGCTGACCGGTGCGCTGCACGGTCAGCCGGAGTCGGCCCTCGCCGGCTGGCTGTCCCACGCCGCCGCGTCGCTGACCCGCACGCCCCCGCCGGGTACGGAGGACCTTGCGCCGATCGAACGCCTCGGCCGGGCCAACGTCGCCCAGCAGCTGGACAACCTGCGGGAGCACCCGGCCGTGCGCCGGGCCCTCGAGGACGGCACGCTGGAGCTTGTCGGCATGTACTTCGACATCGGCGCAGCGCAGATCTCGGTCCTCGACGAGGAGACCGGACGCTTCGTCGACCCGGCGGAGGCGAGGACGAAGTCCCTCGCCGAGCAGGGCCCGGGCGGGCGCTGGGACACGCCGGCACGCGGGCGGAAGCTGCCCTCGGCGGGCTAGCCGGCGCTCGGGCGTCCATGTCCCCGCGGCCCGGGACTGCCGTCGGGAACATGGACGTGCGCCGTGCCGGCCGGAGAAAGGCGGGCGAGCATCCCCGGCACCTCGCCGGTGTGCAGGACGCCGAGGGACCGCGTCGCCCGGGTCAGCGCGACATAGAGATCGTGCGCGCCGCGCGGAGACTCGGCGAGGACCCGGTCCGGGTCCGCGACGAGCACCGTGTCGAACTCCAACCCCTTGGCCTGGCGGATCCCGAGCACGACGACCGGCGCCGACAGCCGGGCACCGTCGCCGGATTCGGCGTCCGGCACGGCGGATCGCACCGCGGCGGTCAGCTCGGTGAGCCGCCCCGCCGGCACCAGCACGGCGAGCTGGCCGGCCGCGCCGCCCGCCGACGCCTCGGCCGGCGCCTCGGTGCCCGACGCGCTGGCGGTGGCGCGGCCCGGCCGGCCGGCGGCCAGTCGGGCCAGCTCGGCCAGGACCGTGCGGGCGAGCACCGCGCCGAGCTCGCCGTCGGTCACCCGTAGCCGCCAGGGTTCGGCACCGAGTGCGCGCACCGACCGCGGCGGCTGCTGCGGCGGGCGCAGCGTCGCGAGCACGTCGGCGGCCACCGCCATGATCTCCGCGGGAGTGCGGTAGTTCACCGTCAGCGACTCCTGGCGGGGCCGCGCGCCGGTTGTGTAGGGAGCGAGAACGCGTTCCCACGACGTCGTGCCGGCCGGGTCGCCGGTCTGGGCGATGTCCCCGACGATCGTCATCGACCGGGTCGGGCAGCGGCGCATCACCATCCGCCACGCCATCTCCGACAACTCCTGCGCCTCGTCGACGACGACGTGCCCGAACGTCCACATCCGGTCCGCCAGCGCCCGCTCGGCGATCGTGCGAAGGTCGGCGTCCTCGTGCCGGTCGGCGAGCCGGCCGGCGTCGATCAGGTCGGTCGCCATCATGATCTCGGGGTCGTCCTCGACGTCGCGGGAGATGATGTCGAGCACACCCTGGGCGTAGGCCACCCGGGCCAGCCGGTCGCGTAGCGCCGCGGCGCGGGCCGCCCGGTCATCCTCCCCGAGCAGCTCCGCCGCCTCGTCGAGTAGCGGGATGTCCGCGGCGGTCCAACCGCCTGCCGGCCGCAGCCCCGCGTCCGCACCGGCTTCGTCGCCGTCCGCCGCCCCGTCCGCGGTGCCGGGATCGCCGACCCCACGCCCGCTGCCGGCGCCGGCGCCGTCGGCACCGGGG
>NZ_JANEZT010000229.1 GCF_025403405.1 Frankia tisae
GTGGGGGTCTGCGGGGACGCGGCGCCACTCATGGTCAGCCCTGCTCCTGTCCAGAGACGACGGCCGGATCGGCGGGCTGCGCGTACGGGTCCGGATCCGGGTAGGGCGGAGTGCGGCCTGCCGGGTCCGCCATGGACGCCAGCAGCCGCTCGGCCTCCTCGTCGCTCATCGTGTCGAGCCGTTCGTAGAGCAGCCGTTCCACGGTCTCGGCCATGCCCGCCACTGTCGGGACCCCACCGAGGATCTCGGCGACGGAGATCCTGATCGGGTAGGCGGCCTCGATCCGGGTGACGATCTGCGCGGCGAGCAGCGAGTGGCCGCCGAGGTCGAAGAAGTTGTCGTGCCGGCCGACGGCGGTCAGCCCCATCACGTCCCGCCAGCCGCGGCGCAGTTCCGCCTCGATGGGCGTCGCGTCGTCCGTGTCGTACTCATCGGCGCCGCTGGCCGCGTCGAACCCGCCGTGCGGGGTGAGGCCTGCGTGCGGGTCGGATCCGCCGTGCGGGTCGGACCCGGGGGATGCGCCGGACCGGTGGGGAACAGGCGGGTCCACCGGCACGGCCCGGGTGCCCGCGGCGGTGCCGGCCGGAGCGGTGCCGGTGCCGAGGGACCGGGGGCCGCCGGGCGGTTCCACCCAGTGCCGGGAATGTTGGAACGGGTAGGTCGGGATGCGGGTCCGCCGCCGGGGCGCGTCGGCGTGCACGGCCGCCCAGTCGGGCCGGACGCCGCGCAGCCACAGCCGGCCCAGCAGGCCCAGCAGGTCGGCTCCGCCGGACCGGGCGTCCCGGGCCGGCCCGAGGCTGACCAGCACGGCCTCCCGCGCCGTGCCCCCGGATGCTGCCGCGTCCCCGGATGCCGGCGCCAGGGCGGGCTCGGTGGGCAGGGCGTCGGCGGCGCGGGCCAGTGCCGCGCCCGGGCCGACCTCGGCGAGGACGAGGTCCGGCGTCGCGCGCAGCGTGGCGATCCCCGCGGTGAACCGCACGGGCTCGCGTAGCTGACGTCCCCAGTAGGCGGGGTCGGTGGCCTGCTCGGCGGTGATCCAGGTACCGGTGACCCCGGAGACGAACGGGGTGTGGGGGGCCTGCGGCGCCGCGGCACGCACCTCGGCGACGAACGGGGCGACGGCCGGATCCATCATCGCCGAATGGAACGCGTGCGAGGTCCGTAACGGGGTGCTGGCGATCCCCGCGGCACGCAGCCGGGCCGTCAGCTCGCCCAACGCGGGCTGCGGCCCGGACAGGACCGTCTGCGCGGCGCTGTTCACCGCGGCCAGGTTCACCGGGGTGCCATCGAGCCAGGGGGTCACCTCGGCCTCGGACAGTGCCACGGCGGCCATCGCCCCGCCGGGTAGGGCGGCGATGAGCCGGCCCCGGGCAGCCACCAGCCGCAACGCCGTGTCCAGGTCGAACACGCCGGCCAGGGTGGCACTGACGAACTCGCCCAGGCTGTGGCCGAACGTCGCGGTGGGCCGGATGCCCCAGGCGGCGAGCTGGCGGGCGAGGGCGTACTCGACGACGAACAGCGCCGGCTGGGTGAGTTCGGTGCGCGCCAGCAGCGCCTGCGCCCCGGCACCGAGGTCGGGGTGCAGATCGGGGTGCAGCACCCCGCGCAGGTCCAGGCCGAGGATCGGGGCCAGTTGGTGGGCGCAGTCGTCGACGGTTGCGCGGAACACCGCCTCCGTCTCGTACAGGCCGCCGGCCATCCCCGGGTACTGGCTGCCCTGGCCGGGGAACAGGAAGGCCACCCCGGCGCGGTCGGTGCCGGGGCTGCCCCGCCAGGCCGTCGCGCCGCCGACCGCAGCCGCGGATCCGGCTGCGGTCGCGGAACCGGGCCGGGGTGCGCCCCCGGCGCGCAGGGCCAGGCTCGCGGTGGCCGCGTCGCCGGCGGTGACCGCCAGGCGGTGGTCGAACTCGGCCCGGCCGACCTGGGTTGTCCAGGCGATGTCGGCGAGTTCCGCGGCGTCGGGGCTGGTGTCGTCGAGGTGGGCGGCGAGGCGGGCGCGGGCGTCGTCGAGGGCCGCCGGGGTGCGCCCGGACACCAGCAGCAGCACCGCGGGCCGGCCCGCGGGTGGTGCGGCCGGGTGGCGCGGCGGCTCCTCGACGACGACGTGGGCGTTGGTGCCGCCGACGGCGAACGAGCTCACGCCGGCGCGGCGCGGTGGGCCGTCCGCCGGCCACGGGCTCAGCTCCGTGTTGACCCGGAACGGCGTCGCGGCGAAGCCGATCTGCGGGTTCGGTTCGGCGCAGTTGAGGCTGGGCGGCAGCGTCTCGTGCCGGAACGCGAGCAAGATCTTGATCAGGCCGGCGACGCCGGAGGCGGTGTCGGTGTGGCCGATGTTGGGCTTGAGGGTGCCGATCCGGCAGAACTGCCGCCGGTCGGTGTCGAAAGCCTGGGTCAGGGCGGCGATCTCGATGGCGTCGCCGAGCGGCGTGCCGGTGCCGTGGGTCTCGACGTAGCCGACCGTCTGCGGGTCGACGCCCGCCACGGCCAGCGCTTCGGCGATGACGTCGGCCTGGCCGGTGACGCTCGGCGCGGTGAACCCGACCTTGTCGGCGCCGTCGTTGTTCACCGCGCTGCCCCGGATGACGCCGAGGATCGGGTCGCCGTCGGCGAGGGCGTCGGCGAGCCGGCGCAGCACGACGACGGCGGCGGCGTCGCCCGGCACGGTTCCGTCGGCGGCGGCGTCGAACGCCCGGCACCGCCCGTCCGGCGAGTTCACCCCGCCGGAGGAGTGCAGGTAGCCGGCGCGCTGCGGCAGGAAGATCGTCGCACCGCCGGCGAGGGCGAAGTCGGACTCGCCGGACAGCAGGCTCTGCACCGCCAGGTGCACCGACACCAGCGACGACGAGCAGCCGGTCAGCACGCTGATGCTCGGCCCGTGCAGGTCGAGCTTGTAGGACACCCTCAGGGCGAAGAAGTCCTTCTCGTTGCCGAGCATCGCGCCGAAATGCCCGATCCGGGCAAGGAACGACTCGTTGGGCAGGATGTTGGACAGGTAGTACAGGTCCGGGCCGCCGCCGCCGAACACGCCGACGGCGCCGTCGATGCGCCGGGTGTCGTGGCCGGCGGACTCCAGCGCCTCCCACGCGCATTCCAGGAAGATCCGCTGCTGCGGGTCGATCGTCTCGGCCTCGCGGGGGGTGTAGCCGAAGAACTGCGCGTCGAACAGGTCGACGTCGTCGAGCACGGGGCGGCGACGCACCAGCCGGGGCTCGGTCAGAGCCTCGGCCGGCACGCCGCTGCGCAGCAGGTCGTCGTCGGTGAACTCGGTGGTGGACTCCACCCCGGCGCACAGGTTGCGCCAGAAGGTGTCGAGGTCGGCGGCGCGGGGGAACCGACCGGCGGCGCCGGTGACAGCGATGGCGTTGTCGTCGGCGAGGTCCTGCTGGCCGCCGCCCGTCATCGCGCGAACCCGGCCAGGGCCGGCTTGAGCTGCTCCAGCGACCACACGATGCCCAGCGGGCCGGGGTTGCGCAGCGCGGTGGCGGTGGCCGGCGGCAGGGCGGTGGCGTGCCCGGCCTTCACCGCGGGCAGGGCCTTGTACGCCCCGAGTGCCTCGACGGTGGCCTGGGCGGTGGGCACCAGGTAGGTCGTCAGCAGCAGGTCGGCGTCGGAGAGCTGGCCGAGCTGTTCGAAGCTGAGCAGGGCCGCCCCGGAGCTGGGGTCGACGGGCAGTTTGGCCGCGGTCGGGGACAGGGTCAGGCCGATCTGGTTGAACAGCTTCGTCGAGAAGTCCGTCGGCGAAACGGTGACGGCGAGTCCCGGCCCGGTGCTGCCGAGCGCGAAGGCGTAGGTCTTGCCCTGGGCGCCCGCGTTCGCGTCCTTCACCGCGGTGATCGCGTCCTGCGTCTTCGTGACCAGGGCCTCGCCCGACCGGCCCAGCACCTTACCGGTGGTGCGGGTGACGTCCTGCCAGCTGTCCTGGAGCAGGCCCTTGTCGTAGGCGACGGTCGGCGCGATCCGGCTCAGGCTCGAGTAGGACTTGTCAATGGTGAAGTCGGTGCCGGCCAGGATGACGTCGGGTCGCAGCGCGGCGATCTGTTCGACGTTGAAGGTGGCGTCCGCCCCCTGGGGCAGCAGCGTGGTCTTCGCGGTGTCGACTTTGCCGGTCAGCCAGGGGTAGAGGCCGTCGGCGTTGAACGGCGACTTGGGAATGCCCACCGGGGTGACGCCGAGCGCGAGCGCCGCCTCGGTCTCGGCGAGGCCGAGGGTGACGACGCGGGTCGGGGCCTTCTTGACGGTGGCCGTGCCCAGCTTGGAGGTGATGGTGACCGGGAACGTGCCGGTCGTGCCGGTCGTGGCCGCGGTGCCGGCCGCGGGCGCCGCGGTGGATCCCGAGCTGCCGCAGGCAACGAGCCCCAGGGCGCCGGCCGCTACGGCGGCGCTCAGACAGATGCGCGTGGACAGCCGTCGCGCGAGGTGGTTGTAGCCCGTTCTTGTCACGGGGGGCACGCCTTTCTTTACCTGTTCAGGGTGTGTCGGTGGGACGGGAAGGTGCTCACCATTCGGCGATCGGATCGGCCCACAGCCCGGCGTTCGCGAGCGCGGGTGGGGCGGGTGCGCCAGCCGATGCCGGGTCGTCCCGGCCGGCCAGGACGGCGACGGCGGGACGGTCGAGTTTGCCGTTGGCGGTCAGCGGCAGGGCGTCGACGAAGCGGTAGCGGCTGGGGATGACGCCGGCCGGCAGGCGTTGCGACAGGGCCGCGCGGATGCGGCCCAGGTCGCGGTGGCCGGGCCCGGCGACGGCGAGCGCGACCAGGTCGGCGTCGGCTCCGTGACCGACGACGGTGACGGCCGCCGCCTCGATGCCGGGCACGGTCATCAGCGCGCCCTCGACGTCCGGCGCCTCGACACGGATGCCGCGGACCTTGAGCTGCTCGGCGTCGCGGCGGCCGTGGTAGTGCAGCATGCCGTCCTCGGCGTGGACCAGGTCGCCGGTGCGGTACCAGCGGCCGGGCTCGCCCGGCCGGGTCACGAACCGGGTGGCGGTGAGCTCCGGATCGTGGCGGTAGCCGAGTGCCACGCCGGCACCGCCGATGTAGAGCTCACCGGCCTCGGCCCCGGCAACGGGGCTGCCGTCGTCGGCCAGGACCGCCAGCAGGGTGCCGGCGATCGCCCGGCCGATCGGGGGCCGGTCGCCCGCGGCGCCGTCGCGCACGTGGTGGAAGGTCGCGACGACCGTCGTCTCGGTCGGGCCGTAGAGGTTGACCAGCCGTGGCTGGGCCGGCGCGGCGACCGGCAGCCGCAGCTCTGCGCCGCCGGTCAGTAGGTAGCGCAGCCGCGGCAGCTCGTGGCGGCCGGCGAGTAGCTGCTCGGCGAGCGGGGTCGACAGGTCCGTGATCGTCGACTCCCACCGGCGCAGCGCCTCGGCGATCCGGCCGGGGACCATGCGGATGTCGTCCGGGCAGGCCTGCAGCGTCGCTCCGGCAGCCAGGGTCGTCCAGATCTCGGCGGCGGCTGCGTCGAAGGCCAGCCCGAGGGTGTGCAGATGACGGTCGTCCGCGCTGAGCTGGAAGGCACGCAGCCACCAGCGGACGAAGGCGTTGAGGCTGTCGTGGGCGACCTCGACGCCCTTTGGCCGCCCGGTCGTTCCCGAGGTGTAGATGACGGTGGCTGGGGAGTGCGGGTCCGTCGCGGGCGGCGCGGTCGCCGCGGCCGGACCGGGGCCGGCCGGCGCGTGCCGGGTCAGGTGTCGGCGGGTCGGGCGGGCCAGCTCGGCGGGGCCGAGCTCGCCGACACCGAGGTCAGCGCCGAAACCCTCGTGCGCGGCGTCGCTGAGCAGCACCACGGGCCGGGAGTCGTCGGTGATCTGTCGCAGCCGGGCGACCGGGTAGGCCGTGTCCAGCGGCAGGTAGGCCGCCTGGGCGAGCCAGCAACCGAGGGCGGCGGCGACGAACGGCGTCCCGCGGGTCGCCGCCAGCGCCACGAGGTCGCCGGGCGCGGTGCCCGCCGCGCGCAGGGCGGCCGCGGTGCGCACAGCCTGCTCCCAGAGCTGGCCGTAGGTCGTGGGCTGCCGGTCGGGCGCGTCGACGACCGCCGGCGCGGACGGGCACCGCAGCACGTGCTCGTGGATGCGTCGAACCCCCCACGGCACGGTTGCCCGCTGTGGTGGATGATCCACCGCGACCCCTCGCTTTCTCTGGGGATCGAACCGATCGCCCAGCGGAATGAAGGTTAGGTTAACCTATGATCTTGATGGGATGAAGGGGAGGCCACCGGGTATTTCCCGCGCGATCGAGGAGCCCGTCAGCCGCGCCGGGCGGCGGCGACCCGGTAACCCCGCACCGCCGCCGGCCCGAACACCGCGACGAGACCGGCGCCCCAGGCCAGGCACTGCAGGAACGGCACCAGCACGGCGCCGGAGTCGGCCAGCCCCCGCATCGCCTCGGTCGCGCAGCTGAACGGGACCGCCCGCACCACCGGTTGAGACCAGCCCGGATATTCGGCCGCCGGCACGAAACCGGCGTTGAAGAACAGCATCAGCAAGGCGAGCAGGCTCAGCACACCGAGCGACGCCGCATCCTTCACGCGCACGGCGACCGCGGTGATCAAAGCGGCGAATCCGACGGCGAGCACGCACGGCACCAGCAGGAACCCGACCGCCGCCAGCGGGCCCTGGTGGAAACGCAGCCCCACGGCCAGCCCGGTCAGGGCGAGCGCCACCGCGGCGGCCAGCGCCCGGACTACCTCCGCGAGCAGCCGGCCCGTCAGCGCTCCGGCCCGGTGCACCGGCATCACCTGGAACCGGGCGAGCAGGCCGCTGTCCCGCTCGGCCACCAGCGACACCCCGGTCCCCACCCCACCGAAGACCGTGCCGGCCAGGACCGTCAATGGCACGGTCCCGTAGATGCTGCCCTGCCCGGTCGCCGCGGTGATCGAGTCGCCGAGCACCGTGCGGAACACCAGCAGCAGGAACCCGGGGAACACCAGCGTCTGGGCCAGCACCAGCGGTTCGCGCGACCAGCGCCGCAGCAGCCGCTCGGCCTGCAGCAGACCGCACCGCAGCGCCGAGGCGGGCCGGCGTTCCCCACCGGTGGAGACGGTGTCGGTGCGGGGGATGGCGTCGGTACCGAGGACGGCGGTCACGGCCGCGTCCCCGGGGCCCGGCCGGCGAGACCGCGCAGCAGCAGCGCGCCGAACGCCACGGCCAGCCCGGCCGCCCACAGCAGGGCGATCACCGTCGGCTGCAGGCTGGGGGCGCCGGTGGCCAGCGCCCGCATCGCGTCCGCGAAGCGCGACACCGGCTGCTGGCGGGCGATGCCGCGCAGCCATGACGGGAAGCCGGAGAGCGGGACGAATCCCGTCGAGATCATCACCAGCAGCAGCTGAGGCACCGTCAGCGTCTGGGCCACCGACTCCTTCGAACCGGTCCGCACCGCGATCGCGTCCGCTCCCAGCGCCATGACCAGCGCGAACAGCAACGCCAGCGCGGCGAAGACGAGGGCCGGACCGAGCCCGTCGTGAAAGCGGAACCCGAACGCGTACCCGATCACCACCGCCACCACGACGGCGAGCACCGCCCGGATCAGGTCCGCGGCCAGACGGCCCAGAACCGGCGCCAGGCGGGCCACCGGCATGGAGCGCACCCGCCGGTACATCCCCGCGTCGATGTCGGCGGCCAGCCCCTCGGCCGAGCTGATCGCGGTGAACAGCATCGCCTGCAGCACGATCACCGGCAGCAGGTGCTGGGCGTAGTCGACGCCGAGGTCCGCCATCACCCGGCGCAGCGGCACGTAGAAACCGACGAAGAACACGATCGGCGACAGGACCGCCCCGGACAGCTCGGCCGAGTCGCGGCGCAGCAGGGCGACGTCGCGCCCGGCCAGCACCCAGCTCTGCCGCAGCAGGCCGGCGGCAGCCGGCGGCGGCGCGCTCACCGGCCGGCCGCCGCATCGGTGTCGGCCGGGGTGGTGTCGGCCGGGCGTCCGGTGAGGGCGAGGAAGACGTCGTCGAGCGAGGGACGGCGCAGGGCGATGTCGGCGAGTTCGACGCCGGCGTCGCCGAGCAGGCACAGGGCCCGGGCCAGGGTGCCCACCCCGTCCGGGGCCGGCAGCGCCAGCCGGTCGGCGCCGTCGGCCGGGGCGGCGACGCCGGCAGGGGACAGCTCGGCCAGCGCCGCGGCCGCCCGCGCCAGCATCGCCGGATCCGCCGGCACGACCTCGCAGACCGTCTGCCCGACCCGGGCCTTGAGCTCGTCGGCTGTGCCCTGCGCCACCGCCCGGCCATGGTCGATCACCAGGACCCGGTCGGCGAGCACGTCGGCCTCCTCCAGGTACTGGGTGGTCAGCAGCACCGCGATGTCCCGGGCGCGCAGGGCCCGCACCGACGCCCACAGCGCCGCCCGGCTGCGCGGGTCCAGGCCGGTGGTCGGCTCGTCGAGGAACAGCACGCGGGGCTCGCCGACCAGGCTCGCGGCGATGTCGAGGCGCCGGCGCATCCCACCGGAGTAGGTGGAGACCCGGCGCCGGGCCGCCTCGACGAGGTCGAACTCGGCAAGCAGCTCGTCGGCCCGTTCCCGCGCCCGCCCCCGGCGCAGCCCGAGCAGACGGGCGAACAGCACCAGGTTCTCCCGCCCGGTGAGCTGGTCGTCGAGCGCGGCGAACTGCCCGGTCAGCGCGATCGAGCGGCGCACCCCGGCCGGATCGGCGGCGAGGTCGTGACCCGCGACGACGACCCGGCCGGACGTCGGCGGTACCAGCGTCGACAGGATGTCGACGCAGGTCGTCTTGCCGGCGCCGTTGGGGCCGAGCAGGCCGAGGACCTCGCCGGGGGCGACGGTCAGGTCCAGCCCGTCGAGCGCGATGAGCTCGCCGTAGGTCTTGCGCAGGCCCTCGACGAGGACCGCCGGCGCGCGGCCGGGCGTGTCCGGCGCCGGCCCGGCCGGTGCGTGCACCGACAGCGGTGACGGTGACGTGGTCAATGGGATTCGATCTCCTGGAGCAGGTCGTTCGGAATGATCGGCTGGTGGTAGGTGCACGAGCCGGAGAGCACGGTCGAGCCGTGCAGCCGCGACTGCGGGATGAGGATCTTGTCGCCGTCGCTCAGCGAGATCTTGTGGGTGACGTTGTTCCAGAAGTGCATCTGCCCGGACTCGATCATCACCAGCCGGTGTTCGTCGTGGACATGCGTCGTCGACGTCTCCTCGCTCGACTCGACGAAGGTGTCCAGGTCGACCTCGATGCCCTCGGCGGTGAGGTAGGCGTCGATGGTCCGGGCCCTCGCCTTGTGCTCCTCGATCGCATCCGCCCAGGCCAGCTGGGCGGCGAGGTCGCAGTCCCACAGCGCGCGCAGGCGGCGGGCGTCGGCGAACCCGGCCCGGAACGCCGTCAGCGCCGCGTCGCCGGCGAGCGCCAGCAGGGGGGTGAGCAGGGCGTCGACCAGCCGGTCCAGCTCGCCGGGCGTCGTCGGTGCCAGCGAGCTGACGAACGGCGCCGGCCGCGCGCCGAGACCGTCCTCGACGGCACCGGCCCAGGCCGCGGCGGTGCCGGCGTCGTCGATGTGCTGGTGGACGTACGCGCCGAGCAGCTCGGCATGGCGCTCGGGGGCGCGGGAGAGCAGATGCAGGTGGTTGCCTCGGGCCAGGGAGGTGTTCAGGTAGAGCTGCCAGTAGGCGCCGACGGTCGGCTGCAGGCCGGCCGCGGCGAGCAGCGCCGTCCAGCCGGCCGCGTCGCCGACCCATCGCTGGTAGGTGGCCAGCAGCAGCCCGCGGGCGTCGGGATGGGCCAGCTTGTACTCGCCGAGGGCCGCCCGCGCCACCGCGGTCCGCGCCGCCGGCAGGAACGCCGAGAGCTGCAGCAGCGCGAAGGTCGTCGCCTCGCGTCGATCGCGGGTGCCGCCCAGCACCCTGAACGCCTCGCCCGGATGGTCGCGGCGCTGCTCCCAGTACCCGTGCAGCTCCCGGCGCAGCGTCGGCAGCCCGCCGCCTGGTTCCGGGCCCGGGCCTGGGGCGGGGTCGCGGTCATCCGCCAGGAATGCGAACAGGTGGTGTTCGAGTACGGGACGGGCCAGCGCGCCGCGCAGTCGGTTCGCCGGGCTGTAGAAGGCGGCGGCGTCGCGCTCGGCCGCCGCGCTGCGCCCCGGGGGCAGGTACAGCAGGTCCGCGTCGTAGATGTTGCGCAGCATGCGGTGCCCGAGCAGGCCGGACAGCCGCAGCACCGTGTCCGACCGCAGCGGGGTGGCGTAGTCCAGCCAGGCGAGGTCGTCGGGCCGCACCGGCCGCCGGTAGGGGTTGTCCTCGGTGGTCAGCTCCTCCCACTCGGCCGCGCGGAACGCCGGGTTGGCGGCGAAGGCCCGGACCAGCGCGTGCGCCTCCCGGCCCGCGACGGCCGCCTCGACCTGCTCGGTCAGGCCGCCAGGCCGAGCCTGGTCCGGCGGTGCGCCGGACTGGGTCCGGCCCAGGGACAGGGACGTCGGCGGCCGGTCCTGGACGGTGGAGCTCGGGTGAACCTCCGTCGCCGTCGTCTGGTTCGGCGTCATCGGGGCTCCTTTCTCCGGCGATGCGCCTGGGGCGCGCGGGTGGCGGGTGGGTTGACTCGGGTCAGGGTTGGCGCGGGTCGGAGTCGCCTCGGGTCAGGGTTGGCTCGGTCCACGGGCGGCGAGGCGGCGCTGGGCACGCCGGCGCCCTCGCTCCGCGCCCGACGGCGCCGGCGGGTCGGAACCGGCCGCCTCCGGGCCGCCCGGGCCGGCAGGCGCGCCCGCGGGTGTGCCCGCGGCCGGCGGCGGGGTGAGCAGGCCGGCCAGGGCCCGCACCGAGGGCGCCCGGAACAGGTCGACCATGGTCGGGGGGTGGGGTAGCCGCCCCTCGAGGAGGCTGTGCAGCCGGGTCGCGGCCACCGAGTTGCCGCCGATGTCGAAGAAGTTGTCCCGCACCCCGACCTGTCCGATCCCGAGCACCTCGCACCACGCGGCGGCGATTGTGCGTTCGAGGTCCGATCGCGGCTGCACGCCGGCACCGACGGCGTCCGGAC
>NZ_JANEZT010000022.1 GCF_025403405.1 Frankia tisae
GCGTTGACGGCCGCGCGCCGGCGGGGCCGGGGGCGGCCGTCAACGCTGGTCCCCGACGCGCGGCGCCGGGGAGGCCAGCCGGCGCGGGCGCGCCGGCTGGCGCGGCACCCCCGCGACCGCCGGAACGGGCCGGGAGCCGTGGCGGTCGGGTCGGGTCACTACTCCAGCCTAGCGCGTAGCTGATCATCAGGTGTCCCATGCCTACCCGCCGACGGCCATCCACCGGGACAAACCGGGCGCGAAGCCCGGTGCGATGTGCACGATCCGCAGGACTCAGACCGCGCAAAACGCACCGTAACCGGTGCCGCCCGGGTTCGGACTCACTGATCTACAGGCCGACGCCCGCGCGCCAGAGCAGGTGGGCCATCCCGTGCACCAGGTGCAGGGCGCAGCGCCGCGCGTCCACCTCGGCCATGCCGGCGACGATGGCGGCCGCGTCGACCGGCCAGACGCGGACCTCCCGGCCGAGCACCGTCAGTGGTGACGGATCGTCGCGTCCCTCGAAGGCACGCCCGCTTGGCTCGACGAACAGGTGCAGCGACCGCCCGGCGGCCGGGAAGGATTCGCACCGCCAGTACAGCAGCGGCCAGGCATGAAGCCGCTCGCGGCGATGCACCCGGCGCGGCGACTGCCCGCCGGTGGCCGGCTCGCCGCCGCCATCCGCCGCGACCCGCGGGGGGAGGCTCCCGTGCGGGTCGACGACCGCGCGCGGCCGGGGCCCGTGCCGACCCGCGGTCCGGCGCGCCACGGTGCCGCGGGCCCGCACGGTGACCGGCGGCACCAGACTTTCCGTGGCACAGAAGTCCAGGAAGTCGCGGATCTGGGCATCGACGTGGTTCGCGACCGCGGCGGCGCGTTCGAGCCGCTGCGCCTCGGCGCGCTTCGAGCTGCGGATGGCGTGGCTGCCTCGTAGCAGCACGTCGGTGAGGGTGTCCGGCAGCGCCTCGCCGGTGGGGGAGAACCCGACGGGCCAGGCATCGGAGTCGGTCGGGCGCAGGTACCGGGGCCGCACCGCCGGCGCCCACAACGCCGGCCGGGTCTCCGTGACGGGCCGGGTCTCCGTGACGGGCCGGGTCTCCGTGACGGGCCGGGTGTCGGCGGTGACGGAGGCGGCCGGCGCCGGCATCTGGCCGGGCACGGAGTGATCGTCGCCGGACGGGCGGGACCCTGTACCGGCCACCGTCCTCACCCCCACCCGCCATCGCTGAACGTGACCACTCAAGCGTCGATGGTAACGCCGTGTAATGCAAGTGCGGTGGGTGGATGGTGGGCCGGCCGGGCGGGAGTGATGCCGGGCGGGATCAGACCAGTTCGTTGATGACCAGGGTCTGGTCCCGGCCCGGGCCGACGCCGATCGCGGAGACGGGGGCGCCGGAGAGATCTTCCAGCGCCCGGATGTAGTCCTTCGCCGTCGCGGGCAGGTCGGCGTACTTCCGCACGTCGGAGAGGTCCTCCTGCCAGCCTGGCAGCTCGGTGTAGATCGGGCGGGCGTGGTGGAACTCGGTCTGCGTCATCGGCATCTCGTCCACCCGCTTGCCACCGATGTCGTAGCCGACGCAGATCGGCACCCGGTCGAAGCCGGACAGCACATCCAGCTTGGTGAGGAACAGGTCGGTCAGGCCGTTGACCCGCACCGCGTAGCGGGCGATCACCGCGTCGAACCAACCGGTGCGCCGCGCGCGGCCGGTCGTCACACCGAATTCGCCGCCGATGCGCCGCAGCTCCTCGCCGACCTTGTCGTCCAGCTCGGTGGGGAAGGGGCCGGCGCCCACCCGGGTGGTGTAGGCCTTGATGATCCCGACCACCCGGTTGATCCGGGTCGGCCCGATGCCGGCGCCGGTTGCCGCGTACCCGGCGGTCGGGTTCGACGAGGTCACGAACGGGTATGTGCCGTGATCGACGTCGAGCAGCGTGCCCTGGGAGCCCTCCAGCAACACGACCTTGCCCTCGCGCAGCGCTCGGTCCAGGACGAGGCCGGTGTCGGCGATGTGCGGGCCGAGGCGTTCGGCGTAGGCGGCGTACTCCTCGACCACCTCGTCCACCTCGATCCGCCGCCGGTTGTAGACCTTCGCCAGGACCTGGTTCTTCTCCCGCAGCGCGAGTTCGAGCTTCTTGCGGAAGATGCCCGGGTCGAGCAGATCCTGGACCCGGATGCCGGTGCGGGCGACCTTGTCGCCATAGGTCGGGCCGATGCCGCGACCGGTGGTGCCGATCCGGGCCTTGCCCAGGTAGCGCTCGGTCACCAGGTCGAGGGCCCGGTGGTGCGGCATGATCAGGTGGGCGTTCGCGCTGATCAACAGGCGCGAGACGTCGATGCCCCGGGCGGCGAGCCCGTCCATCTCGGTGAGCAGCACGCCGGGGTCGATCACGACTCCGTTGCCGATCACCGGCACGCAGTCCGCCCGCAGGATGCCGCTGGGGATCAGGTGGAGGGCGTAGCGCTCCTCACCGATGACCACCGTGTGGCCGGCGTTGTTGCCGCCCTGGTATCGGACGACGTAGTCGACGGCGCCGCCCAGAAGGTCGGTCGCCTTTCCTTTTCCCTCGTCGCCCCATTGGGCGCCGATGAGGACGAGAGCGGGCACCGGGCGAGGTTACTAGGGATGGCACTCACGCGGGGCCGATCGCGCGATGCTCCTACCGCCCGACGCCGGTGTCTCACGGTGCGTCGAAGTCGAGTGCGCGGGCGGCGGCGGGATCGCTGTCGGCGAGGAATGCCTTGCAGCGGGTGGCTTCCTCGGTGTCCCCGATGGCCGCCGCGGCGCGCCCGAGCGCAGCCAGGGAACGCAGGAAGCCGCGGTTCGGCTCGTGCGACCAGGGAACCGGCCCGTTGCCCCGCCAGCCGGCGCGGCGCAGCGCGTCGAGCCCCCGGTGGTAGCCGGTGCGGGCGTATGCGTACGCCTCGACAGGCCGGTCGCCGGCCAGCGCGATCTCGGCCAGGGCGGCCCACGGGACGCTCAGCGCGGGCGAGGCGGCGGCCACGGCAGCTGGCGCTTCGCCCGCGGCCAGCGCGTCGGTGGCGATGGCGTCGGAAGGCAGCAGCGTCGGCGGCGGACCGGAGAGGAGGTTGCGGCCCGGATCGGACGGCGTTGTCATGGGAGCATCCTGCCGCACGGCCGGGGCGATGCCTCGCGCCGGGTCAGGATCGGACGGTGACGTTCCACAGGTTCTGGCCGACGGCACCGGGCTGGCCGTCGCTGACGCGGGTCAGGTAGCCGTAGAGGGCGGCGATGCCCTGGGACTGCGGACCGAACTTGCCGTCGACGGTGAGCACGAAGCCCTTGTTGCGCATCGCCGCCTGCCAGACGAAGGCGTCCGGGCGGACGTCGTCGCCATATCCGGCGTTGAGGACGGTGCCCTTGTAGGCGTTGTCGCCCATCTCCTGGCGGGCGCGGTCGAGCGTCATCGGCGGCTCTGCGGGGGTGAGGGCCTGCTCGATGACGTCGCCGGAACCGGAGCCGACCGAGGCCGGGCCGTTGTTCGTCAGGCCCATCTTCCGGGAGCAGGACGGCCAGGGGCTCCAGCCCCGGGCGTTGTAGAGCTTGGCGGCCGCCTCGTCCTGCGTGGCGGGGGACGCCTGGTAGGGCCGGCCGGAGTAGCCGAGGCCGTGCCACGTCTGGTCGTCGAACTGGTATCCGCCGGAAAAGCCGTTGTCGGTGTTGATGGAGTAGTTCCCGCCGGACTCGCACTGCCGGAGCTTGGCGAAGTCGTCGGCGGTGGCGGCGCCGGCGGGGGCTGCGGTGACCGCGAGCCCGCTGCCGACGATGGCCGTCACCGCACCGGTGGTGCGAAGGATACGACCCGCGGTCGAATGGGCCTGCGGGGCCCGATGTTTACCACCACGCTGTCCTGACGGCATGTCAGTCCAATCCCGATCGCCTGCGGGGTGAGCTGTCGGGTGCGGGCTGGGATGGCCCGGCCGGTCCGCCCCGGGCCGTCGGTGGTGCGTGGGAATCGTTCTCCCCACCGGATGGCTGGGACGAGCCTGCTTAACCCCAAGGGCGTCTGGGACGCCCGCATTGGTGGGTCCCCCACTCCTGCCCGTTGCGGTGCGTACTAGTGCCGACCGCTCGTACGTCGGGCAGGACTCGGCGTCCGTCCGAGCGGCCCCGCCAGGGTGGCGAGTGATCGGCACTCTAGCGATCGCGGTCCAGGGGGCGCAAACCGGGTGGTTCGGAGTAACCAGGTTGGGACACGCGAACGGCGGAGCCCGAGAGTGCCGCCCGATCGGGCGGCGGGGTGTGCCGGCGGCGCGGCTGGGGTATCCCGACCCCGCAGGGCGCATCCGGCGTGGAGAGGGTGGCCGACCGGCCCGTTTCGGAACGCGCAGCGGAGATCGTCCGGGCGTTCGGGCGGGCCGGTCGGGCCGAGTTGGTGAGCTTCCCTGCCGGTGTCACCGGGGTGGGAAGGTCGTCCGGGAGCCGTGACGCGCGTCCCCGCGTCCTGGGCCGGATGGACTATGTGTGGTACGTGCCGTTAGGCGGCGCGGCGATCGGCCGGATGGCTACCGCGCGTGATGCGGCGCTCAGCCGAAGGTGGCGTGCCAGGTCGCTGGGCCGACGATGCCGTCGACGGCCAGACCATGGGAGCCCTGGAAGGAACGGGCGGCGGCGGCGGAGCGTGGTCCGAAGTGGCCGTCGACCGCGATCGGGTAACCGAGCTGGCTCATCCGGGTCTGCCAGGCACGCACATCGGCGCGATCCTGCCTGACCAGCGCGGCCGTGAGGGTGCGGGTGAACCGCGGGGTGGTGGAGGCGACGGGGCTGACGGTCAGCGCGGCCCGCTGCGCCGAGCGCGACGCCTGCACCGCGCCGCTCGACGACGTGCCCCCCGCGAGTTGGTCGGCGCCCATCCCGCGGCCGCAGACCGGCCACTGGCCGAAGCCGGAACGCTGGGCGAGCCGGAGAGCGGCCTCGTCCTGGACTGCCGGGGCCGCCTGGTGTGGCAGGCCGGAGTAGCCGAGGCTGTGCCAGGTGCTGGCCGAGAACTGAAAGGCGCCAAAATATTTGTTTCCGGTGTTGGCCGTGTAGTCACCGCCGGACTCGCACTGTCGCAGACCCGCCCAGGTTGTCGCCGCCTCGGCCGGCTGGCTGACCGCAAGGGTGCCGCCCACCGCCGCCGCGAGAACCGGAGCAACCATGAGGGCCCGTGCCCTGATGCGGGTGCCGGCGCTCCATTGTCGGCCACTAGTACGTGCGTCGGACATATATTTGTGGTCCTTCCCCACGCCTGCGAGGTGAGCTGTCGGATTCGGGCTGGGAACTGCCCGGCCGTGCCAGGTATTCCTGGGGACGCGTGCTCGCACCGAAAGACCCTCGTGCGACCGTCACTCACGGCTTCACCCCGAGAGCATCGAATCCTTTCGACGCTCGGAGATGGTTCCCCCGTTCCTGCCGCCCAGGCTGGTGAAATCGCCGGTCGGGGGCAGGATTCGGCGTGCCGCCCGACGAATGCCAGACGTTGTTGTCGGCACGGCGAAGACCATAACCACGCCGCCCGGCGAGTCGCCAAGCATTGAATAGGGCACGTGAAAAAGAGCACAGTCGGCGCGCCTGCTTGAGTAGCCCTGGGGTGACTGGTAACGCGCGTGCGCGCCCGCTCATTAACCTGGCGGCATGGCTGGCGGGGGCATTTGTATCCGGCTGATCACCCTGTTTGCCGATGGGTGATGATAACCAGAGCGTGGTGAATCGCGCCGATTGGGTGACCTGCGGAGAAGCAATATCGACTGCGGGCCGACGCGCCGGATGGACGGATTGGCCCGAATACCCCAGTTCGTCCGGTCCAGCCTACCTGTGTGAGAAAAGATACTGAAACCTGGCGGTGACTTACAAAGATGTCATTCGGGTGCGCCGCGCGTCCGGCCGGACACGTGGCGAGACGGGGGCGCCCGGAGGCCCAGGTCCCGAGGTTGGATGTCCTGGTTGACTCCCCGGGACGTCCGGTGCGGCCGCACGTCCGCCTCGTGTGGGTTGATCTGGCCGAAACCCGCTGTCGGTAAGCGTGACCGGGCAACGGACCCGATGGGGACCACTCGGGGAAAAACAGTGGTCCCCCAGTCGCATGGTGCAACTGGGGGACCGTGGGCGCCCGCACGATACGGGACATCGTCGGGACCATCGCCGACGTGGAGCGTGCCGGCTGTCCGCTCGGCGCCGGTCCGGCCGGATCGGCAGGCCAGGCCGGCGATTCAGGTGAAAACCATCCGACCGGCGGACCCGGACCGGCCCGATGTTGCCCGTTTCGGCCTGACAGCTCCCGGCGGTGCACCCCGGGCGACGATCACCGGTGTGGTCCTCCGGGCCTGGACGGTTGCGGTTGGGCCGGGTTCGGAAGCCGGCGGTGGCTATGCCTTGCTGAGAGACCGACCGGCGGAGCGGAGGTCCTCGCAGGCCTGGGCCACGCGGGCCGCCATGCCGGTTTCGGCGAGCTTCCCGTAGGTCCGCGGGTCGTACGCCTTCTTCGCCCCGACCTCGCCGTCCACCTTGAGTACACCGTCGTAATTCCTGAAAGCGTGGTCCACGATGGGGCGAGTGAATGCGTACTGGGTGTCGGTGTCCACGTTCATCTTCACGACGCCGTAGTCCAGGGTCTCCCGGATCTCACTGAGGTCGGAGCCGCTGCCGCCGTGGAAGACGAGGTCGAACGGCTTTGCACCGGCCGGCAGGCCCAGCTTCTGGGCGACATGATCCTGGCCTTCACGAAGAATCGTCGGACGAAGTTTGACGTTTCCCGGCTTGTACACGCCGTGCACGTTGCCGAAGGTGGCGGCCAGCAGGTAACGGCCCTTCTCGCCCGAGCCGAGGACCTCGGCGGTCCGCCACATGTCGCCCGGCGTGGTGTAGAGCTTCTCGTCGATTGCGCCGACGACGCCGTCCTCCTCGCCGCCGACGACCCCGATCTCGACCTCGAGAACGATCTTCGCGGCAGCAGCGTCGGCGAGCAACTCCTCCGCGATCTTGAGGTTCTCCTCGAGCTCGACGGCCGAGCCGTCCCACATGTGAGACTGGAACAGCGGCTCGCGCCCGGCCGCGACCCGCTCCCTGGAGATCGCGATGAGCGGCCGGATGTAGGTGTCGAGCTTGTCCGCCGGGCAGTGGTCGGTATGCAGCGCGATGGTGACCGGGTAAGCCTTCGCGACGTGGTGGGCGTACTCGGCCAGTGCCTCCGCGCCCAGGACCATGTTCTTGATCGTCGAACCGGACAGGTACTCCGCACCGCCGGTGGAAACCTGCACGATCCCGTCGCTGCCCGCCTCGGCGAATCCCCGCAGGGCGGCATTGAGGGTCTGTGACGAGGTGACGTTGATCGCGGGGTAGGCGAAGGACTCGGACTTCGCCCGGTCGAGCATCTGGGCGTAGGTCTCTGGCGTGGCGATGGGCATCGGTGGGGCTCCTTGTCGAAGCTGTCGGGGCGCCGATCAGCCATGTACGGCGGCGCTGGGCAGCCCGATGGGACCTGCAGACCGCCGTTGGACTGTTGGTGGGCGAAGGGTATGACGGCACGCCCCGTCGGCGTGGTCGGATGCGGCCGACGTCGCCGGGGCAAAGTCGGCTTCCGACGCGGCGCGGGCGCGCAGGTGCCGCGGCGCCGGTGCCTCCCGCGGCGGTCCGGTGGCCGGTGCGCGGCTCGCGGGGCGTCCGGGGCAGCGTCGTGGACTTATCCGGTTGGCCCGCCGGGCGGCGCATACGCCCGATGGCCGAAACGTGGCGCCCTTCCCGGTGCGGTCGCGCGCGGGCGTGGCCCGGTGATGGCCCGGACGGGTGTGGTCCGTCGGCGGGCCCGGGACGTCAACCGCGGCGGCGCGCCCGCCACCGGGGCGGGCCCGCCCGGCACACTGGTCACGTGGACGTCGGCAGCCTGTCCGGGACGACGCTGTACATCGTCCTGTTCGCGATGATTTTTACCGAGAGCGGGATCCTGATCGGGTTCTGGCTTCCCGGGGACACGATCCTGTTCGCAGCCGGTTTGGTCGCCGCGGATGCCGGCGCGGACGTCTCGATCTATGTTCTGTCGGTCGGCGTCGCCGTCGCGGCCAGTGCCGGCGCCGCGGCCGGGTATTACACCGGTCACCGGCTGGGCCGGCCCTTCCTGGAACGCCGGTACGCCTCGGCCCTGGCCCGGACGGAGGAGTTCTACCGGCGGTTCGGGGCCGTCACACTGGTGGCTGCCCGGTTTGTTCCCTGGGCGCGGACATTCGCCCCGGTCCTGGCCGGCGCCGTCGCCATGCCGTGGCACCGGTTTCTCGTCGCTGTGGTGTCCGGCGCGGCGGTGTGGGGCACCGGGCTGATCCTGCTGGGCTACGCGGCCTCCGCGATCCCTGGCCTGCGCGACGCCACGGGCTGGCTCGCGCTGGTGGTGGTGGTCGCCTCCGTCCTGGCGGGGGTCGGCGGCGAGCTGCTGCGCCGCCGCGCCGCCCGGAGCCGGGATGCCCGGGGGGAGTCGCTCCCCGGACCGGCTCCCGCGCCGGCCGCCGACCGGGAGCCGGCGAGTGATGATCCCCGCCCGGTCGACGGTCCGCCGGAACCGATTCCGGGGCCGGGGCCGGGGCCGGAACCTGACCCCTCGGCGGCCTCGGCGGTCGATCGCAAGCGGTGACCCGCGGGGTCTCCGCCGCAGGGACGTCGACGTTGTCCCTTTGTGCCCCCCGCGCCAGGGCTTCCGCCCTGGCCGATTCGGCGGGTAATCTCCACCACATTGCTACCCGATCACATCGGGTAGGCGATGGGCGTCGAGGGTGGTAGTTCCTGACTACGCCCAGTTAGCCCTGATCGATCCAGGCACGAGGTCGGGGGGCCGACCGAGCGAAGGGTTCGATGCAACGCACGCGTAAGCGGCACCGGGCACCGCGGCGTTCGGTGGTGCCCGGGTTCGGCGTGGTGGGGGTCGTCCTGCTGGTGATGCTCGTGTCCGTGCTGTGGGTCGTCGGCGGCTCGCCCCCGGGGAACGCCGACGAGGCGGCCGCAGGTGCATCCTCCGGCCGGGCCGGGTCGGGCAGCCTCACCGCGGCGCGTACCGGGGCCCAGGCGTTGGCGGCCCCCATCGGTGGCATCGCCGGTGCGCAGCCGTCCCCGCGGGCCGGTCCGGGTGCGACGGGAATGGCCCCCGCGGGCGCCGCCGGTCTCGCCGCGCTCGGCCAGCCGGCCGCCCGGGCTCGACTGGTCGCCGATGCGATCACCGCCACGAACCGCGAGCGACGGGCGGCCGGCTGCCCGAACCTGGTGGCCGATCCGGTACTGACGGCGGTGGCCTGGGCGCACAGCGTCGACATGGCCGCATCGGGCTACTTCCGCCACGACAGCCCCGACGGTCGTAGCCCGTTCGACCGGATGACGGCTGCGGGCTTCGACTTCTCCGTCGCCGCGGAGAACATCGCCGCCGGGCAGCGCAGCGCCGCCGAGGTCGTCCGGGATTGGATGGACAGCCCCGAGCATCGGGCCAACATCCTCACCTGCTCGCTGACCCGGGTCGGCGTCGGCCTCGCGACGGGCGGCGTCTACGGCTACTACTGGACGCAGGACTTCGCGACCCCCGGAACGGGCCCCTGAGACGACACCCCGGTCCGATCACCGAGTGCGCCGTACCGCCCCCGGCACCGGCGGGTTCCGGTTGCGGGCGGGACCGGGGGCCGGCTGGCCGGGTGGACTCGCGCCGATGGTCCGCTGTCACGGGCCGGTCGATCCCGTAGGGTCGGGACGTCGTCGCCGACGGCAGCGAACGCGGCCCGGCCGGCGGAGCTGACTGCGGCGATCGCGACAGGATCGTCGACGCGGGTGACCCGGTCGTGGGTGATCCGGGTAGGAGGAGTGGGCCGTGGTTCGGGCGGTGGTCACCGGCGCGGCCGGGTTTCTCGGCGGAGCGCTTGCGCATGCCCTGCGTCGGCAGGGTGCCGACGTCGTCGCGCTGGATGTCCGGCGCGCACCCGGCGTGGTGCAGGCCGATATCAGCAGGCCAGGTGACTGGGAGCGGGCGCTCGACGGGGCCGGGCTGGTCATCCACGCAGCCGCGGTGGGCACCGGCGGCGTCGCGGAGCTCACCCCGGTACGCCCGGGTCGCGCGGGGGCGCCGCTGCGGGTCCCCGGCGCCGAGGTCCGGCGGGTGACCCTCGGTGGCACCGCCGCCCTGCTCGACGCGGCCGCCCGTGCCGGGGTCGCCCGCTTCCTGCATCTGTCCTGCGTGGACGTGTTGCCGCTGGTGGCGCCGCGCGGCAGCGAGCGGGCCGAAGCCGGGCTGGTGGGCGGCCCGCTGGTGGACGAGACCGCCCCGGTCGGCCTCACCGGGGATGCACGGGCCGACGCACTCGCCGCCGCCGAGCAGGCGGTGGGCTCGGCCGCAGCGCACGGGCTCGGTGCCACCGTCATGCGTATCGGCGATGCCTACGGCCCCCGCGCGGGGCGCTGGACGCTGTGGCCGGTGCTTCTCATGCGGGCCGGGCGGTTCGTGCTGGTGGACGGCGGCCGTGGCGTCCTCAGCCCGGTCCACGTCGACGACGTGGTCGCGGCGGTGACGGCGGTCGCCGCCGCGGATCGCGCCGCGGTCGCCGGCGAGGTGCTGCACGTCACCGGGGGTGAGCAGGTCAGCGCCGCCGAGTTCTTCGGGTACTACAGCCGGATGTTGGATCTGCCCTCGCCGCGGTCCGTGCCGGGCCGGCTCGTCGAGGCCGTGGACGCGTGGGATCGGGTCCGGGCACTCGGCGCGGGCCGCCTGGCGGCACCGAGGCCGTCGGCACCGGCGGGCGCTGTGCCTGAGGCGGAGGCACTGGAGCTGGCGGGGGCCGCCGAGGTGGCCGCACCGCCCGGCGCCGCCCCCTCGGCGTCCGTGCCGGGCCGACCCGCCGGTGCCCTGGTCCGCGATCTCGGGGCCCGGCTCGTGGCCGGCGTCGACCCGCGCGCCCGGGTGGACCTCGGGGCGCTCGGTCTGCGTGAACTGACCCGCGACGCCGGCTTCTCCATTTCCCGGATCGGCCGGCTGGCCGGCTGGTCGCCCGCCGTGTCGCTCGCCGACGGCATGGACCGCACCGAGTCGTGGCTGCGGGAACGGGGTCTGCTCGGGGTCCAGGAGCCGTCCCGCCGTGGGTGAAGGGCCGACCCTCACCACCCCCCGGCTGCTCGCCCTGCCACTCACCATCTGGAACGCCGGGTATGTCGCCGAGGAGCTCGCGCCCACGCTGGCGTTCACGGCGGTCGTCGCCCGGTCGGGCGGACGCGGCGGGGACGGAGTCGGCCCCC
Organism: Frankia tisae; assembly: GCF_025403405.1. Taxonomy (GTDB): domain Bacteria; phylum Actinomycetota; class Actinomycetes; order Frankiales; family Frankiaceae; genus Frankia; species Frankia tisai. The sequence continues at coordinate 11,229 of NZ_JANEZT010000022.1, forward strand.
ACGGCGGGATCGTCGGCACGGATCCGCACGCCGCCGCCCCGGACCCGCTCGACCCGGCCGGGTCGCTGCGCCGTGAGCTGCGCCGCCGGGCCGGCGCCGGCCGGTCGGTGCTGACCTGGGTGCTGCGGCTCAAGTCAGGGCCGGCGGCCGTCGGTCTGGTCGCCGCGGACACCCAGGGGCGCCGCGCGGTCGTCGGCGTGTCGATTGTGCTCGGGTGCCGGCACGAGGGCTACGCGACCGAGGCGGTCCGCGCTGTCGCCGGCTGGTTCGAGTACCGCGGCGCTCTGGTGGAGACGAGGATCCGCCGCGGCGACGGGATCGGGAAGCGGCTGGGACAGGCGACCTCGTTCGTGCCTACCCCCGTCCTGATAGCCGACTGGTGGCGGATCTGGCTGCGCCCGCCAACGGGTTGATCATCCAGGCGGTTACTCACCGTCATGTGGCTCGGCCGCTGCCCATCGGCGCGGCGCCACCTCGGCCGTCCCGGCTGGTCACGCGCCCGGCCCGGCCCATTTCATCCTTGCCAGACCGAAAATCCCTGCCCACCGTCGTTGCATGTCCTCGCGTGGAGTTGTGTCGGTGTTGCTGCGGTGGTGGCCTTCTGTCAGCCTGGCGGCATCCGTCTTCTCGTAGTTTCGTCGGCACAGGGCGAGCGGTGGACACGCCGCGACGGCAGCCCCCTGTTCAGACCGTGATGCCCTGGGGCACCATGTAAAGCGATGTCGCGACCGTTGGCCGACGGGTCGAGTGAGGGCGGGGCGTCCGAGACGGTCCGTGGGAGGTCCGCCTCGCGTCCGGGGAGGGGAGCCCGAACGGTTCGGCGCTACCTGCGCCTGGGAGGTCAGCAGCATGAGCGTGGATACCCCTCGGGGGACACCGGCCGGAATCCGGCCGGGAGAGGTCACCTACGACCATCTGATCATTCCGTCGCACTGGCGGCGGTCCAACGAGTCCACGCCTGGCGCGCCCAACGCGTTGTTTCCACCCGATGGCGGGGCACCCGCCCAGTCATCCCTGCCGCCGATCAACCCGACGACCGGAGCGATGACCGGTCCCCTGTTGGTCGGGACGACGGCACGGGCCTTCGCCAAGCTCGATGATCTGATCCGGCTCAGCGCCGAGGACAAGGCCGTCATCGCCGCCCGCCGGGACGAGGCCGAGCGGGCGCTGCGGGCGATCTTCCCGCCCCGGTGCGCGCTGCCGCTGGTCGGCGTCGCGACGATCGGGTCGGCCGGGCGGGACACCATGATCCGGCCGCTGGACGAAGTCGACATCTTCGCCGTCTTCTCCGCCGCGAACAGCGCCTGGAAGCGTTTTCGCTGGGACTCGCGCGACCTGGTGCTCTGCGTGCGCAACGCGATCGGCGGCGAGCGGATCCAGACGATCGGCAGCCGCGGCCAGGCGCTGCGCATCGTCTACGATTCGCCGCCCGACGTGCACCTCGTCCCCGCGTTCGACCACCCCCGGGCCGGCTATGTCATGCCCGACCGGGTCGGCGGCTGGCTGCCGACCCGCCCGGAGCGGCACACGAGCTGGACCGCCGACCTCGGCCCTCGGGTGATCTCGGCGGTGCGCCTGATCAAGGCGTGGAACCGGGTGTGCGGCAGCCATCTGCGCTCGTTCCACATCGAGGCGCTCGCCGGGCAGGTCCTCGCCGGGCGCGGGCTCAACACCCGGCAGGGGCTCGCCGAGGTCTTCCGCCACATGGACGAGGTCGGTCTGGTGGCGGCGGACCCGGCGGACGTCGGCGGTGACCTGTCCGCCTACCTGCGCCCCGAGGACGTCGACGCGCTCGCGGAGACCATCCGGGCCGCCCGGATCTACTCGGTGAAGGCGGTCGAAGCGGAACAGGCCGGGGAGCACGAGGAGGCCGTGGCCCTGTGGGGCTCGGTCTTCGGCCCGGAGTTCCCGACCTTCGGCTGAGCGGTCAGGTCATCCACCGGTGGTCCGGTAGGGCCGTGCGGCGCCCCAGCCGGGAGCGCTCGGCCTGGACGGCGACCATCCGCAGTGCCTCGGCTGTCGATGCGCAGCCCGTCCGGCGACTCGGACACGGTGTACAGATAGCCCGCGGATCTACACCCGATGGCGCGGCGGCCGTGGGCGCGGCGTCGAGATCGGTCCGCCGGGGGCGGCCGCCGGGGGAGTGCTACCGGTGTCGTTCGCGCGAGCCAATCGGCTGGGCCACCAGATGCGTCGGCCGATGTCCAGCGTCAGCGCCGGCACGAGGATCGACCGCACGACCAGAGTGTCGAGCAGGACGCCGAACGCGACCACGAAACCGACCTCGGTGAGCTGGACGAGCGGAAAGATGACGAGGGCGGAGAAGGTGGCGGCCAGCACGACACCCGCGGAAGTGATCACGCCGCCGGTGACGGCCAGCGCGTGCAGCACGCCGGGCCGGGGACCGATCCGCTCGACCTCCTCGCGGACCCGGGTCATGAGGAAGATGTTGTAGTCCACGCCGAGCGCGACCAGGAAGATGAACGCCAGCAGCGGCAGCGAGGGGTCGGCGCCGGGAAAGTTGAAGATCCAGCGATAGGCGACGGCGCTTGCGCCGAGCGCGGCGAGGTAGGACAGCACCACCGTCGTCATGAGCATCAGTGGGGCGACGATCGAGCGCAGCAGGAACATCAGCACCACGAGCACGACGGCGAGAACCAGCGGGATGATCATCTTGCGGTCGCGCACCGCGGACTGCCGCACGTCGAGGTTCACCGCCGTGTTCCCCCCGACCAGCGTGCCCGCGGCCGGGATCCGGTGCAGCCTGGACCGTAGCTCGCGCACGGTGTCGAACGAACGTTGGCTGTCCGGCTGATCCCGCAGGGCGACGAGGAACTGCACCTGGTTGCCGGCGCGGCCGATCTCGGCCGTCCCCGCCACCCCCGGCGTCGCCCGGATCGCGACACCGACCTGCGCCGCCGCCCGCTCGGAGGCGACGATGTACGTCGGCGCCGCGACTCCCGGCGGGAAACCTGCGGAGATCAGTTCGATGCCGCGCACCGACTCCACCCGGTGCCGGAAGCCCTGGTCCTGCCGCAGCGAGGTGTCCATCGTCAGCAGGCCGACGACGAGCGCCCCCAGCACCAGCGAGGTCCCCACCCATACCGCCCGCGGGCGCCGGTCGATCGCCGCGCCGATCCTGACCCAGCGCCCCGGCTCCTCGGCGAGGTCGAACTCGGTGAGATCCTCGTGACCGGGGGCGGTGGGCGCGGCCAGTGCGTTCAGGTGAGCGGTCCGCGCCGCAGGTCCCCGCAGGGCCGTGTCGGTGACCGGGGGATGTTCTCCGAAGCGGGGGACCAACGGCCAGAACAGCCGGCGTCCGCAGAGCACCATCGCCGCCGGCAGCAGCGTGGTCATCGTCACCAGTGCGGTCACGATGCCGATCGCGCCGACCGGCCCCAGCCCGCGGTCGGAGGCCAGTTCCCCGATCAGCAGGCAGAGCATCCCGATGACGACGGTGCCGGCGGAGGCCAGGATCGCGGGGCCAGCGCGCCGCATCGCCTCCCGCATGGCGTGGGCCGGATCCCGATGGCGGGTGAGTTCCTCCCGGTAGCGGGCGATGAGGAGCAGGGCGTAGTCCGTGCCGGCCCCGAAGACGAGTACCCGCAGGATGCCCGCACTCTGCCCGTTGACGGTCAGCCCGCTGTGCCGGGCGAGCAGGCTGATGATCCCGGCCGCGGTCTGGTCCGCGATGCCCACCGACACCAGGGGAACCAGCCACAGCAGCGGGCTTCGGTAGACCACCAGCAGGATCGCGGCGACGATCCCCGCGGTGACGATGAGTAGCCAGCTTTCGATCGTCCTGAACGTCTGGAAGGCGTCGGCGATCAGCCCCGCAGGCCCGGTGATCGCGATCTCGGTCCCGGCGGGGGAACGCCGGGCGGCGATCCGGCGCATCTCGCGCACGTTGTCGGTGAACTGGGCGGCGTCGTCGAGCTGGGCGAGGGGGACGGTGAGGATCAGCGCTCGCCCGTTGGGGGAGATGATCGGTCCGAGGACAGGGCCGGAGGCGAAGGGGCGCAGCGCCCCGCCGATGGCGGCGGCGGCGGACCGGTCCGCCGGGGTCAGGCCCGCCGGCCTGGTCATGACGACGATGGCCGGGACGGCCTCCCCCCCGGGGAAGTGGTGCTGCGCGGCGAGCAGGCGGGTCGACTCGGCGTCCGCCGGGAGGAAGGCGCTCGCGTCGTTCTTCTGGGCGTCCGCGAGGCGGAAGGCCAACGGGCTCGCCGCCGCGCCGACGGCGAGCCAGAAGGCAATGATCACCCAGGCCGAGCGGCGTCCGATCACCCATGACACGACCCGCCAGCCTCCTGTTCGGCAGTGCTGCGCCCGTCCGCCGGCAAACGGTGCCCGACGGTCACTCCCGCGATGCCGTCGCGATCTCCCGGCTCAGCCGGTGTCACGGCCCCGACGGAATCGTCGCAGCTCCGCGGCCCAGACGCCGAGTCGCGCGGGGCGCAGCCGGGGCGCTTACGGCCGATACGTTCGATCTGCGGCGGCAGGGTCCGTGGCAGCCCAGGCGAGGGCGATGTCCGCCGCGACGGCGACGTTGTTCCGCACGGCGTTGATGTTGACCTCCAGGCTCGCGCCGTCGGTCTCCCGGTGAAAGGTCTCCAGGAGGAACGGGGTGACGGCCTTTCCTCGGATGCCACGTTCCGCGGCCCAGGCCAGAGCGTCGGCCAGCACCTTGTCGTGCAGGGCCGGGTCGAGGGCCTGGTCGCTGGGCAGCGGGTTGGCCACGACAATCGCCGAGGTGAGCCCCAACGTGTCGGCCGCCGTCATCGTCGTGGCGACCTGGCTCGCGTCGCCGACCCGCCAGTCCAGGTCGTAGGTGGTGTGCGGCAGGTAGAAGCCGGGGAAGGTCGACGTCCGATAGCCGATGACGGTGATTCCCAGCGTCTCGAGCCGTTCGAGGGTCGCGCTGATGTCGAGGATCGACTTGACCCCGGCGCTCACGACGGTGATCGGCGTGCTCGCCAGGGTCACCAGGTCGGCGGATTCGTCGAAGCTGTCCCCGGCGCCGCGGTGCACCCCGCCGAGACCTCCGGTGGCGAACAGGCGAATCCCGACGCGGGACGCGAGCAGAGCGGTGGAGGCGACTGTCGTTGCTCCGGTCCACCCCGTGGCGCAGGCGACCGGCAGATCACGTACGGACAACTTCACCACGTGGGTGTCGTCGGCAATGCGGCGCAGATCCGGTTCGTCCAGGCCGATCCGGGGCACCCCGTCGATCACCGCGATCGTCGCGGGGGTCACGCCCCGGTCGCGGGCCTGTTGTTCCAGCTCCATGGCGACCTCACGATTGCGGGGCCGGGGCAGCCCGTGCGCGATCAATGTCGACTCCAGTGCGACTACCGGTGCCCCGCCGGCCAGCGCATCCCGCACGGCTGCCGAGACGACGATGTTCGATCTGCCCGCCATGGGCTGACCCTACGTCGTTCCGCCTCCGCCCGATCAGTCGGAAATGGGCGGTCCGCCCGAGGTAACCGGGCGACGGCGGGCGGTGTCGCCGGCGTTCACCGCTCGTGCCTCACTGCCCGCGAGCGCGCTCGGCCCGAAACCGCAGCGGCACGCTGTACAGAGTCGCGAACCGCTCGACCGAACCGAACACGTTCTTCGCCCACTCGCTGTACTTCGCGAGGTATCCGGGGTTCTGATCTGCGGGCACGGCGTCCAGGTCGGTGGTGAGCACGCCGGTGAGGACGACGAAGTCGCCCCCGCGGCCGTCGTCGTCCAGGTGCAGGGAGCTGCGCGGATTCGCCTGGATCCGGCTCAGTCGCCGCGCGGTGGGTTCGCTGTAAAGCTGGGCGCTGGCGGTGGCAGAGTCCCACAGGAACCAGATCGGCGCGGGCTGCGGGGTTCCCGACCGGTCGGTGGAGGTCAGCCAGGCGATCCGGTCCTCGTCCAACCGCCGGGCGACCTTCGCCCCGAACGCGGTGTCGGGATCGGGAAGTACGGACATCGTCGGCTCCTACAGGGCCTTGGTGGTCGGCTTGATCGCGGCCGAGACGATCAGCCCGGAGCCACCGGGGACGGCGTCGACCAGCACGTCGTCACCGTCGCGGACCTGGCCGGCGAGCAGTTCCCGGGCGAGCTGGTCGCCGATCGCCGTCTGGACGAGGCGCCGCAGCGGCCGCGCCCCGAACACCGGGTCGTAGCCGACATCGGACAGCCAGGCCTTGGCGGGGTCGGTGACCTCAAGGCCGATCCGCCGCTCGTGCAGCCGCGCTCGCAGCCGGTCGAGCTGGAGATCGACGATGTGGGTCAGCTCGTCGCGGCCGAGCTGGTCGAAGACGAGGACGTCATCGAGCCGGTTGAGGAACTCCGGCTTGAAGGCGTCCCGCACCGCGACCATCACGGACTCGCGCCGCACCTGCGGGCTCAGGGTGGGATCGGCGATGAACTGCGAGCCCAGGTTCGAGGTCAGGACGAGGATCGTGTTCCGGAAATCGACCGTGCGTCCCTGGCCGTCGGTCAGCCGCCCGTCGTCGAGGACCTGCAGCAGCACGTCGAAGACGTCCGGGTGAGCCTTCTCGACCTCGTCGAGCAGGATGACGCTGTAGGGCCGGCGGCGGATCGCCTCGGTGAGCTGACCGCCGGACTCGAACCCGATGTAGCCGGGCGGGGCCCCGATCAGCCGGGCGACCGAGTGCTTCTCGGCGTACTCGCTCATGTCGATACGCACGACCGCCCGCTCGTCGTCGAACAGGAAGTCGGCCAACGCCTTCGCGAGCTCCGTCTTGCCGACGCCGGTCGGACCGAGGAAGAGGAACGAACCGGTGGGCCGGTCGGGGTCGGCGATGCCGGCCCGGGCCCGGCGCACCGAGTCGGACACCGCCCGCACCGCCTCGTCCTGACCGATCACCCGGGCGTGCAGCTCGGACTCCATCCTCAGCAGCTTCGCCGTCTCACCCTCGAGCAGCCGGCCGGCCGGGATGCCCGTCCAGGCACCGACGACCTCGGCGACGTCGTCCGGGCCGACCTCTTCGTTGAGCATCGCCCCGCCGTGCGAGTCCGCGGCGGCCAACGCGTCGGTGGCGTCGGTCAGCCGCCGCTCCAGCGTCGGGATCGTGCCGTAGCGCAGCTCACCGGCCTTCGCCAGGTCGAGGTCGCGCTCGGCCAGCTCCGCGGCGCGGCGCACGTTCTCCAGCTCCTCCTTGATCTTCTGGACCTCGGAGATCGAGTCCTTCTCCCGGTGCCAGCGCGCCGTGAGGCTCGACAGCTCCTCGCGCCGGTCCGCCAGCTCGCGTTGCAACCGGCCGCGCCGCTCCCGGGAGGCCTCGTCGTTCTCCTTCGACAGCGCCAGGTCCTCGATCTCCAGCCGGCGCACGGCCCGCTCGAGCTCGTCGATCGCGACCGGGCGGCTGTCGATCTCCATCCGCAACCGGGACGCGGCCTCGTCCATGAGGTCGATCGCCTTGTCCGGCAGGAAGCGGGCGGTGACGTAGCGGTCGGACAGGGTCGCCGCGGCGACCAGCGCCGCATCGGTGATGCGCACCCCGTGGTGCACCTCGTAGCGCTCCTTGAGGCCGCGCAGTATGCCGATGGTGTCCTCGACGGTCGGCTCGCCGACGAGGACCGGCTGGAAGCGCCGCTCCAGCGCCGGGTCCTTTTCGATCCTGGTGCGGTACTCCTCCAGGGTGGTCGCGCCGATCATGCGCAGCTCACCGCGGGCGAGCATGGGCTTGAGCATGTTGCCCGCGTCCATCGCGCCCTCGGCGCTGCCGGCGCCGACCACGGTGTGCAGCTCGTCGATGAACGTGATGATCTGTCCCTCGGCCTCGCGGATCTCGTTGAGAACCGAGGTCAGCCGCTCCTCGAACTCGCCGCGCAGCTTGGAGCCGGCGACCATCGAGCCCAGGTCGAGCGAGACGATCCGCCGGCCGCGCAGCGACTCGGGTACGTCGCCCGCCACGACCCGCAGCGCGAGACCCTCGACGATCGCGGTCTTGCCGACGCCCGGCTCGCCGATGAGGACCGGGTTGTTCTTGGTTCGCCGGGACAGCACCTGGATCACCCGGCGGATCTCCGCGTCCCGGCCGATCACCGGGTCGAGCTTGCCCTGCTGGGCCCGCTCGGTGAGGTCGATCGAGTACTTTTCCAGCGCGCGGTAGGACCCCTCGGGGTCGCGGCTGGTCACCCGCCGGGCACCGCCGCGGACCTTGTCGAAGGCGCCGCGCAGCGCGTCCGGGCTCGCACCGGCGGAGGTCAGGATGCGGCCGGCCTCGCCTCCCTCCTCGGCGAGCGCGACGACGAGGTGCTCGACCGAGGTGTACTCATCGCCCAGCCGGGCGGCCTGTCCCTCGGCGCTGTTGAGCACGGTGAGGAGCTGGCGGGACAGCTGTGGCGCCGAGACGCTCATCCCGGTGGCCCTGGGCAGCCGGGATACCGCGGCCTCGGCCTTCGTCCGGACCGTGTCGACGGAGGTGCCGGCCGAGGACAGCAGCGTCGCACCGACCCCGTCGGGAGCCTCGAGCAGGGCGGTGAGCAGGTGGAGGGGGTCGACGAGCGGTGACCCGTCGCCGGTGGCTCGACTGATCGCCGCGGAGAGAGCCTCCTGCGAGCGGGCGGTGAGGCGTTCAGCGTTCATGGCGGATCCCAGTGTGGTCAGGTGCGTGCAGTGTCATCCCTTGCAACGCTCAGCATAGCTGAGTCGTTCCCGCTCAATGTTGAGGTGAGATTCGTGCCGGGCAGTCAACGGCGGGGAAGCGGCCGCCACACCACGATCGCCCCGCGGTCGACCGGGACGAGGTCGCGCCGGTGGCTGGCGTGCGCCTCGGCCACCTGGCGCTCCGCGTCGACGCGGGCCCGGGCGAGTTCCTCGGCAAGCTGGCGGACCTGTGCCTGCAGCGCCAGCACCTGAGCACTGAGGTGCAGGATCTGCCGGATGCCCTCCAGGTTGACGCCCTCCTCCTGGGACAGGCGCTGGACCTCCCGCAGCAGGGCGACGTCCCGGGCGGAATAGCGTCGCCCCCGGCCCGCGGTACGGCCCGGGGTGACCAGCCCGAGTCGGTCATAGGACCGCAGGGTCTGCGGGTGCATGCCCGCGAGCTGCGCCGCAATGGAGATGACGTAGACCGGTGCGTCCTCGTCGTGAGCGGGGCCGGGCAGCGGACCGGTCGGGTAGTACCCCTCCGGCCGGACCTCGGCGGCCGAGGTCAGTGGGTCCGACGGCGATCGTTCCCCCGGCCGTCGCGCCGGAGCCGTTTGTGCGTGTGGCGCGGCCGGCGGGTCGGACGTGCGATTCGGCCGCGCGGTCATCCCTCTGCCTCCATCCGTTCCATCAACGGCGCCCGTGGGTCTTCGGGATGGGCCTGGGCGAACTCGAGCAACGCCGTGCGTGCGCGCGGCGAGAGATCGGCCGGCTTGGGCACAGTCACCTCCAGCGTCACGATGAGATCACCGTTTCCGCCGCCCGACGTCGGGACGCCGCGTCCACGCGCCCGTAGTCGCCGTCCGCTGGACGTGCCGGCCGGTACCTTCACCGTGAGCGGCGCGCCGTCGAGAGTCGGCACCCGGACCGACGCGCCCAGGGCCGCCTCGGTGATCGTGATGGGGAGCGTGATGGTCAGGTTGCTGCCCTCCCGGTCGAAGACGGGATGGCGGAGCACATGGACCGTCACCTCAAGGTCACCGGCCGGGCCGCCGCGCTCCCCGGGCGTGCCGCGGCCGCGCACGCGCAGTCGCTGCCCGTCACTGACGCCGGGTGGGATGCGGATGCGCTGCTCGCGCTCGCGGCGACCGGAGCCCCGACAGTCCGGACAGGGGTGGTCGATCAGCGTGCCCTTGCCCAGGCAGTCGCGGCAGGGCTCGGACAGCGCGAATCCGCCCTGGGAACGGGAGACGACGCCGAGCCCCCGGCAGGTCGGACAGGTCCGTGGGGATGTCCCCGGCCGGGCCCCGCTGCCTTCGCAGGTGTTGCAGGTCGCGGCGCCGGGCAGCCGGACCGACGCCTCCAGCCCGGTCAGCGACTTCTCGAACGGGATGGTGACCTCGGCCTCGATGTCGCCGCCCCGGCGGGGCCCGCGGCCCGGCGACGACCGCTGAAACATGTCGAAGAAACCGCCGAGACCGCCGCCCGCCCCGCCGAGGAGATCCTCGAAGTTGACGTTCGGTCCGCCGCCGTAACCCCCGCCGGGCGCGCCGAAGCCGCCGGGAGCGCCGAAGCCCCCGTAGCCGCCGGGCCGCCCGCCGTCGAGGCCACCCGACCGGCCGCCGGCCGCGAACAGCGCCCGAGCCTCGTCGTACTCTCTCCGACGACTCTCGTCGGAGAGAACGTCGTAGGCCTCGGACACCTCCTTGAACCGGGCCTCTGCCTTGGCGTCGCCCGGGTTCTTGTCCGGATGCAGCTCTCGGGCGAGCTTCCGGTACGCCTTCTTGATGTCGGCCGCCGAGGCGTCCTTAGGAACGCCGAGAGCGGCGTAATAGTCCTTCTCGACCATGTCGCGAACACTCACAGCGCCCCTCCTTTCCTCATCGTGTCGTCCCGCACGGGCTGCCCGCCCGTGCGGGACGGCCGGCCACCCTCAGTCGGCGCTGACAGTGGGCCCGCCGTGATCAGGGCGGGGGATACTGCCGGTGTCGTCCGGGAGCGGACTCGGCCGCTCCGCCGGCTCGTCCGGCCGCCCGGACCCGCGGGCCGCTGCCTCGTCAGCTCGCGGCTCGGCTTCGGCTGGCGCCGCCACCTCGCCCGTGGGCTCCGCGACCGCCACCTGCGCGGGGCGCAGGACCCGGCCCGCGTGCGAATAGCCGGCCCGGAAGACGTCCACACAGGTCGGGCCGGTCACGTCGGCCCGGTAGGAGTGCATGAGCGCCTCATGGACGGACGGGTCGAACTCGTCGCCCGGCGAACCGTAGCGTTCGAGCCCGGCGGTTTCCAACGTCGTCTCGAGGGCCTCGGCGATGGCCTTGAACGGTCCTTCGAGATCCCCGTGGTCACGGGCACGACCGATGTCGTCGAGGGCTGGCAGCAGGCTGGCGAGCAGCTTGGCGGTCGCCTGTTCGCCGCTCTGCTGGCGGTCCCGCTCGACCCGCCGGCGGTAGTTGTCGAACTCCGCCTTCAGTCGCTGCAGGTCCGCCGTGCGCTCGGCGATCTGGTGTTGCAGGGAGGCGACGAGCTCACCGTCGACCTCCTGGGTGGGAGCGCCGGTGGGAGCAGTGCCCGCCGGTGCGTCGGGCACGGTGGCGGCATCCGCCCGCACCTCGCCGCTCTCCGGGTCGATCCGTCGCCGATCGCGCACGACCACGCGAGGCTCCTCCCCGTCGTCCCTGCCCGCACCCCACCAGTCGCTGGACTGACCGGAGGTCACTTCTTGTCCTCCTCGTCCACGATCTCGGCGTCGACCACGTCGTCGTCGGCCGGTCCGCCGGCGCCGGGGGCACCTGCCCCCTCCTGCGCGGCCTGCTCGTACATGGCCTGGCCCATCGCCTGGCTCGCGGCGGCGAGCGCGTCGGCGGCCTCCCGGATGGCCGCCGTGTCGGTGCCCGCGACGGCGCCACGCAGGGTGCCGAGCTTCTCCTCCACGTCCGACTTCACCGCGGCGTCGATCTTCTCGCCGTTTTCGGCCAGGAACCGCTCGGTGGAGTAGACGAGGGTCTCCGCCTTGTTCCGGGTCTCGGCCTCGTCGCGGCGGTTACGGTCCTCCTCGGCGTACTGCTCGGCGTCGCGGACCATCCGATCGATGTCGTCACGCGGCAGCGCGGACCCGCCGGTGATCGTCATCGACTGCTCCTTGCCCGTGCCGAGATCCTTGGCGGACACGTGCACGATGCCGTTCGCGTCGATGTCGAAGGTCACCTCGATCTGGGGCAGGCCGCGCGGAGCCGGCGGCAGGCCGGTCAGCTCGAACATGCCGAGCTTCTTGTTGTACGCGGCCATCTCGCGCTCACCCTGGAAAACCTGGATCTGCACGGAGGGCTGGCTGTCCTCGGCGGTGGTGAAGATCTCCGAGCGCTTGGTGGGAATCGTGGTGTTGCGCTCGATGAGCTTCGTCATGATTCCCCCCTTCGTCTCGATCCCGAGCGACAGCGGGGTGACGTCGAGCAGCAGGACGTCCTTGACCTCACCCTTGAGCACGCCGGCCTGCAACGACGCGCCGACGGCGACGACCTCGTCCGGGTTGACGCCCTTGTTCGGCTCCTTGCCACCGGTGAGGTCGCGGACCAGGTCGACGACGGCGGGCATCCGGGTGGAGCCGCCGACGAGAACGACGTGGTCGATGTCGCTGACCTTGATGCCCGCGTCCTTCACCGCCTGCTGGAAGGGGTGCTTGCAGCGGTCGATGAGGTCGGAGGTCATCCGCTGGAACTCGGCCCGCGTCAGCGACACGTCGAGGTGCAGCGGGCCCTCCGCCGAGGCGGTGATGTAGGGCAGGTTGATCGACGTCTGGCTGGACTGGGAGAGCTCGATCTTCGCCTTCTCGGCGGCCTCCCGCAGCCGCTGCAGGGCCATCTTGTCCTTGCCGAGATCGACCCCGTGCTGACCGTTGAAGGTCTTGATCAGATGATCGGTGATCCGCTGGTCCCAGTCGTCACCGCCGAGGTGGGTGTCGCCGGAGGTGGACTTCACCTCGACGACGCCGTCACCGATCTCCAGCAGCGAGACGTCGAAGGTGCCGCCACCGAGGTCGAAGACCAGGATGGTCTGCTCCTTCTCGCCCTTGTCCAGCCCGTAGGCGAGAGCCGCCGCGGTCGGCTCGTTGACGATCCGCAGGACGTTGAGGCCCGCGATCGTGCCGGCCTCCGTGGTCGCCTGCCGCTGGGCGTCGTCGAAGTAGGCGGGGACGGTGATGACCGCGTCCGCGACAGCCTCGCCGAGGTAGGACTCGGCGTCCCGCTTGAGCTTCTGGAGGATGAAGGCGCTGATCTCCTGAGGAGTCAGGTCCTTCGTGTCGACCTTCATCTTCCAGTCGGTGCCCATGTGGCGCTTGACCGACCGGATGGTGCGCTCGACGTTGGTGACCGCCTGCCGCTTCGCGACCTCGCCGACCAGGACCTCGCCGTTCTTCGCGAAGGCCACGACCGACGGGGTCGTGCGAGAGCCCTCGGCGTTCGCGATCACCGTGGGTTCGCCGCCCTCGAGCACGCTCACGACGGAGTTCGTGGTGCCGAGGTCGATGCCGACCGCTCGTGCCATGTCTGTGTGCCTCTCGATCCATGTCGGCGCCGCGAACGGTGCATGCGAGCCGACCTCGTGGGGTGAAACCTCTCGGTGGACCGGCTCTCCGAGGGCCACCCGGAGAGTGCGGTCCTGCTAACGCTAGGGCGCATCAGGAGATTGAGTCTACGTGACTCATGATGACGGCTCCCAGCATAACCCGGCAGAGGTGAGTCATCCATACTCAACTTTGCGATGCCCGGTGGGATTCCCACTCGAGGCACTGCAAGGACCGCGGGCATGCCGCAGGCCCGACCCCGCGCGGGGTCGGGTGCGGACGTCGTTGCCGGGTGGGGCCCGGTCAGGAGCCGGCGGGCGGCGGCGGCTTCGATTCGCCGGGCGGGGAACCGTCGCCCGCGTCGCCCGCGCTGCCCGCGGCGCCGGTCCGGGGTGGCTGGGGGGCCTCCCTCGGCGGGCGCACGGCGGCCAGGATGCGGCCCCGGCGGGCGCTGGCGCGGGGCTGTGCGCCCCCGCTGCGCGGCGTAGCCAGGCCGATCGAGGCCACCGGACCGCCGGCGGCATCGGGCGGGCCGCCCGCGTCGAGGTCGGCCGCCGCGGCGGGGGCCCCGCGGCCCGGGACGGCCAGTGGCATCCCGGTCCGCTCGCTGGCGTCGGCCTGCCGGCCCAGGTCGGCCTCGATCTGGGCGAGCCGGTCGAGCATGTCGCTGGCGTCGCCGTCGCGCTCGCGGATGGTGCGCAGCGCGTCCATCAGGGTCAGCCACTGGTCACGGTCAACGGTGACCTGGTCGGCCAGCCGGTTGGCCGAGAAGGCCGGGAACAGCCGCTCCGCCGCGGCGACGATCTGCCGGACCTCGCCCGGGTTGAGGCGGCCGGGCTTCTTGCGGATGTAGTTGGCGGCGTCCTTGATGCTGATGATCGTCACACCGTCGAGGGCGCCGTCGCTCCACAGCACGTCGGCCTCGACCATCACCAGGATCGGGCTGACCGGAATCTTGAGCATCGGCAGCGCGGCCCGGACCTGGCTGCGGACCTCGCTCCCCAGCCAGGAGGCCCGGTCGATCACCGGCTTGAGCGACTCGCCGTCGCAGATCGCCCCGCCCTTGGTGTAGCGCACGGTCCCCTTGCTGTTGTCGCTGCCGATCACCATCACCCCGCCCGGACCGATCACGAGGTGGCCGATGGTCGCCTCGGAGTACGGCACGGCCCGGTCGTGGAGGATGATGTAGCCCTGCCGGCGCAGCCGGGCGATGGCCCGGGCGGTCCTGCGCTCGGCCTCGGCGCCCTCCCGCAGCGACTCGATGTCCGGCGCGGTGCCGTACGCGGCGATGACGATGCCGGCCGGCCAGGCCAGGAAGACCAGGAAGAACACGGCGATCGCGATGCCCGGCTGCCCGACCCCGAAGCCGATGACCAGGGCGAGGACGAGGCCGACCACCGCCGCCCGCGCCGCGGTGCGCGGGACCTGCCGCGCCAGCCGGTCTCGCCGGACCAGTGCCTGGTTCTCCCGGGCCCGCTGGTACTCCGTCTGCAGGGACTGCCCGGGGCGGCCAACTCGGGTCATCGTCGGCCGGGTGATCGTTGCCATCGTGCCCACCATGGTTCGCAGGGGTCGTCAACGTCGGTAGGGGCCCGTCCGCCGCGAACGCCGGGCATCGTCGCGACAGCGCTGGCACCAGGCCCACACATGCCTCGGCGAAGCTTGCACCGCGGGACACACGATCGCCCGGTCACCGTGGGCGAAAGGCCGTCCCTATGGTGCGTCGAAGATCCTTGCAGCACAAGGGTTGACATCATCGACTTGGGTGCCCTCGCGGCGTGGACGAGGTCGAGGCATGGTCGGGACGGTGCTGGTGCCACGACCGCCGCCGGCCGGCTGCCGAGGCCGGCGCGGTACGCGGATGCGTGACGGTGCGGTAGTCGTGGCGGTGCGAGACGTTGCGTGTCGGTTGAGCATCTGCCACTGAAAGTAGCAGTCCAGCGCACTCGGCGCGGGCGATCGGACCTTCGGACCCCCTATCTCGGGCCGCTCGGACCACGTCGTGGCAGGGTCGGTGGTAGGCGGGCTCGCCGCCGGCTACGAAGTCACCGCTGTCCCCATCGGGATCTGCGCGAACGACCTCGGCCGGCGGATGGGACAGGGCTCGCCGAACGGGTGGCACGGCTCACTCGTCCCGTTTTGTTACTGGCCGGTACGAGTAGGCTCACCCGCGACGGTGGGTGCCCAGATGGAGGATGCTGTGAGAATTGCGATCGGTGGAGCGATCACGCTGATCGCTCTCGCGGTTGCCGGCCGCCGGGTGTTCTGGCTGTTCCGGCTGATCAGGTCGGGCCAGCCAGTGCAGGGCCGGCTGGACGACCTGCCGAAGCGTATTTGGACCGAGATCAGCGAGGTCGGCGGTCAGCGGAAGCTGTTGAAGTGGTCGGTCCCGGGGATCGCGCACTTGTTCACCTTCTGGGGCTTCACGATCCTGCTGCTGACCGTCATCGAGGCCTACGGCGGTCTGTTCGACGACGACTTCCACATCCCCTGGTTCGGTCACTGGGCGGCCATCGGTTTCCTGGAGGACTTCTTCTCCGTCGCGGTGCTCGCCGGACTGGCCGCCTTCACGATCATCCGGATCAAGAACGCCCCCGCCCGGCTGGAGCGCAAGTCGCGTTTCTACGGCTCGCACACCGGGCCGGCGTGGGTCATCCTCAGCCTGATCACGGCCGTCGTCGTGACCCTGCTGATCTACCGCGGCGCGCAGTACAACACCGGGAATCTGCCGCAGGGCCAGACCAAGTGGGCCTTCGCCTCCTACGTCGTCAGCCGGATCTTCTCGGGTCTGTCGCACGGCGTGAACGAGAACATCGAGACGGCCTTCCTGCTGCTCAACATCGCGGTCATCATGGGCTTCTCGGTGCTGGTGGTGTACTCCAAGCACCTGCACATCGGGCTGGCGCCGATCAACGTCGTGCTCAAGCGTGAGCCTGTCGCCCTCGGCCCGCTCGGCAGCACCCCCGACATCGAGAAGCTGATGGACGAGGACGAGCCGCTCGTCGGCGTCGGCAAGGTCGAGGACTTCACCTGGAAGGCGATGCTCGACTTCGCCACCTGCACGGAGTGTGGGCGCTGCCAGAGCCAGTGCCCCGCATGGAACACCGGCAAGCCGCTGTCGCCGAAGCTTTTGATCATGGACCTGCGCGACCACCTGTTCGCCAAGGCCCCCTACCTGCTGTCCACCAAGGGCGAGGCCGAGGGGGAGGCGGCGCCGGCGGCGGTCACCGGGGTCGAGGAGGACGCGCACGCCCACGCTCACCACGGTGTGCCCGAGTCCGGCTTCGGCCGGGTGCCCGAGCCCGGCCAGCCGCAGGTGGACCGGCCGCTGGTCGGGACCGCCGAGGAGGGCGGGGTCATCGACCCCGACGTGCTGTGGTCGTGCACGAACTGCGGTGCCTGCGTCGAGCAGTGCCCGGTGGACATCGAGCATGTCGACCACATCGTCGACATGCGCCGCTACCAGGTGATGATCGAGTCGGCGTTCCCGTCCGAGGCCGGCGTCATGCTGCGCAACCTGGAGAACAACGGCAACCCCTGGGGCGTGTCGCAGCGGACCCGCACCGAGTGGACCGAGGGCCTGCCCTTCGAGGTGCGGATCATCGGTGACGGCGAGCGGATTCCCGACGACGTCGAGTACCTGTACTGGGTCGGCTGCGCTGGGGCCATCGAGGACCGGGCGAAGAAGGTCGCGCGTGCCTTCGCCGAGCTGCTCCACACCGCCGGCGTCGAGTTCGCCATTCTCGGCACCAACGAGTCCTGCACCGGTGACCCGGCCCGCCGGCTCGGCAACGAGTACCTGTACCAGGAGTTGGCCAAGGCCAACATCGAGCTGCTGAACGAAACGGGCGTCAAGAAGATCGTCGCGACCTGCCCGCACTGCTTCAACAGCCTCGCCCGGGAGTACTCCTCGCTCGGCGGCGAGTACGAGGTCGTCCACCACACCCAGCTGCTCGGCAAGCTCGTCGAGGAGCGCAAGCTGGTGCCGATCACCCCGATCGACTCGTCGGTCACCTACCACGACCCGTGCTTCCTCGGCCGGCACAACAAGGTCTACACCCCCCCGCGGGAGATCCTGGCGGCCATTCCCGGCATCCGGGGCCAGGAGATGCACCGCTGCAAGGAACGCGGATTCTGCTGCGGCGCCGGTGGCGCGCGGATGTGGATGGAAGAGAAGATCGGCAAGCGGGTCAACGTCGACCGGATGGAGGAGGCCCTCGGCCTCGACCCGGACGTCGTGTCCACCGCCTGCCCGTTCTGCATCGTGATGCTGACCGACGCCGTGACGGAGAAGAAGCTCTCCGGTGAGGCGAAGGAGAGCGTCGAGGTGCTCGACGTCTCGCAGCTGCTGGCCCGCTCGCTGGTGCCGGCGACGCCGGCGGCAACCCCCGCCGAGCCCGTCGGCTGACCTGCCGCCAACCCCGCCATCCCCGCGACCCGGGACTCTCGCCAGCCGCGAGGGTCCCGGGTCGCTGTCGTTCGCCCGGCTTGCGGGTCACGCGGGTGGTGCGGCCACGCGGCAGGTCAGCTGGGCGGGAGTTCCCCGTTCGGGACGGGGGCGCGGGTGAAGTCCCGGTAGGCGCGGGACGGCGTCGGACCGCGCTGGCCCTGGTAGCGGGAGCCGTAGACGGCCGAGCCGTAGGAATGCTCGGCCGGTGAGGACAGCCGGAACAGACAGAGCTGGCCGATTTTCATGCCCGGCCAGAGCTTGATCGGTAGCGTCGCGACGTTCGACAGTTCCAGCGTGACGTGCCCGGAGAAGCCGGGATCGATGAAGCCGGCGGTCGAGTGCGTGAGCAGCCCGAGCCGGCCCAGGCTCGACTTGCCCTCCAGACGGCCCGCGAGGTCGTCCGGCAGGGTGATGATCTCCAGCGTCGAGCCGAGCACGAACTCGCCCGGGTGCAGCACGAACGGTTCGTCACCCTCCGGCGCGATGAGCTCGGTGAGATCCTCCTGCTCGACTGACGGGTCGATGTGGCTGTACCGGTGGTTGGCGAAGACCCGGAACCAACGGTCCAGCCTCAGATCGATGCTGGACGGCTGGATCAGGGCGGGGTCGTGGGGGTCAAGGCGGATCCGGCCCGCGGTGATCTCGGCCCGGATGTCCCGGTCGGACAGCAGCACGCCGTGGACGTTAGAGCATCCGCGGTCGATCTTCACCGCCCGTCCACCTGGCCGAACCCCGGCCGACCACCGGCCGGGGTTCGGCCAGGTGGAGTGAGACGTAGCGTGACAGGGGTAGGAGAGACGTGTCCGCTCGGGGAACGGTCGGCTGGAACGGGGCCGTCCCGGCGGAAGGTGGAAACGCGGACACAGGCGGGAGAAGCATGCTGGGGCTACCCGATCACATTCAGGCGTGCCTGTTCGATCTCGACGGGGTGCTCACCAATACTGCGACGGTGCACGCGGCCGCGTGGAAGGAGATGTTCGACGACTTTCTGGAGAACTGGGCCAGCCGGTCCGGTGAACCGTTCGTCGCGTTCGACATCGGGGGGGACTACGGCGAATACGTTGACGGTCGGCCCCGAGCCGACGGGGTGCGTGCCTTTCTCACCGCCCGCCACATCCGGCTGCCCGAGGGAACGGCAGACGACCCGCCGTCCGCGCTGACCGTGAACGCGCTGGCCAACCGCAAGAACATCCTGCTGCTGAAGCGGATCAGGACCGACGGTGTGGAGGTCTACCCGGGCTCGCGGGCCTATCTGGAGCAGCTGGCGGCGGGCGGAGGGCCCAGGGCCGTGGTCTCCTCCAGCGCCAACTGTGTGGAGGTGCTGCGGTCCACCGGCCTCGACATCTTCGTCGACGCGGTCGTCGACGGCGCGGTCGCGGCCCAGGAGCGCCTGGCTGGCAAGCCGGCGCCGGACACCTTCCTCGCCGGCGCCAAGCTGCTCGGCGTGCCCCCGGAGCGGGCGGTGGTGTTCGAGGACGCCCTGGCCGGTGCCGAGGCCGGCCGGGCCGGTGGCTTCGGCTACGTGGTGGGCGTCGACCGGGTCGGCCAGGGGCATGCCGAGCAGCTGCGCAGGCACGGCGCTGACGTCGTCGTCGAGGACCTGGCCGAGCTCCTCGCCCCGTCCGCCCCGTCCGTCTCGTCCGCGCCGTCCGGCCCCGGGCGCGGCCTGGCATGATCGATAAGGCGTCCTACCTGATCGAACCGTGGTCGATCCGGGAATCCGGCGTCGACCTCTGCGATCTGGGTCGGTCCGAATCGCTGTTCGCGTTGTCCAACGGCCATATCGGGCTGCGCGGGAACCTCGACGAGGGCGATCCACACGGCCTGCCCGGCTCGTACCTGAACTCCGTGCACGAGCTGCGCCCCCTGCCGTACGCCGAGGCCGGATACGGCTATCCGGAATCCGGGCAGACGGTCATCAACGTCACCGACGGCAAGATCATCCGTCTGCTGGTGGATGACGAGCCGTTCGACATCCGGTACGGCGAGCTGCGGTCGCATCAGCGGGTGATCGATTTCCGGGAGGGTGTGCTCAACCGCGACGTGGAATGGGTCTCACCGGCCGGCCAGACGATCCGGGTGCATTCCGAGCGGCTGGTGTCGTTCTCCCAGCGGTCCATCGCCGCCTTCTACTTCGAGGTCGAAGCGGTCGATGAGCCGGCCCGGGTCGTCATCCAGTCGGAGCTGGTGGCCAACGAGCAGCTCCCGGCCCGGCGCGGCGACCCGCGGGCCGCCGCCGTGCTGGAGTCGCCGTTGGTCTCCGAACGCCACCGCGCCGACGGGACCAGGGTCGAAACCGTCCACATCACCCGGCACAGCGAGATCCGGGTCGCCGCCGCCATGGACCATTACTTCGAGGGCCCGGATTCGCTGGGCATCTCCTCGGAGAGCGAACCCGACGCGGGCCGGGTCACCGCGACGGTTGTGCTGCTGCCCGGCCAGAAGCTGCGGATGGTCAAGTGGCTCGCGTACGGCTGGTCCGAGCAGCGGTCCCTGCCGGCGCTGCGAGACCAGGCCGCGGCCGCGCTCGTCGCCGCCCGCCAGACCGGCTGGGGCGGCCTGGTGCGCGAGCAGAAGGAATACCTCGACGCGTTCTGGAACCGTGCCGACGTCGAGGTCGACGGCGACTCGGAGGTTCAGCAGGCCGTCCGGTTCGCGCTGTTCCACGTCCTGCAGTCGGCCGCCCGGGCGGAGCGGCGCGCCATCCCGGCGAAGGGCCTGACCGGTCCGGGCTACGACGGTCACGCCTTCTGGGACTCCGAGACCTACGTGCTGCCGGTGCTGACCTACACCGTCCCCGACGCGGCCGGCGACGCGCTGCGCTGGCGGCACACGACCCTGCCGCTGGCCCGGGAGCGGGCCGAGCTGCTCGGCCTCGCCGGCGCCGTGTTCCCCTGGCGCACCATCCACGGCGAGGAGTGCTCCGGATACTGGCCGGCCGGGACGGCGGCGTTCCACGTCAACGCCGACATCGCCGACGCGGTCGCCCGCTATGTCAACGTCACCGAGGACGAGCGGTTCGAACGCGAGGTCGGCCTGGAGATCCTGGTCGAGACGGCGCGCCTGTGGCGCTCGCTGGGCCACCACGACCTCGACGGCCGATTCCGCATCGACGGTGTCACCGGCCCGGACGAGTACTCGGCGATCGCCGACAACAACGTCTACACGAACCTGATGGCGCAGCGGAACCTCATCGCCGCCGCGGACGCCGCCCGCCGCCATCCCGCCCGCGCCGCCGAACTCGGCGTGGACGCCGAGGTGACGGCCTCCTGGCGGGACGCGGCCGAGGACATGTTCATCCCCTACGACCCCCATCTCGGGGTCCACCCGCAGTCCGAGGGGTTCACCGAGCACCAGGTCTGGGACTTCGAGCACACCACGCCCGAGCAGTACCCGCTGCTGCTGCACTTCCCCTACTTCGACCTTTACCGCAAGCAGGTCATCAAACAGGCGGACCTCGTGCTCGCGATGCAGCGCTGCGGCGACGCGTTCACCATGGACGAGAAGATCCGCAACTTCGCCTACTACGAGGCGCTGACCGTCCGGGACTCGTCGCTGTCGGCCTGCTGCCAGGCGGTGATGGCCGCCGAGTGCGGCCACCTCTCCCTCGCCCACGACTACCTGCGCGAGGCCGCGCTGATGGACCTGCGCGACATCGAGCACAACACCGGCGACGGCCTGCACATGGCCTCGCTCGCGGGAAGCTGGATCGCCCTCGTGGAGGGCTTCGGTGGCCTACGTGACAGCGGCGAGGTCATCGCCTTCTCCCCCCGCCTGCCCGAGGGCCTGACCAGGCTCGCCTTCGGGCTGTGCGTGCGCGGGCGCCACCTGCGGGTGGAGGTGTCCGACGCGACGGCCACCTACACCGTCTCCGAGGGGCCGGCGATAACCCTGCTCCATCACGGCCAGACGGTGCGCGTCCAGCCGAGCGAGCCGGTGAGCCTCGATGTGCCGCCCGCCCCCGTACTCGACCGCCCCAGGCAGCCCCCGGGCCGCGAGCCGCTGCGCTTCCTGCGCCCACCCGGCATCGGTGGCCAGCCGAGCGCCGGGAGCACCGCCGGTGCGGTCCCGCCCAGCATCGGTAGCAGCGCGGACGGCTGACGGCGGGACAGCCGTCGGCGGCCCACCGGGTTGCCGCCCGCGTCGTCGGCACCGGGGCGTGGACATGGGCTTTCCCGTGCCCCCGCCCCGCCGTGTCGACCCCTCCGTCCGGTACGATGCGGATGCACCACGCGGGCGTAGTTCAGAGGCAGAACACGAGCTTCCCAAGCTTGCAACGCGGGTTCGATTCCCGTCGCCCGCTCCACTCGGGGTAAGGCTTGTCCGGCGCTTGCCGGGTCTGATTGTTCTGCCGTCGCCCGACTCCAGTTCGGTAACCTCGCGGGAATGCCTGGATTTCTCAGCGGCGCCGCGCAGGCCAGAGGGCGGCGTGCGCCGATGTGGAACCGGTCGGCATCGTCTCCCCAACGATGTCACCCGCCTCGGTGATGGCCCAGGGGAGGCTGCCCAGGTCTCGGGGGCCAGGTCCTGGATCGGTGCCGTCGTCCCAGCGGAACGCGTGAAGTTCACCCGAGCTCAGAACGGCGCCGCCGGTGACCCTCCCGCGGTTGTCTGCGTCGCCGCGCACGCCGACAGCAGGCCGACCGTCTGCGCGGCCGATTCGGACCGGTTGCCCGCCGGCGGTGCAGCGGGATCCCCGGGAGAGTACTAGCCCATTCTGAGCACCCATTCGCCGCGGATCTACCGTGGGCGCTCGGCTCAAGCGGCTGATCGCGGACGGGGGCAGGT
>NZ_JANEZT010000230.1 GCF_025403405.1 Frankia tisae
GGTGGCGACCGGGCGGGCCGGGTCGGACGACCATGCCGACCAGGAGCCCGGGAACAGCGCCGCGTCGAATCCGGCGACGGCGAGGGCGGCGATCTCGTGCGAGGCCGTCACCCCGGACCCGCAGTACACCCCGATCGGCGCCGGCGCCGCGCCGCCGCCGCCGGCGGCCGAGGCGCCGAGGGCGAGGAAGCGGGCGCGCAGCTCCGCGGCCGGCCGGAACCGGCCGGCGTCGTCGAGGTTGTCCCCCGTCGAGGCGCTGACCGCCCCCGGGATGTGGCCGGCGCGCGGGTCGACGGGCTCCACCTCGCCGCGGTAGCGCTCGGGCGCGCGGGCGTCGAGCAGGATCCCCTCGCGGGCCACCGCGGCGGCGGCGTCGGCGTCGAGGACAGGCAGGTGCCCCGGCTCGAGCACGATGTCGCCGGGCAGCGGGATGATCTCCCCGGTCTCGACCGGCAGTCCGGCGTCGCGCCAGGCGCCGAGCGCCCCGTCGAGGATGCGGACGTCGGCGACGCCGGCCCAGCGCAGCAGCCACCATGCCCGCGCGGCGGACAGCCCGCCGTTGTCGTCGTAGACGACGACCGGGCGCCCGGCGGTCAGCCCCCAGGAGCGGGCGGCGCGCTGCAGGTCGGCAAGCTCGGGCAGCGGGTGACGCCCGGCGGTGCCCCCGGGGGCGGCGGCGAGCTCGGTGTCGAGGTCGACGTAGACGGCACCCGGCAGGTGGCCCTCGCGGTAGTGGTCGTGGCCGTGCGGGTCACCGAGGGCCCAGCGGACGTCGAGCAGCAGCGGCGGTGCGGCCGAGGTCAGCTCGTCGTGCAGGGCCTTGGCGTCGACGAGCACCTCGCCGCCGGGCTGACGGGCCGTCCCGGACCGGCCGGGCGTGCGGCCCGCGGCCAGCAGCTCACCGAGGTCGGCGTCGCCGAGGCCGCCCGGCGGGGTGCCGAGGCGGGCGGCGACGGCGATGCGCCGCTGCACGCCGGCGTTCACCGGGGCGCCCAGGCCGTGCAGCCGGGCCAGCAGGACGATCTCCCCGTTGAGGAAGTCCGATTCCACCGAGCCGCCGCGGGCCAGGCTCTGCCAGGTGGAGCTGCCCTGGCGCGGGAAGCCGGGGACGTCGTGGATGACGAGCTCGCGCACGTCGAACCCGCCGTCCTGGCGCAGGTCCGCGATGTCGATGCCGGCGGCGTCGAACGCCCGGCGGGCCTCGGCGACGAGCTCGGCGGACGCGGCGTCGCGCCGGGGGCTCGGCGGGTAGAGCGCGTCGAGGTTGTACGCCAGGTTGCCCAGCAGTTTGCCGGCCTTCCAGCGGCCGATGTCGTCGACGATCCGCACGGCGCTCGCCCCGCGGCGCAGGTCGGCGGCGATCGCCTCGACCACCGGGTCGCCGACGCCGCCGCCGGGCGCGCGGCCCAGCAGGAAGCCGGCGACGAGCGGCGCCGCCGGGGAGATCACTTCTCCTGGGCGCAGGTGCGACGACGGGCTGAGCACCATCGCGTCGACGACGACGGCGAAGCGGCGCAGCGCGGTGCGGACGTTTTCGAGGCCGTTCTGCAGCAGCACGACGGGCAGCGTCTCGGCCGCCGTGGTGCGCCCGCCGTCGACCGGCTGCCAGGCCCAGGTGGCGAGCAGGGCCTCGGAGTCCTGGGACTTGGTGGCGAGCACGAGGACGTCACCGGAGCGCAGTTCCACCTCGTCCGGGCCGCCGGCCACGGCCAGGTCCAGGCGCCGGGAGTCGGCCGGGCCGCCCTCGGTGGCCGGCGGGCGGATGTAGCGCAGCCCGTGGGTGCGCAGCGCCTCAAGATTGGCGCCCCGTGCGACGACGACGACGCCGATGCCGGCGAGGTGCAGTTCCGCGGCGATGGTCGCGCCGACCGCGCCGGCTCCGATGACTATGTACCGGCGGCTCATCGCCCCGATCCCTTCTGTGCTGTCTGGTGGATTTCTGTGCTGTCTGGTGGATTCACTGTTTCGTCCCGGGCAGCGCCGCGGCGGCGAGTTCGGCGGCGAAACGCTGGCCGGGGACCGCGCCGAGCAGTTCGCGGGTGTGCTCCTCGGCCGGCGCGGTGAGGATCTTCTCGGCGGGGCCGCTCTCGACGATCCGCCCGCCCCGCAGCACCGTGACGTGATGGGCGAGCTGGGCGACGACCGCCAGGTCGTGGGAGATGAACAGGTAGCCGACGCCCAGGTCCTGCTGCAGCCGCAGCAGCAGGGTGAGGATCTGCTCCTGCACGGACACGTCGAGCGCCGACACCGGCTCGTCGAGGAACACCAGTTCGGGTTCGAGGGCGAGCGAGCGGGCGATCGCGACCCGCTGGCGCTGGCCGCCGGAGAGCTCCGCCGGCTTACGGTCGGCGAACGCCGCCGGCAGGGCCACCTGGTCGAGTAGGTCGCGGACCCGGGCGGCGCGGCTGGCCCGGTCCCCGACCCGGAACGACACCAGCGGTTCGGCGATGGTCTGCGCGACGGTGAACCGCGGGTCCAGCGAGGAGTACGGGTTCTGGTGGACGAGCTGGAAGCGCCGCCGCAGCGGGCGCAGCTGCGACCAGCCGGCGTCGGTGATGTCGACGCCGTCGAGGTGGACCCGGCCCTGGGTCGGCTTCTCCAGGCCCATCGCGATGCGCAGCGCGGTCGTCTTGCCGGAGCCCGATTCGCCGACGAGCCCGAGGGTCTGCCCGGCGCGCACTGACAGGCTGACGTCGTCGAGGGCGCGGAAGATGCGGTCGCCACCGGCGGTGCGGGGCAGCTGGAAGTCCTTGCCGATCCCGTCCAGGCGCAGCACCTCCGGCGCCGGGGTGACGTCGATGAAGCGCGGCACGACGCCGCCGGCGTGCGACAGCGCCGGGGCGGCGGCGATGAGCTGGCGAGTGTAGGCCACCTGGGGCCGCAGCAGGATCGCCTCGGGCTCGCCCTGCTCGACGATCCGCCCGCGTTGCATGACCACGACCCGGTCGGCCCGGTCGGCGGCGACGCCGAGATCATGCGTGATGATCAGCAGCGACGCGCCGGTCTCGGCGACGAGGCCGCCGAGGTGGTCGAGGATGCGCCGCTGCACGGTGACGTCGAGCGCGCTGGTCGGCTCGTCGGCGACGATGAGCCGGGGATGCCCGGCGATCGCGATCGCGATGAGCACCCGCTGGCGCAGCCCGCCGGACAGCGCATTGGGGTACTGCCGGGCGCGCACCGCCGGCTGGTCCACCCCGGCGCGCTCCAGCGCCTCGATCACCTCCGCGTGGACGAGACGCTTGTCGACGCCGCGGCGGCGCACCACCTCGGCGATCTGCCCGCCGATGCGCATCGTCGGGTTGAGCCCGACCATCGGATCCTGCGGGACGAGCCCGACGACGTTGCCGCGGAACGTGCGCAGCACCCGGTCGGGGGCGCCGGTGACGTCGGTGCCGGCGATGCGGATGCGGCCGGCGGTGACCACCCCGCTCGACGGCAGCAGCCCGAGGATCGCGTTCGCCGTCGTCGTCTTGCCAGAGCCGGACTCGCCGACGACGGCCACCGTCTCGCCGGGGGAGATCGTGAGGTCGACGTCCTCGACCGCCAGGGTCGTGCGCCCGCGCTGCCGGTAGCCGACGGACAGTCCGGCCAGCTCCACGATGGGGCCGGTGTCGGCGGGCGCGACGGGGCCGCTGAGCGGCACTGCCTCGGTGCTCAACGCTGCACCTCCTCGAAAGTGCGGGCGATGTGGTTGAGGCTGAACACGACCAGGCCGACGAACAGGCCGGGCAGCAGCGACAGCCAGGGGCTGGTGACGAGGAAGTTGCGGCCGTTGGAGATCAGCGTGCCCCACTCCGCGGCGGGCGGCGGCGTGCCGAACCCGAGGAAGCTCAGGGAGGAGATGACCAGCACGGCCGTGCCGAAGTCGAGCACCGCGAGCACGGAGACCGGGCCCCAGGAGTTCGGCAGGATGTGGCGCACCAGCACCCGGCCCCAGGAGGCGCCGCCGGTGCGCGCCGCCTCCACGTAGGGCTGTTCCTTCACCCGTAGCACCTCGGCCCGGGTGGTACGGGCGAACGTCGGGGTGATGGTGGTTCCGACGGCGATCGCGATCGGCAGCAGGCCGAACCCGAGCGCGGTGACGATGACCAGGGCCATCAATAGCGCCGGGATCGCCAGCAGGATGTCGACGAGCCGCATGAGCAGGCTGTCGACCCAGCCGCCGAAGAAGCCGGCGACGACGCCGATGGTCAGCCCCGCGATGATGGCGATGAGCACCGCGCCGCCGGTCGCCTTGATCGTCAGGGTGGAGCCGTGCAGGACCCGGCTGAACAGGTCCCGGCCGAGTTCGTCCGTGCCGAACAGGTGGTGCACGCTCGGCCCCTTCAGCTTGTCCGTCGGAGACGTGGTGGACGGGTTGTACGAGGTGAACAGCGACGGCGCGAGGCCCGACACGATCACGAAGACGACGAACAGCCCGGCGAGGATGAACCCCGGCCGGCGCAGCAGCGGTCCGGCCGCCGCGAGCAGGTCGTGCCGTCGTCGCCGCACCTGCCCGCCCGCCCCGGTGTCGCCGGGCGGCGGGGTCGCGTCGTCGGCGAGCACCGCGCCGTCAGCAAGCACCGCGTCGTCGACCGGCGTTCCCACGCCGGCCGGCACCGGGGCGTGGCTCGGCAGGGCGACCCCCGCCGGTGTGACTGCCGGTGGCGCCGCCGACGCCGGCGCGGCGGCGTGGGCGACGGCCGCGCGCTGCTCCGGCGGCGCGACGAGGTCGGTGTTCGGGGAAAGGATCTTGTCGGGCATCGGTGCGGTCCCCCTCAGGCCGCTCGACCCGCGCGGGCCACGCGCGGGTCGAGCAGCGAGTAGAGCAGGTCGACGAGCAGGCTGACCGCGACGAACAGCGTTGCCGCGATCAGGACGATGGCCTGGACGACGGGCACGTCCTGGCCGAGCACCGCCTGCTGCGCGAGCTGGCCGATGCCGTTGCGGGTGAACACCACCTCGACGACGACCGAGTTGACCACGGTGTACGCGACGACGACGCCGAGCAGGGTCAGCGCCGGCAGCGAGGCGTTGCGCAGCGCGTGCCGGACCTGGATCGTCCAGCGGGACAGGCCCTTGGCCCGGGCGGTGACGATGTAGGGCTCGCGCCAGGTGTCGCTGAGGCTGCGGGTGAGCAGTTGGGCGAGCATCGCGGAGCCCGGCAGGGCCAACGTGATCGCCGGTAGTACCAGGGAGCGCCAGCCGTGGGTGCCGGTCGCGGGCAGCCAGGTCAGCGAGAACGAGAAGACCTGGATGAGCAGCAGCCCGACGAAGAACTGCGGCAGCGAGACGCCGACGGCGGGCAGCCGGGCCAGCAGCATCCGCGCCGGGCGCCACTGGACGTAGGTGGCGAGGAAGGCGACGGAGGTGCCGAGCACCAGCATGATCACGACTGCGACGGCGCTGAGCAGGATCGTCGAGGGCAGCTTGTCGGTGATGAGCGAGCCCACCGAGACGTTCTGCGTCAGCGACATGCCGAAGTCGAGGTGCAGCGCCGCCCACAGGTGGTGGAAGTACTGCACGACGACCGGGTCGTCGAGGCCGTAGTGCGCCTTGAGGTCGTGCACCTGCACCGCGGTGAGCTGGCTGACGTCGGCGCCGCCCGCGCTGAGCTGCAGGGTGATCGGATCACTGGGCAGGATGTTCAGGATGATGAAGGTGACGGTGTAGGCCGCCCAGAGCACGAGGAGTGCCTGGGCGACCCTACCGGCGAGATAACGGGGCATGTGGGTACCGGTCCTACGATGGCGGGTTCCGGTCCCACGGTGGTGGTTCCGGTCCTGGGTTGCGGGGTCCTACTTGGACAGCCAGATGTCGTTGGCGCGCAGGAAGCTCTCCGAGGTCCACGCGAAGCCGTGCACCTTGCCCGAGACGCCGGCGGTCTGCAGCCGGTCGTAGAGCGGGTAGGCCACCCCGTTGTCGATCAGGGCGTCCTGCAGGTCCTTGTAGGCGGCGGCGCGCTGGGTGGGGTCGGCCGTGGACAGCCCCTTGGCGAACAGCGCGCTGATCTTCGCCGCAGTCGCCGGGTCCTGGGAGTACTTCGCCGTGTACTGCTTGGACACGGCCTGGTCGAGCGACGAGCCGAGCACGCTCGGGTCCGCCCGGGTCAGGTAGCCGCCGGACAGGTCCCAGTCGCCGGAGTTGCCGGTCGGGGTGAGCTGCGCGGCCGTGACGACCTTGATCTGGTAGTCGATGCCGACCTTCTTGAGCTGGTCCTGGACGAGCTGGTCGCCGGGGCCGGCCGCGTTGGTCAGGTAGGACAGCGTCAGCTTCTTGCCGTCCTTGTGCCGGTAGCCGTCGGAGCCCAGCGCCCAGCCGGCGGCGTCGAGCAGCTTGCCCGCCCCGGCGGGGTCGTGGGCGAGCTTGGCGGACTCGTCCGCCGCGTACGGGGTGGTCGAGGTCACCGAGCTCTTCGCCACCGGGTAGTCGTCCCAGTACACGGTCTTGGCGTAGCTGCTCAGGTCCAGTGCCTTGTACAGCGCCTTGCGCACCTGGAGGTCGGCCAGCGGCCGGCCGGCGGTGACGTTCGGGATGAGCAGCCCGATGATGCCGGGCAGGGCGCGGGTCTCGATGGTGGCGCCGGAGGCCTTGATGACCTGCTGGTCGGCGGAGGTGATCGGCTGGCGCGGCCAGGCGATGTCGATCGTGCCGTTGGTCAGGCTGCCGACCCGGACGTTGTCCTCGGCGATGTAGCTGACGTCGATGCCGTCGAGGTACGCCGCACCCTTGTTCGCGATCAGCGAGCTGGGCCAGGCGTAGCCGGCACGCTTGGTGAGCTTCGCCGACTTGCCGGCCGAGTAGCTGTCGAGGGTGAACTCACCCGAGCCGACGACCTTGCCGGCGCAGCGTGCCTCGGGCGTCTCCTTGTACGTCGCCGGCGACAGGATGGCCGTCGTCGTCGTCGAGGAGGCCTGCAGGAACGCGGCGTTGGGCGTCGCAAAGTCGATCTTGACGGTGGACGGGTCGACGACGGTGGTTCCCTTGTACCCGGACAGGTAGGTGAGGCCGAGGGTCGACTTCGCGCCGAGGTCGTGCAGCCCGTCGTAGGCCGTCTTGACGGCGTTCGCGTCGAGCTTGGTGCCGTCGCTGAACGTCACGTCCTGGCGCAGCTTGAACGTGTACGAGGTGGCGTCGGGGCTCACCGTCCAGCTCGTGGCCAGCCAGGGGACGATCTTGCCGGTCTTCGGGTCCTGGTCGGTCAGCGAGTCGGCCAGGTTGCGGTCGATGCTGCGGGACTCGATCCAGTACACCTGGTTCGGGTCGATGCAGGACTGGAAGTCCGACCAGAAGGCGATCTTCAGGCGTCCACCGGGGACGGGCTTGCCGTCCTGGGTGCCGCCGGCCGCGGAGGTCCCGGAGGTCCCGCCGCCGGAGGAGCCTCCGCTCCCGCAGGCCGCGAGAGACACGGCCGCGAGGACGGAGACGGCTGTAGCGGCCAGCCGTCGCGTCGTTCGGTGACGGTGCGACGTGGTCATGGTGATGGTGCTCCCCCTTGTGACGTTCCGCGACGAGCGGACGGGATGGACGGGATGGACAGGATGGACGGGATGGACGGGACGAGTAGGACGGATGGGATTCGGGGCCCGGCGGACGGGATCGCCGGGCGCGGCGGTGGCTAGCCGGCCGCGGGCGCCGCGGGCGCCGCAGCCGCGGGCGCTGCGGCGGCGAGGACGCGCCGGCCCGCGATGAGCAGCGCGGTGTCCTCCTGCGGCGGGTGGACCCGGACGCAGTGGACGTCACGCAGGTGGCGTTCGAGCGGGTTGCGCCGGGTCAGGCCGGGGTTGCCGATGGCGGCGACCGCGGTCTGCACCGCGGTGATCGCCGCCCGGGCGATGAGCGGCTTGGCGAGAATGGAACGCTCCGCCGCCTGCGGTGCGCCCTCCTCGAAGCGGCGGGCCACCCCGAAGGCGATCTCCTCGGCGGCGACGAGCTGCGCCTCGATCTCCCCGGCGATCGTCTGGATCCGCTCGGTCGTGGCGATCGGCCGACCCAGCGACGTGGGGACCCGCTCGTTGGCGAACCGCACGAAGAACTCCTGCGCGGCGCGGGCCACCCCGATGTAGAGGGCGGTCGCCCCGATCCCGACGGCGGCGAACCCGGCGTCCGGGGCCTGGGCGGAGGCGGGCAGCCCGCGGAAGTTCGCGGCGGGCACCTCGACGTCGGTGTAGATGACGTCGTGGGTGCTGCTCGCCCGCAGCCCGAAATGGTCCCAGGTGCGGACGATCTCGATGCCGGACGAGTCGGCGGGGATGATCACGTGCCCGAGCAGCGGGTCGTCGTCCTCGGTGGCCGCCCACACCAGGTGGTAGCTCAGCCCCTCGGAGCTGGTCGCGAAGCCCTTGTGCCCGTTGACCACCCAGCCGTCGGCGGTACGCCGGATCTTCGTGGCCGGCAGGCCGCCGCGGGCCGGGGCGCCGAGCTCCGGCTCGGCCCGGATCGCGTTGAGCAGCACCGGCCGGTCGAGCGAGTCGGCGACGACCTTCCGGTAGAGCTCGTCGGGCCAGAACGGGTCACGGGCCTGCAACACGTGCTGGAAGACGGTCATCGCGGAGACCAGCGCCACCGACGGGTCGCCCTTGCCGAGCGCGGTGAACACCCGGATGCTGTCGGTCGGGCGCAGCTCCCGCCCGCCGTAGCGCGCGTCGATGCCCAGGCGCAGCAGGCCCGCGTCGTGCACGGCCTGCACGCCCTTCCAGGGGAACTCCCCCGACCGGTCGTACTCCTCGGCGGTGGCGGCGATCTGGGCGCCGACCCGGGCCAGCGCCTCGTCGGAGATGTCGACCTCGGGCAGCGGCGCCACCGGCACGGCCTCTCCCACCGGCACAGACCCGGCCTCGGCGGCCGGCTGTGCGATCACTTCGGACGGGGCGGTCACTTCGGACGGGGCGGTCATGACGCCACCTGCGCCCCGGCCGCGCCGACGAGGTCCTGCCTGGCGAGTCCCGCGTCGAGTGGGACGACCTCGCCGCGTTGACCCGTCGCCTCCCGGTGGGCCAGCTCCTGGCGCACCAGCGGCAGGACGTAGCGGCCGTAGTCGACGACGTCGTTGAAGTTGTCGTAGCCGCGGATCGAGACGAGCTCGGCGCCGAGGTCGACGTAGTCGAGGATCGCCGCGGCGACCGTCTCCGGCGTCCCGACCAGGGCCGTCGACGCGCCGGCGGCGTTGGTCGCCTTGGCGGTCGCCGTCCACAGCGCACGGTCGTGCACGTCGCCCTGGGCGGCGGCGGCCAGCAGGCGCTGGGAGCCGACGTTGGCCGGGGTGGCATTGCCGCCTATCCGGAAGCCCTTGTGGACGATCCCGCCGTTGCCCTGCAGGACGCCCAGAACGCGGTGCGCCTTCTCCCAGGCGAGTTCCTCGGTCGGGGCGATGATCGGCCGGAAGGTGACCCAGATCCGCGGGGTGTCGCTGCGCCCGGCGAGGCGGGCCTGCTCGTACACCGCGTCGATCTGCTGCTTGGTCTCCTTCAGCGGTTCGCCCCAGAGCCCGAAGATGTCGCCCTTGGCGCCGCCGACCTGGTAGGCCTCGGCCGACGAGCCGCCGACCGACACCGGGATGGTGCCGTTGACGGGCCGGACCAGCGAGACGAAGTCCTCGAACGAGTAGTAGGTCCCGGCGTGGTCGAACGGGGTCGTCGAGGTCCAGACCTTGCGCAGGATGTCGATGTACTCCGACTGCCGGGCGTAACGCTCGGTCTTGCTCAGCCGGTCGCCCTCGCGGGCCTGCTCGCGGTCGTCACCACCGGCGATGAAGTGCACGACCGCCCGGCCGCCGCTGAGCTGGTCCAGCGTGGCGAGCTGCTTGGCGGCGACCGTCGGGTACATCGTGTTGGGCCGCAGCGCCACGATCGGCTTGACCCGGTCGGTGTGCTGGGTGATCGCCGAGGCCAGGGTGAACGGGTCGTGGAACGACGAGCTGTAGGCCACGAGGGTGTAGTCGAAGCCGCCCTCGTCCAGCGCCCGCGCGTACCGCTTGAAGAACGGCAGGTCGATGGCGGTCTGCCCGAGCCGGTTGAGCTCGTTGGATTGGTTGATGTTGATCGCGCTGATGAACTCTACGGGCATCAGGTCCTCCGGAAGACGGTCAGGCGCGGCGGCGGTGGGGGCAGGTCACGACCAGTGCGCGATGGCGGGCAGGTCGCTGCCGAGCCGCAGGCGTTCGAGGAAGAGCACGACCGCCGCGGCGGCGGTGCGGTGGGTGGCGTCGTTGAGGGCGTCGTGCTTGCCGCCGTCGATGGTGACCAGCTCGGCGCGGGACGCCGCCGCGTAACGGGCACGCACCGGGCCGAGCGGGCTGATCAGGTCCTCGGTGCCGTGCAGGCCCAGCACCGGCACGTTCACCCGGCTCAGGTCGCCGTCGGCCAGCCAGGCCGAGGGCACCGGCGTGGCCAGCCCGCCGCGGCGCAGGTGGGGATCGTGGCTGAGCCGGGCCTGGTGGGTCGGGCAGGCCGTGCGGGCGGCGAGCTCGGCGGCCCAGACGCCCTCGCCGTCGGCGTCCGGTGCGCCCGCCGCGCCGCCCGGGGCCGCGGCTTCGGTGCCCGCCGGCGCAGGCCGGCTGTCCGCGGCCGCCGGCAGGCCGACGAGCAGCAGTGCGTCGGCCTGCACGGCCCCCGTCGCGGCGAGGGCGGCGACGAACGCGGCGCCGGCGTCGGAACCCGCCAGAACATGAGGGGCGGGCAGGTCGGGGTCGCTCAGCAGCGTCTGGATGTCCGCCGTCACCGCGTCCGCATCCAGGGTCGGGTCGCCGACCACACGCACGCGGTAGCCGTCGAACGCGATCCGGGCACCGAACCGCTCGTAGATGCCGGGATGCTCGCCTCGCCCGACGACCAGGATGATCGTCCCACGCGGGGCGACGGCGGGCGGGTTGTCCCACACGGCGATGGTCGGGGCCGGCGCGGGGGCGCTGGAGAGCTGGGCGGAGGTCATCGAGGCGTCCTTCGTCCGGGAGTGGGGACTCGGTCCGGGGT
>NZ_JANEZT010000231.1 GCF_025403405.1 Frankia tisae
ACGTCGGCCACGACGCAGCTGACGTTGTCCGCGCCGCCGGTGTCGTTGGCGAGGGCGACGAGGTCGCGGACCGCCTGCTCCGGCTCGGCCGCCGAGGCCAGCACCCGGCGCAGCGCCGCCGCCGGCACCGCCCCGGAAAGCCCGTCGGAGCAGAGCAGGTAGCGGTCGCCGCGGCGCACCTCGTGCAACCCGATGTCAGGGAAGGTCGCCTGCCCGCCGTCCAGCGCGCGCAGCAGGAGCAGGCGCTGCGGGTGGGTCGCTGCCTCCTCCGGGCGCAGGCGCCCGTCCTCGACCATCAACCGGACGAAGGTGTGGTCATGGGTGATCTGCCGCAACTCACCGCCGCGCAGGAGGTAGGCCCGGGAGTCGCCGATGTGAACGAGTGCCAGGGCCGATCCAGTCCAGAGCATGGCCGTCAACGTTGTCCCGGCCGTAGGCGAGACCGCGGCGGAATCGGGGTGGACGAGGGCCCGGATGGCCCGGTTCGCCCGCGTGACCGCGTCGGCGAGGAAGCCGAGCAGCTCTCCGGGTGGGATGGGGGCGGCTTCCAGCCGCGCCACGGCGTCGATGGCTGCGGCACCGGCCGCGGCGCCGTCGGCACCGAAGCCGTCGGCAACGGCGAGCACGGTCGAGCCGGCGTGCACCGCATCCTGGTTGCTTGGGCGGACGAGGCCCCGGTCCGTCAGCGCGGCGTGCCGCAGCGTCAGCAGGGAGGCCGGGGCATGAGCGGAGGGCACGCCCGCGGTCGTGGGCTGGATGATCGGGTCCGGGTCGGACATGTCGACAACCCTTCGAGAAAGGTGCTTGACGAGGACGGCGGCCAGGTCGCGCCGGGCGGCAGTGTCGGCCTCGGTCTCGGCCCAGAACGCGCCCACCTCACGGGCCGCGGCGGGGCCGTCGAGGTCGCAGACCCGCCGGATGCGCGCGAGCGGCATCCCCAGCCGGCGCAGCCAGGCCACCAGCCGGGCCTGTTCGAGCTGCTCCGGGGCGTAGCGGCGGTAGCCCGTCACCGGGTCGACCTGCCGCGGACGGAGTAACCCGAGCTCGTCGTAGAGCCGAAGCGCCTTCGGGGACAGCCGGCTGCGCCGGGCGAACTCCCCGATTGTCAGCAGGACCACCGCGGCCACCTCCTCGTGCCGGGCACAGCGCCCGGCCGCGGCCAGGCTCTGGCCTGCCCAAGGGACAAGGTCAAGCCCCGCCGCACCGATCGCGGCGGGCCGGGTCAGATCGGCTGGTCGGGTCAGATCGGCTGGTCGGCCAGATCGACGAGCAGGGCCCGGTGGTCGGAGATCTCCGCGCGCCGGCTCTGGACGGCGGTGACCTCGCCCACCGGCCCACGGGCCAGCGCGTGGTCGAGCTGGACGCGGGGGGCGTGCGCGGGATACGTCGGGGTGACCGCCAGCCGCTGCCAGCGGGTCAGTGCCGCAGGCAGGCGTCCCGGCAGGTTGAGGTCTCCGAGCACGATCAGCGGGCCGTCGAGGCCGGCGAGGCGCCGGGACAACCGCAGTAGCTGCATCGCGTTCCATCCGGGGACGAACGACAGGTGCGTGGTCACGACGGTGAGCGGGCCGCCGGGCGCGTCGATGCGGGCGGCGATCGCGACCCGCGGCTCGTCGTCCAGCATGATCAGCCGCCCCGAGCGGTTCGGGCCGCCCGGAATCGCGATGGGGGAGCGGACCGGGGCCCGGCCAAGGTTGATCACCCGCCACTCGCGGACCGGTAGCAGGCTGATCAGCGCGATGCCGTATGCCGGTTCGCCGGGTGCGCGGGCGCCCTCGGCGGGCCGCCAGCCGGCTCCGGGGGTGCCGAACACGGTCGGGACGAACCGCCAGTTGCCGTCGGTGGCTCCGAGCGCCGCCGCCGCCTCGGCGGCCAGATCGATCCCGCCGGACCGCGGCTGGTCGAGATCGACCTCCTGCAGCCCGAGCACATCCGCGCCAAGCCCGGCGACGGCCGCGGCAAAGCGCCGTGACTCGACCCGGCCGTCGGCGAGGGACAGGCCGTGCATCACGTTGAAGGAGCCCAGCCGCACGCCTGGACCGTACCGGATCGGACGGTCCGGTACGGCCGGGCGGCGCGAGGGCGCCGGGCCCTGCTGCCGGGCCTTGCTGCCGGGCCCTGCCGGCGGGGGTCGTCAGTGCCTGGTCACGGCGCCCGCCGTCGAGTCCGGCCGGGTCGGCTCGGCCGATCCGTTCCCGTCGTTCGAAGCGGCCGCGGGTTCGGTGCCGGTGCCGGCACCGGTGGCGCCGGCGCGCAGCACCAGCTCGAGGTCGAACCGGACGTCGGGATCCTCCAGGCACGGCCCGAACAGCTCGCGGAGCTGGTTGACCCGGTACCGGACGGTCTGCGGATGGATGTGCAGTCGTTCGGCGATCAACCCGCGCTGCCCTCGCAGTGACAGCCAGTGCAGCAGGGTCTCGGCCAGCCGTTCCCGGGTCCGGCTCGGCAGACCGTCGAGGGGGGCGAGCAGCCGGGTCGCCAGGTCCGTCACGAGCCCTGGGTCGCGGGCGAGCACCAGCGCGCTGAGGTGCTCGTCGGTGAACAGCGGATCGGCGGCGACCGCACCGGCGAGCCGGCCGGCGCTACGCGCGTCGCGGGCGAACCGGGCCCGGGCGGCGCTCGCCTTGGCCTGGCCCCACGGCACCGCCGGTCCTACCACCGCGGCCAGGCCCGCCAGCCGCTTCGCCAGGGCTGCCCGCGCCGGACCGCGTTCCGCCGCGCCCATGAACAGCCAGGTGTCCTGGCCCTGCACGGCCCGCGGGCAGTCCGCGGGCAGCAGGAACGGTTCGGTGCGACCGGGCGCGGACCCTGCGGGGACGAGACCTGCGGGGACAAGACCTGCCGGGATGAGACCTGCGGGGACAAGACCTGCCGGGATGAGACCTGCGGGGACGAGACCTGCCGGGATGAGACCTGCGGGGACGAGACCTGCCGGGATGACGACGGAGGCGGCCGGCTCGCGCCCGGCCACCGGCTGCGGTTCGGGCCGGGCCGGGATGAGGACGGCGGCCAGCCGGCGAGGCAGCCGCACGCTGGCCGCCTCGGCGACCCGTGCGACGGCGTCCGCGGGAGCACCGGTGAGCAGCATCTCGCCGATGCGGTCGAGCAGGCGTTCCCGCTCCCCGCCCGCCGCGAACTGCTCGGCGGCGTAGCCCTCGGCGGACGCCGCGGAGATGCCGTCGATGTAGGCGAACATCATCTCGGCGAGGGATACCAGGCCCGCCGCGTCCACGCCGCCGTGGCGCACCGCCGCCTCGCCGAGGCGCCGCCAGGAGACCCGGGCGCCGACCCGGTAGGCGCTGAGCAGGTTGTCCAGCGACCGGCCGGAGTGGACCTCGCCCCGGCCGAGCCGGACGTACACCTCGCGGCTGGCGGCGAGGTCCGGGGCGCAGTGCGGGCCGGCCTCGACCACGGTGAGGAAGCGGTGCAGGGCCTCGGCGACCCCGCGGCGCACGCCGCGGCCGAAGCCGCCCTCCAGCGGGCGGGCGTAGGCGGGCACCTCGCGGGCGATCGCGGCCATGATCTCCTCGCCCAGCGAGTCAACTTCCGCGGCGAGAGTCTCGGGCAGCCCGGCCGGAAACTGTCTCATGGGAACAGTTTGCCGATTGGTGGTCGCCATTTCCCGCACCCCGTCACCCGAGCTGGGCGGCTCGTGGTCGTCGATCGTCCTCAGCCGGCAGAATCGGCCCGTGGACGCTCTGACCGGCATCATCAGCGCTCTGATTACTGGCGTGATCATAGGGTTGCTGGGGCGGGCCGCCGTTCCCCGGTCCCGGCGCGCCCCGATCGGCTGCGTGATGACCATCCTGCTGGGTCTGCTGGGCGCGGCCCTCGGGCTGGTGGTGTCCGCGGCGATCGGCGGCGGCGCCCTCGTGACCCTCCTTCTGCAGGTCGCGATCGCCGCCACGCTGGTCCTTCTGGTCGCCGTGGCCGGCGCGCCCGGCCGGGCGGCGGGTTCCGCCGCGCGGCGCCGCAGCGACCCGGGGCGCTATGGCGGGGCGGCGCGGGCCGGCGGCCGGCGCCGCGCGCGCGACCGCCGAGACGCGGCGCGCGGGTGGTGAGCGTCGGTCGCCGGGCGGCTCGGCCAGCGGCCGCACGGCCGCGCATCGGCTCTCGGGTCGCCCGCCAGGTGCCCGGACGCGGGCCTCCTTTTGTGGGACCGCCCCGGCACCCGGGGCATACCCCGGTCCGCGTTTGCCCCGGGGAACGCACCACCCCGCCGGTGGGCGCGGCCCGGAGCGCATCGGCGGGTGGCGCAAAGCCGGCCGGTGGCCTTCTTCGCCACCGGGGCCGGCCGGCGGGCAGTAGCGTGGGTAACTGTGTCCTCGCCTAGAGAACCCGGTCCGGTCGGCTCCGCCGCGGTGAGGTCGGCCCTGCCGGCATCCTCCTATCCGATCGAGCGGACTCGGCTCGACAACGGCCTGCGGGTCCTGCTCGCACCCGACCGAACGGCGCCGGTGGTGGCTGTCTCGGTGCACTACGACGTGGGCTTCAGGTCCGAGCCCGAAGGCCGCACCGGTTTCGCTCACCTGTTCGAGCATCTGATGTTCCAGGGCAGCGCGAACGTGGGGAAGGCCGAGCATCCCAAGCACGTCCAGGCCGCCGGTGGAATCTTCAACGGCTCCACGCACCCCGACTACACGGACTATTTCGAGCTGTTGCCGGCCGGGGCGCTCGAACTGGCCCTGTTCCTCGAGGCGGACCGGATGAGGGCGCCCAAGATCACTCGGCAGAACCTCGACAACCAGATCGCCGTGGTGCAGGAGGAGATCCGGGTCAACGTCCTCAACCGGCCGTACGGCGGATTTCCCTGGATCAAACTGCCGCCGGTGGCGTTCGACACCTTTCCCAACGCACACAACGGATACGGGGATTTCTCCGAGTTGGAGGCCGCCAGCCTCGACGACGCGGAGGACTTCTTCGACAAGTACTACGCCCCCGGTAACGCCGTGCTCACCATCGTCGGGGACTTCGACCCCGGCGAGACGCTGACGTTCGTCAACCGTTACTTCGGCGACATCCCCGCCCGCGCAGTGCCGCCGCGGGCGAGCTTCACGGAGCCGGTGCCCACGGCGGAGCGCCGGGCGGTCATCGTCGACCCGCTCGCTCCCCGCGCGGCGCTCGCGGTCGGCTACCGCGTCCCCGACCCGATCGCCGACCTGCCCACCTACCTCGCCTACTACCTGCTGACCGAGGTGCTCAGCGACGGCGATGCCAGCCGCCTGGAGCGGCGCCTGGTCCAGAAGGACCGCTCGGTCATCGGGGTCAGCACGTACCTGGGCACCTTCGGCGACCCGTTCGAGCAGCGCGACCCGCTGCTGCTCACCCTGGAGGCCCGCCAGTCCGAGGAGTCCAGCGCCGACGTGGTCCTCGCGGCCGTCGACGAGGAGCTCGGCCGGCTCGCGGGGGACGGCCTGGAGGAGGGCGAGCTGGAGCGGGTCCAGGCCCGGGTGGCCTCCTCGCTGCTGCGCGCGGCCGACGACGCCCTCGGTCGCGGGCTGGCCATGGCCGTGCACGAGCTGCATCGTGGCCGGCCCGAGCTGGTGAACGAACTGCCGGCGGAGTTGTCCGCCGTCACCGCCGAGGCGGTCGCCGCCGCCGCCGGGTCCCTGCTCGACCAGGGCCGTTCGGTCCTGGA
This sequence comes from Frankia tisae, assembly GCF_025403405.1. Classification (GTDB taxonomy): domain Bacteria; phylum Actinomycetota; class Actinomycetes; order Frankiales; family Frankiaceae; genus Frankia; species Frankia tisai. Next base: position 5,639 of record NZ_JANEZT010000231.1, read on the forward strand.
GCTGCACGCCGGCGCCGCCTCATGATCGGGAGTGCTGTGACCTCGACATCGACGAACTCCGCGGGCGTAGCGCCGGCGGCCACGGCCACCCCGGCCGCACCGGCCGGGGTGATCCCAGCCGTCCGGCCGACCGAGCCGGCGGCGCTGCCAGCCGTCACCGACCGCACCCTCGGCAACGGCCTGCGGGTGCTGGTGGTGGAGCGGGGCAGCGTGCCGATCGTCGAGGTGCGCCTGCGTATCCCGTTCGCCGGGCTCGGGCCCGTGCATCAGGCCCGCGCCGAGGTGCTGGCGGAGACCCTGTTCACCGGGTCGCGGCGGCTCGACCGGGTGGGGCTCGCCACCGAGGTCCAGCGGCTCGGCGGCTCGCTGTCCACGGGGGTCGACAGCGACCGGCTCGCCGTCGTCGGCTCCGCGCTCGCGGTCAACCTCGAGCCGTTGCTGGAGATCATGGCGGACGTGCTGCTCGGCGCCACCTATCCCGACGACGAGGTTGCCGGCGAGCGCGAGCGGATCGTCGAGGACACCGCGGTCGCCCGTAGCCAGCCCGCGGTGATCGCCCGCGAGGCCCTGCTCGAACGGCTGTTCGGTGACCACCCCTACGCCATCGGCATCCCCGACCCGAGCGTGGTCGGGCAGGTCGGCCCGGCGGACGTGCGTGCCCTGCACGCCGAGCGGGTCTCGCCGGCCGGGGCCATCCTCACCCTCGTCGGCGACGTGTCGCCCGAGCGGGCACTGAGTGCGGTCTCCGCGGCGCTCGGCGACTGGTCGGGACGGCCCGCGGCGGGCGCGCCGCCGCTGCCCGAACTGCGTACCGGCCCGATCGTCATCGTGGACCGCCCCGGCGCAGTGCAGACGAACATCCGCCTGGGCGGGGCAGCGCTGGACCGATCCGCCCCGGGCTACGCGGCGCAGCGGCTGGCCAGCACGATCTTCGGGGGGTACTTCAGCTCCCGGCTGGTCAACAACATCCGCGAGGACAAGGGCTACACGTACTCGCCCCGCAGCTCGATCGACCACTACCAGGTCGGATCGCGTTTCACCGTGGCCGCGGACGTCGCCACCGAGGTGACCGGCCCGGCTCTGCTGGAGATCCTCTACGAACTCGGTCGGCTGGCGGTCCTGCCGCCGACGCAGGACGAGCTTGATGCGGCCCGCCAGTACGCGGTCGGCACGCTCGCCATCGGCAGCGCCACCGCCGCGGGGCTCGCCTCGACGCTGTCGGCGCTTGCCGGGGTGGGCATGGGCGTGGAGTACCTGCGCGACCACCCGCGCGCGCTGGCCGAGGTGACGGCCGCCGACGTCCAGGCCGTCGCGGCCGACCTGCTGGCACCCACCGGGCTGGTCACGGTGCTCGTCGGCGACAAATCCAAGATTGCCAAGGCCGTGGGAGCGCTCGGACTGATTGACTCCTGACGCCGCCTGCCGGGTCGAGCGCGAGGCGCGTCAGCCTTCGGGCAGCGCCGCGCGTTCGCCCGGCGGGCGCCGCAGCCAGGTGTCGACCGGCGCCCACCGGGTCTGGTAGATCCACAGGTCTACCGGGCCGGTCAGTGCCGGCCGGAGGTGGACCGCGGTGGCGCCGGGCGGGGCGCGCCGCCCGGCTCCGGCGTCGCGCCGGCGGGACCGCCACTGCCGGCGGGATTACTGCCGGCGGGATTACTGCCGGCAGGGCCGCCCCGGCCACCGAGCTCCCCCGGGAGCACCGCTCGGGGGTCCCCGACCGAGTCCACGACCTGCCGGGCCAGGTCATGGACTCGGCGGCCCATGCCTCGTGCGGTCCGCCGCAACCGCTCGAACGCCTCCCGCGGCCGGATCTGGTTGCGTTCCGCCAGCACGCCGATGGCCTGTTCGACGATCACCCGGGACGCCAGGGCGTGCTCGAGCTGGACAACCGACAGCCGTAGCTGCTCGATCTCGCCGAGATCACGCTCCGCCCGGCGCGGGCGACCGGGTGGGGCGAGGTCCTCGGCCAACAGGTCGGCGAGAACCATCGCGGAGAGGAGATCGCCGACTGGGCGGATCTCCGGCCCCGGGCCCTCCACGACCCAGCCGGCGGGCGTCCGGCGCAGCCGCATGTCCGCGGTGGAACGCCGGGGGACGGCGGGAGCCGGCTTGGCGCTGCCGGTCCCCACGGGTCCGGTGCCGCCGCCGGGAACAACAGACGGCGGAGCCGGACGCGGCGGCCCGCCCCGGCTGGGCGGCCCCGGGCGGGCCACCCGCGCAACGGTCTGCGGCGATGGCACCCGGCCGGGCGACCGCGGGGCGACCGGGATGGCCGAAGCAGCCGGGGTGACCGAAGCAGCCGGGGTGGCTGAAGCAGCCGAAGCGGCCGGGGCCGGTCTGTCTGCGGGCCTCGGCGTGGCATCCTCCGGCGCGCTGGGCACGCCGGACGGCGGCGGGGATGCCGTGGCAGCCCCCTGCGTGGCTTCCCCGCCCGGTGGCCCAGACCCATCACCGTCGCGCGTCGCGTCCCCGCTCGCGGTGGACCCGTCGCCCGGCGGTTCGACCGAAGCATGGCCGCCGTTGCCGCCGTTGCCTGGGTCGATGGTCACCTCCCGGAGGCCCCCGGGCCGCGGTCCATTGGGTGAGACCGCCGGCGGGGGCGGCGCGGGGATGTCACCCGTGGCCGCCAGGGCGTCGGCGATTGCCCGGACCAGGGTCAGCGTGTCGGCGGACACGGCCACCTCATCGCGGTCCAGGCCGACGAGAAAACCGAGCAGTCGACCGTCCGGGGGGATCACCGGCATCGCGAGATAGCTGCGCACCCCCAGCAGGCGATGTTCAGCCGTGTCGGCCGCGGGATGCCCCGGGCCGACCTCGGCCGCCGCCGTGGGCGCACCGTCGAGCATCCGGGCGATGATGCTGTCCGCCCGGGGATAGTGGGTTCCCTCGCCGAGATCGGCGAAGGCTCCGGTCACGCGGAGATAGCTCGCCGTCGTCGCAGATACCACGACGAAACAGGCTGTCTCCATCCGGTTCAGGGCACGGGCGGCCCGCAGCGCGGCATCGACGGTGCTCCACGCCTGTTCTGAAGGTACTGACGACACAAGCCGAACTCTCCCACAAACTTCACGGGCAGTGACGGACACCGTCCCACGAGCCGGCCGCGTGTGCGGTGGGAAGGTAAGAACTCCCGGGATGTTGTTGCTCTACGTATCCGTTATGCGGCAGAAGTGACCTTCTCGGTGACCTGGCGGACGCTCGGGTTCGTCATCACAGTGCCATCGGGAAAGAGCACGGTCGGTACGGTCGCGTTCCCGTTGTTGGCATCGCGGACAAGTTGCTCTGCTGTCGGGTCGTTCTCGATATCAACGGTGGTGTACTCCAGCCCGGCCTGGTCGAGTTGGCGCTTCAGTCGAACGCAGTACCCGCACCAGGAAGTCGTGTAGATCGTGAGCACGAATGGGCCTCCAAGCCACTGGGACGCAACGGTTGGTTCAACAGCGTCGCGCCTGCGGCGCTTCCCGGCGAGCGCGAGGACTACCGTGTCGAGGGATGTCCGGATCGCCTGCCCCCGCCGCGCGGGCCGCTGCCTCGCCCGCGGCCGGGGATCTGCTGGCCGAGCTCGATCCCGAGCAACGGGCCGCGGCTGATGCCCCGCTCGGGCCGGTCTGCATCCTCGCTGGTGCCGGTACGGGCAAGACGCGCACCATCACCCACAGAATCGCCCACATGGTCGTGGACCGGGGGGTTGGCTCCGGCCAGATCCTCGCCGTGAGCTTCACGACCAGGGCGGCGGGGGAGCTGCGCGGCCGGTTGCGGGCCATGGGTGTGCCCGGCGTGCAGGCGCGCACGTTTCATTCGGCGGCGTTGCGGCAGTTGCAGCACTTCTGGCCGGCGGTGGCCGGCGGGCCGCTGCCCCGCCCCGAGTCCAGCAAGATCCCCCACATGATGCGCGCCGCGGGGCGCCTGCGGCTGCGGCCGGACCGCGCCGAACTGCGGGACCTGACTGCCGAGGTCGAGTGGGCCAAGGCCAGCCTCGTCGCGCCCGGCGACTACGCCCGGATGGCGGCGGCCAGCGGCCGGGAGACCGCCACGCCGGCGGAGGCCATCGCCCGGCTTTACGCCGCGTACGAGGAGGTCAAGCGGGAGGCCGGCGTCGTTGACATGGAGGACCTGCTGCTGCTCACCGCGGCGATGATCGAGGAGCACGGGTTCGTCGCCACCGAGGTCCGCGCCCGGTACCGCCACCTCGTCGTCGACGAGTACCAGGACGTCAACGCGTTGCAGCAACGCGTGCTCGAAGCCTGGCTCGGCGAGCGAGACAGCCTCTGCGTCGTCGGTGACCCGCACCAGACCATCTACTCGTTCGCCGGCGCCACGCCTCGCTACCTGCTCGACTTCCCGCGCCGTTACCCCGACGCGGCCCTCGTCCGGCTCGTGCGGGACTACCGGTCGACCCCGCAGGTCGTGGGGTTGGCGAACCGGCTCGTGCAGGCGGCGCCCGGTACCCGACTCGTCGCCGCGGCGTCGGACGGCCCGCCGCCGGTCTGGCTGGAGTGCGACAGCGAGGCGGACGAGGCTGCCGCCGTCGCCAGCCGCATCCGCACGCTGATCGCCCGGGGAACGCCGGCCAGCCGCATCGCCGTGCTGTACCGGATCAACGCCCAGTCGGAGGCCTACGAGGCCGAGATCGGCGCGGCCGGCATCGCCTACCTCGTGCGCGGCGGTGAGAAGTTCTTCGCCCGCACCGAGGTGGTCGCGGCGTTGCGGCTGCTGCGGGCCGCCCTGCGCTCGGCCGACAGCGATCGGCCCGACGGGCTCGCCGACACCGTCGCCGACATTCTCGGCGCGTTGAACTGGCGGGTGGACCGGCCGTCGGCGGGGTCCGGGGCCGAGCGGGAGCAGTGGGAGAACCTTGCCGCCCTGCATCGGCTGGCCGCCGACCTCGCCGTCCGCTCCCCGCAGGCGGGCCTCGCCGAGTTCGTCGCCGAGCTCGGCGACCGCGTCACCCACGAGCACCAGCCCACCGTGGAGGGGGTGACGCTGTCCACACTGCACGCCGCGAAGGGCCTGGAATGGGACGCGGTCTTCCTCGTGGGGCTGACTGACGGCACGCTGCCGCTCGTCCACGCGAAGACCGCCGACCAGATCGCCGAGGAACGACGCCTGCTCTACGTGGGTGTGACGCGGGCCCGTACCCACCTCATCCTGTCCTGGGCGTTGGCCCGCGCCGACGGCCGGCGCTCGCGGCGCCCGTCCCGGTTCCTCGACGACCTGCGGCCGGTGCGCCGTGGCCTCGGCCTCGGCGCCGACGGGCGGGGCGGCGCTGGTTCCGCCGGCGCGGCTGGTTCCGCCGGCACGAAGGGGGA
>NZ_JANEZT010000232.1 GCF_025403405.1 Frankia tisae
CCCTCCCCCGATATTGCCGTCGCCGGCAGCGGCAAACCCGCCCGGATCTGCGGCACGTCCGGTCGCTGTCCGCAGGCGTCGGCGTCGGCGTCGGCGTCCGATCGACGTCAGTTGCTGCCAGGCACTCCGCGTGCCGCAGCGGATATGGCAGATTGCGGACGGATCGCGAGCCCCGGCCATGCATAATCTGGCGGTTGGCCGCGTGGGTGGCGCCGTCCGATCGGACGCCGCGCACCGCCGCTGCCTGCCGCAACGACGTGGGTCTGGCTCGATGGGTGCTGTCACGATGCTTCCACGCCGTGCCGCGGGCCGCGGGCGAGGCGGTCTTCCGTTCGGCGGGGCTCGGCCACCTCCAGCGGATCGTGACCTTCGCCTTCGGCGACGGGATCATCGAGGACAGCGAGGCCGCGTTCTTCGAGAACGAGGCGCGCCGGCTGGGCCTGCACGACCCGGCCGTCGAGGAGATGCGCCGCTGGCTGCGTCGCGGGCTGGAACTCTCCCGGATCCGCGGCGGTCAACTCCCCCGGGTGCACTCGACCACGCTGCACCTCGAGCTCGACGAGCTTGTCCACCTGGACGTCGGCACGGTCCAGGTCCGCCAGCTCGCCAGCGGTCCCCGCGAGACGCCGGGGCGGCTCGTCGCGAGCAGCCGCAAGCTGCGTTTCCTCGGCCGGGCCGGCGGCGGCAACGAGATCGCCTGGCAGAAGATCGTCGAGGTCACGGCAGGGCACGGCGGCGTCGATATCGCGGCGACGACGAGCCGGGGCGGCGGGACATACCGGGTCGACGATCCTGACTATGTGGCGGCCGTGCTGTCCGGTGCGCTACGGGTCGCCCGACGCCTGGTGATCGCGCCCGGGGCCCGCGACAGCCGTGCCGTCCCCCAGGCGGTGAAGGCCGCGGTCTGGCAGCGCGACGGCGGCGCCTGCGTCCAGTGCCGGGCCACCGAGTACCTGGAATTCGACCACGTCATCCCGCACAGCCGCAGCGGCGCGACGAGCGTGAACAACCTCCAGCTCCTGTGCTGCCGCTGCAACCAGGAAAAGGGCGCCCGGATCTGACCACCAGGCCGTGAGCTCTCTTCGCGGGTGGATCCGAACTACGGACGCCCGGTTCCCCGTCTCGCCCTTTCGACGACCTCCTCGGCGGTGAGCGGGCTGGCGGGATGGTAGGTCAGGCATTGAGGCGCCTGCGTGAGCACGAACGACATCCCGTCACTGGTGACGAAGAACTGCCCACGTTCCAGCCGGCCGATCCGGTCCACGTTGCCCCCCTTGGCGCGGGCCATCTCCCGGGCAGCGCTGACATGGGCGGGACTGTTCAGCTTGCCGAAGAACTGGGTGGTCGCGTTTCCGACGATGCGGCTGTGTACGCCCTTCGGCGCCTGGGTGGCGAAGACCAGGCCGAGTCCGTACTTGCGAGCCTGGGCGGCGAGGGTCAGCGTGCTCGCCAGAGCCGGCGGCCGGCCGTCGGGCGGCGCCAACGTCTGCGCCTCGTCGATCACGTACAGGCCGCCGAGGGGCTTGTCGATGGCTGGGTGCCGTCTGACCCAGGTGAACAAGGCGGTCTGGAGCTGGCTGACGAATCCGGCTCGCTGCAGGTCGTCGCCCAGCCCGACCATGCTGATCACCGAGACTCGGGCCCGCTTGCCGGGCGCGGGGGTGAGCAGCACACCCGGATCGGCGGTCTCCCCGACTCCGGCGAACTGTCGGTCGTTGACCATCGCGGCGTCCAGTGCGTCGGCGATGTCGACGGCAGTCTGTTCCGCCTTGTTCTGATTACTCACGTCCAGTGGAAGGTCCCGCAGGAGCGCGATAAGCGCCGGCAGGCCGCCGCCGCCCGGCTGAGCGCCGCCCTGCCGGCCAAAGTGGCGCAGGGCCGCCGTCAGCACGGCCCGGATCTTCCTGGCCCGTGTCGTGGACCCGTCCGCACCGACACGAGGAGCCAGCTCGCCGACTGCGAGATCGATCGCGGCCTCGAAGGCATCCGGATCGTCCCGTACCGCGGCGAGGTCCGGCAGCGGCTGGAAGACGAGCGGCCGGCCGCGGGTCAGCCCGGGCGTCCACACCACCACGTCCGTGGTCTGCAGGTACTCGGCCGCCCGAGCCGCATCGCCCGCTTCCCAGCCGTCCGGCGGACTCGGCCACGGATCCCCGAGCCGGGCGAGATCGTTGTTCGGATCGAGGACGATGGACGAGACACCCCGCAGTGCACACTCTTCCACCAGTCTGCGTAGCAGCACCGTCTTCCCCGATCCGCTTCCGGCGAACACCACAGCGTGCTTTCGCAGCGTCGCCAGCTCGATCTCGATCGCCGTCTGCTCCCGCAGTGCGACGCCCACGCGAATCGCGGTGGACCGGGTGGAGTCGGTGGACCGGGTGGAGTCGGCGGACCGGGTGGAGTCGGCGGACCGGGTGGAGTCGGCGGACCGAGACGGGACGGAGTCGACCAGGTCGCCAGGCTCGATCGGTCCCCCGTCGCCGTGCCGCGTCATGGGGTCGCTGGGGGGCTCGGCCCTCGTCGCCGCATCGCCCGGCGAGGGATCGCGGCCGGGCCCGCCGCCCGCGGCGGACGGCATCCCCGGGACACCGCGGAACACCTCAGCGACGAGCTCCGTCCCGGAAGCCGGACGGCGAGTCATCAGCCAGTCGTCGAGGTCGGGGTGGCGTTCGGTCAGCATCGTCTGGAGTGCCGAGAAGACCCGCACGTCGTCGGCGGACAGCGGCACTGATCGGCCGCCGCTGTCGACCAGGAGCTGGCGTTGGAGCTCGTTCTTCTGGCCGCCCGGCCAGCCGTGGTTGCGAAGCACGATCAGGGTCCGGTGCGAGACCTGCGGACCGATGCCGGCCGCGCTGCAGGCGTGACGCAACGCGGCGACGGTGGACCGGGGATCGGTGGCCGCAATGGCCCGGAACGCCCAGTGCTCCTGCTCCTCGGTGTTCCCGTCGAGCAGGCGGCGAAGCCGGGCATGCACATCGGCGCGACGGCCGGGCGGGGGGTCGACCGAGAGAGACCGGCCCCCCTCCCCGAGCTCTCTGACCCAGGCGATCAGCCCGGCTGTCAGCAGCGGGGGGACGACGATGCTCTCCAGACGGTGGTCATAGACGGTCCGGACGTCGGCCCGCGCGCGCAGCTCGGCGAACCGCGCGTCCAGCGACGCGAAGCTGGCCAGGTCATCCTGACCGGACCGGACCTGCCGCGGCTCCGGCAGCTCGTCGGGGGACGCCCCGCCGTCCCCCACCGGTGCGTCCTCGAAGGTACGCAGCTCGTGGACGGCTTCGGCGCGCAGGCACGCGTCGAGATGGGCACCGATCCGCTGCAGCAGCACCCGTGGGGTGTGGCCGGGTGCCGTGTCGAACGCGTCCGGCGCTATCGGCCACGTCGGATGCGGCGGCCCGAAGCCGACGTCGGCGAAGCACGGAGCGAACCGGTGCTCGACCAGGCGGTGCGCCGTGGCGGAGTCGGAGATGGTGTTGAGGACCTGTGCGGTGGTGAACCGGTCCTGCACCGTTTCCACCGCCTGCTCCCGGACCCGACGCCAGGAGGTCGGCAGGCAGGCGACCAGGCACAGGGTGCGGCGGGTCACCTGGCGCAACGCCATCAGACCGCCTGCGGTCTGCTCGATGAGGGCGGCCGCCGCCTCCGCCGTAGGCGACCCAGCCGACTCCCCTTCCCGGCCTTGGTTCGAGCCGGTCGCCGATACGGCCTTCGCCGTGTGCTCCATGAACGAGTCGATCTGGTCGACGGCAATCACGCTCGGACCGGTGACCGCCAGGATCCGGCTCAGCTCCGCAACAATGTCCTGCGGGCCTTTGAGCCGTCTACTCATCCCCCAGGCGTCCCGATATCCGTATTCCGCCTCCGGTGTGGACAGCAGATGGTTGTTTCCGATCGTCACGGCTGCCGACTCCGGCGAACCGTAGAGCACGAGTGCCCGCAGGGTGTCCGAGCAGACGGTCACGAGCTGCCGATGCCGGCGTCGCAGACCGTCGAGCAGGCCGTCCAGGTCAACCCGGGTGCACGGGACGTCGCCGACTACCGCCGCCGTCGTCGGCTTGTCCAGGACGGCCACGTCGGCGAGCCGCCGCAACAGTTCGGAAAGCTGTGTCGGCGAGCCGAGTGCCTCCGCGCGCCCCGCCGGGACGAGGTCCGACTGCTCGCGTCCCAGATCCTCCACCATCGCCCTCGCGACCAGCGACCAGAATTCGCCGACGACGGAGAAGTCGATCAGGAAGAAGTAACCGCCGCGGCTCTGAACCTGTCGGCGGACCCAGCCGAGAAGGTGCGTCTTTCCTGCCCCGCCCTCGCCTTGGACGACCACTCCGAGTGGGCTACCCACGGCCTCCGCCGCCGCCGCGTCGAGCCCGTCCAGGATGGAGCGTTCCGCGTCGCGGTGCAGGCCCTCTATGTGGTAACGGGACGAGACCCAGACGTGCTCCGACATGGGCGCCCAGTTCAGCCCGGACCTCAACGCCCGAAGGACACGGCGCTCCTGATCGTTCATGTCCCGGGCGGTCATCGAGCGGAGATCGACAACAGGTGCTTGTACTTTCCACCGATCCGGACGGCCGCATCCCGGTCGGCCGCGGTCAACGCCCGCTGGTCGGCCTCCGGCACGATGTGCACGTCGGGACTGCGTTCCATCGTCTGCAGGGTCGCGTCGACCTCCGCGCGGGACAGCCCGGTCAGCCGTCCGCGTACGGCAGTGAGCTGCACCCAGTCTCCGGGGGCGGCGGTCAGCGTCCAGTACGCATCCCGGATCCGCGTTTCCAGGTCCGCGGCCGCGGGTTCCGGCCCGCCCTCGGCCGGAGCAGCACCATCCGCCGGCCTGCTGCCGGCCGGCACGTCACCGGCCGGCACGAACTGCGGAACCGCCTCCAGGCTCACGAAATCGGCCAGGCTGAGATCGGCGCGGTCGAGAAAGCGACGGATCAGCGGGAGAACCAGGTAGAACGCCCGTCCCAGCGGCTGGGTCCGCGCCGGAGCAGCCGCCGAAAGCTCCTCGTCGCACCATCTCCACCCGGCCTCGGTCAGCTCATGGTGGAGCAGGCGCCCCCTTTTCACGCTGGTCACCAGGCCGAGCGCGTTGACCCGCCGGCGTGGTTCGCCCTCGAGAGGCAGGGCGCCGCGCTCCCGCAGCTCGGCGTTGGACGCTGCACCCCCCAACGCCATCAGGGCGAGGAGCCGTGCTTTCTCCGGGGTGCCAAGGTCCGGCAGTGCCATAACTTTTTCCTCCTGTTCTCTTTCACGGCAGCACCGTGAGACCGCCGGGGCCGGCGACCAGTTCCAGGCGCCCGGCCACGGTCGCGAGTTCGCCCTCGGCGAGCACGCGGCGCCCATCGCGGTGGGCCGCAATGGCCAGGTCGTACGCGGGGCCTTCGGCCAGCCGCACCCACAGGGACCGCTGGCTGTCGCTGCCTCGGCCCATCACCACCTCGCCCCGCACCTGCACGCGGAACCGGTCGTTCCGGCCGTCGTCGAAGAGGGCTCCGATCACACCGGTGACCGCAGCCGAGCCGGTCAGACGCAGCCCCCGCAGGTGATTCGCCGCTCGCTTCAGGACGCCCTTCAGATCGGGTGGGAACGCCACCGCCCGCGCCGCGTTCGGTGCCGCAACCCCACGCCCCCAGCGGAAACCGATTTCGAACGGTCGGCTTTCGGCGGCATCGGCTACCTGAGCCAGGGCGGCGCACAGGTTGGCCGACACTCCGGCGGTGATGGTCGCATCGAAGACCGCCAGGTCGGCGGTGGACCGTGCCGTGCTCGCCGCGTCCCGGGCACTGAGCAGCGCACCCTGGGCTAGCGTCAGCACCTGCCGGCCGAAGGGTTCCGCGAGCGGCGCGACTCCAGGCGAGTCTGCCTCCACCGAGTCCGGCGGGCGCCCCAGCGGGACACGGACCGTCAATGGCTCGTCGGTCGTGGGAAAGGGGGCGAGGAGCACCCGTGCCAGCAGGGCACGTACCTCGCGCGGGAAGGGGCCTCCGAAGGCGACATGCGGGCCGGCGAGGGCCGCCCGGGCGGCCGCACCGAGCAGATCACGGGCCCCGCCCAGCAAGGTCAGCCCGGTCAGCAGGCCGAGGGCAGCGCCGTCGCCATTCCGAGCCGGAAGGCGGTACCACTGAAGGTCGGTCATCGGGGTCGCGATGTCGGCGGCGACGGCGTCCCGGGACCGACCCTCGACCGCGGCAAGGACCGCCAGCAGTTCCCTGAACCGTGGCTCGGCATCACCCATGCCGTCGCGACCGGGTACGAGCACCTCGTGTTCACCGTCGTGGGCCCAGATGGATGCGCCCCGCCACGCGCCCGGCTGCCGCGACCATCCGGCGGCGGCGAGATAGCTGAGGATGTCGCGGACCGTCGGCGTCGCGGTCACGACGCCTGAAGGCAGCGGGGGTCGTCCGGGGCCGCACAGGCATGCACGAGTCTGCGCAGGGACGACACGGTCAGCACGTTGCCCACGGGGACACGGATCCGCGGGCCACGCCGGCGGGCCGGCTCGCGCAGCGGGGTCGCGCCGTCGAACCCATGAAAGTAGGCAAGCCGACGCAACAACAACCCGTCCGTGTCAATTCTTGTGTATGAGTCGGAATCCGGCGGCACGATGACGATGACCAGAAAACGGGGGACGACGAACGGGCCGTCGACCAACTTGTTGTATTGGACTCCGTCCAACCCGTCGTACAGGAACTCACCACCGGACACCTGCGGTTTCGACCAGGACTTCACCTGTACTTCGACCGTGGGCGAAGAAACCAGGCCGGACCGCCCAGGATAACGAAAGCCTAGGTCGACCCCGTCGAGATCCGGTTCGGGCCGATAGATGAGGAGCCCGGCCGCGGCCGCGAGCGCACGAACGTAGTTCTCGGCAAACGTGCCCTGATGATTCCAACGATCCAGCACATCCGCCTCCCCCGAACCGATGGCTGCTGGCGGGAAGCAGCTTACATCGCTGTCCGATCAGACCGGCGACGAACGAGGGACCTTACGGATCCGTGCGACGACCTGTGACAGGTAAACGGCTGATTCCACCGCGGCATCTTCGCCTCGGCTGGGTATCTGCGCTGGTCAGCCTGTTCGAAACGTGGAGAACCCAGGTCGCCCGCCGACCGAAACGATCAAAGATCGAATACGCAGCGTGACAGACCCAGGTCCGCCGCCAGGCTCGTCAGGGAAGGGCGTCAGCGCATCATCAGGGTGCCGCCGTCGACCGGGAAGATCTGGCCGGTCATGAAGCGGGCGCCGTCGCTGGCGAGGAAGGCGAGCACGGGGACGAAGTCGCGCTGGACGTCGCCGAGCTTCCCGCCGATCGGAATCTGCCGCTGCAGGTCGGCGTCGTGCGCGGCGAGCTGCTCGGCGGTCATCGAGGCACGGGTCCGCTCGTACATCGGCGTCGTGATCGCCGGGGCGATCGCGTTCACGGTGATGCCCTGCTTGGCCCATTCGACGGCGACGGTGCGGGTCCAGGCGACGACAGCGCCCTTGCTCGCGGCGTAGGCGGCCTTGTTCGGGTAGCCGAGCACGCCGGCGGCGGAGGCGAAGTTGATGATCTGGCCGCCGTGCTCCCGCAGGTGGGTGAATGCGGCCTGGTTGGTGAGCAAAGTGCCGGTGGCGTTGACCGCCATGATCTTGTTCCAGTGGTCGACGCTGAGCTCGGCGGCCGGCGCGGCGGGCGCGATGCCCGCGGCGTGGATGAGGACGTCCAGGCCGCCGAGGTGGGCGACGGCCTTCGCCAACGCGGTGTCGACCGAGTCCTTGTCCGTCACGTCGCAGGGCAGGAAGCGGGCGCCGGCCTGCGCGGCGATCTGCTCGCCCGGGTCGGCGGTGATGTCGAGCGAGACGACCTCCGCGCCGAGACCGGGTAGCGCCTGCACGAGCCCCGCGCCCATGCCGCTGGCCCCGCCTGTGATCACGATGCGCCGTGCGTCAAGCCTTACCGCTGCCATGAGACCGTCTCCCGCGTCCGTCCTGAGCCGTCGTCCGGTCACGCGGCCGCCTGGTCCGACGCACAGCCCGGCCAGCGACACATCCCGGACGTTTCCTCTGGACGCTACTCCGTGCACCGATACGCCCGCACACCTCGGACGCCTCCGGACGCAGGTGACGGCCACTTCCCCGGGCCCGGCGGGTCAGGGGTTCAGCGGGTCATCGGGTCAGGGGCGCTCGTGCCCGCCTGCGGCGAGCTGGGCGAAGTAGTGGGCGAACATCTTGGTGCCGCCGGCGGCCTGAACCCAGTCGTAGTGCTCGTTCGGCGCGTGATAGCCGTGGCTGGGCAGGCTGAGGCCGAGCAGGATCACCGGGGCCTGCAGGTAGCGGTCCATGGTGAGCACGGCTCCGATCGAGCCGCCCTCGCGGACGAACGCGGGGGTGACGCCGAAGGCGTACTCGACGGCGGCGCGGGCGGCGTCGGCATGCGGGCCGATGTGCGGGCCGAGGTAGGCGGGCAGGGCGGCTTCGAGTTCGACGCGGGCGTCGGGGTGGCGGCGCTGGATGAAGTCGCGGACCAGCTCGAACACGGCGTGCGGTTCCTGGTGGGGGACGATGCGGGAGCTGAGCTTGACGCCGGCGCGCGGCGGGATGACGGTCTTCACCCCCGGGCCGGTGTAGCCGCCGGTGAAGCCGTGCACCTCGAACGTCGGTTCACCCATGATCCGCGTGAGGACGGAGCGGATGTCGGTGGTGCGCATCGAGGTCAGGCCGTGCATCGCCATGAACGCGGCGACGTCGAAGCCGGACGCGACGAAGCTGTCGATCTCGGCGTCGGTCACCGGGGCGACGGCGTCGGCGAAGCCGGGGATGAGGACGCGCCCGGTCGCCGGATCCAGGCACTCGGCCACGATCTGGGCAAGTTCGGCCAGCGGGTTGCGGGCCGGGCCGCCGGTGAGGCCGGAGTGGGTGTCGTTGGTCCCGGTCTCGATGGTCACCTCGAAGGTGACCAGGCCGCGCAGGCCGTAGTCGATGGCGGGCCGGCCGGCGGCGATCCACACCGTGTCGGAGACGAGCACGGAGTCGGTGGCCAGCCGCGGCAGCTCCTGGCGGACGAAGCCCTCGAAGTTGGGGCTGCCGATCTCCTCCTCCAGCTCCCAGACGAAGGCGATGTTGACCGGCAGCTCGCGGGCGATCACGTACTGGGCGGCCTGCAACGCGGTGAGGGCGGGGCCCTTGTCGTCGGTGCTGCCGCGACCGGCGTAGCGGTCCCCGGAGATGGTCAGGTGGAACGGCTCGGTGTCCCACTGCGCCGGGTCGGCGGGCTGGACGTCGAGATGGTTGTAGATCGTGACGGTGGGACAGTCTGCACCGGCGATGTGCTCGGCGTGGACGACGGGATTGCCGGGGGTGGGCACGATCCGGGCGGCGAGGCCGGCGTCCGTCAGCAGCGTCGCGGCGAGGTCGGCCGTGCGCCCGATGTCGGGCTGGTGGGCGGGATCGGCGCTGACGCCGGGAATCCCGACGAGGCGGGCGAGCCGATCCTCGAACTCGGGGCGGCGGGCGGCGAGGTAGTCATCGAGCTGAGCGAGAGCGTCGGCCACGACGTGGATCGTACGTACACCGCGCGGTTCGGCCGGGCGCCGCGCAGTTCGTGGGCGATCCGCGTAGATGGGCCGGTCCTGGCGCGGGTTGATGGCCGCCGGCGGGGCACGGGACCAGGATGCGTGTCGCCATCGTCGGAGCATCCGGCAACATCGGTTTTCATCTGGTCCGCGAGCTGGAGGCCGACCCTCGGGTCGAGGAGATCGTCGCGATCGCCCGCCGCCCGCCGCCCGGTCCGCGGCGGGGCAAGGTCCGCTGGCTGGCGCTCGACATCTCGCGCCCCGGGGCCTTCGGTGAGCTGGAGAAGGCGTTCCGGGGCTGCACGTCGGTCGTGCACCTGGCCTGGCTGATCCAGCCCGAGCGGGCGGCGGTCGCCACGGAGGCCACCAACGTCGCGGGGAGCGAACGTGTGTTCGCGGCGGCGCTGGCCACCGGGGTCCCGACGCTCGTGTACGCGTCGTCAGTTGGCGCCTACCGCCCTCGGGAGTCCAGCCGGCCGGTCGGCGAGAACTGGCCGACCACGGGGATCGAGACGTCGCCGTACAGCGTCCAGAAGGCCACCGTGGAACGTCTGCTGGACAGCCTCGAAGCCGATCATCCGGGGATCAGGGTGGCCCGGCTGCGCCCGGGGATCGTGCTGTCCGCCGCCGCCGCGCAGTCGCAGGCCCGGTACTTCCTCGGCCCGCTGGCGCCGCCGGGCCTGCTGCGCCTGCTCGGCGCCGGCGAGGGGCGGCTGCCGGTCGTCCCCGCCGTGCGCGGGTTGACGTTCCAGGTGGTGCACTCCCGCGATGCCGCCGCCGCCTTCGCCGCCGCCGCCACCAGCGCGCAGGCCCGCGGCGCCTACAACATCGCCGTGAACCCGCCGGTCACCCCGCAGACGCTGCCCGGCATGCTCGGCGGGCGCGGTGTCGCGCTGCCGCCGGCATTGGTGCGCGCTGCGGTCGGCGCCGCCTACCGGGCCCGGCTGGCGCCGGTCAGCCCCGGCTGGATCGACCTCGCCCGCGGCGTGCCGATCATGGATACGAGCCGGGCCCGCCGGGAGCTCGGCTGGGTTCCCTCCGCCGAAACCGGCGCGGTCCTGCGTGAATGGCTCGTCGGCGCCAGCACGGGCCGGGGCGACGAGACGCCGGTCCTGCGGGGCGCCGCCGGCTGGCTCGATCACGCCCGCGGCGCCCGCCGGGCCCTGTCCGGCCGCAGCGGCGGCAGGATCTGAGGCGCCGCCGACCACCCAGCGCGGCAGGGGGCGCGGGCAGGACACGCCGACGGCCGCAGGGCAGGGCACGCCGACGGCCTGGGTGGAGCCGGGGTTTACCCGCGGCGCGTCTACCTGCGGCGCAGGGCGTCGCGGGCCCGGTCGACCAGGGACGCGAACGGGCCGACCGCCCACTGGGCCAGGGGGGAACCCACCG
>NZ_JANEZT010000233.1 GCF_025403405.1 Frankia tisae
GCGTCGAGCTGGCCGAGGTGGAACGCGAGATGTCCCTTGAAGCTGATCGTGGTCGCGTGCAGGGTGACCTCGTCCGCCTCCCACGCCCACTCCGCGGCCCGGTCCAGCCAGCCACGTGCCGCCGGCCAGCGGCCGGTGGAGATGTGCAGCCAGCCGGCGAACTCGGCCCACTGCGCGCCGATCTCCACCAGCGGCCCCCGCACCCGCCCCGACGCCTCGCCGATCAGCCGCTCCACCTCGCCGAGCTGCGCCACGACCGGGACCAGCAGCCGGGCCGAGCCGATCAGGTCCTCAGTTGCCCGCTGCTGGGCCAGGATCGCCGCCAACGACGCCACCACCCGACCATCCACTCGGCTCGGCCGGGACACCGCACGGCGCAGCCGCTCCTCCTCGTCACCGTCGAGAAACCCACCGCCGGCAGCCACGGGCCGCGCCACACCGCCGTCGTCCTGCTCGCGACGGAACAGGTCATAGGCCACCGGGCCGACCCGATCCACCCCACGCTGCCCCGGTACACCTCGCGCGCCCGCATTCCCATGGGCCTGACGGTCGGAATCCGCGGTGTCCCACCGCATGCGGTTGAGTAGCAGCCGGTCCTGCGGGCTGAGCCGCTCCCGATCCTCAAGGTCCAGAAGGCGATGAACATCGGTGCCGTACACGGCAGCGAGCAGCGCGAGGACCTGCGGAGTCGGCCGGCGCCGATCGGGAAACGGCCAGTTCTCCACCTCACTCAACCGCGGGCCGCTCATCACCGGCATGCCATCTGGATCAACGCCGGTACGGCTGGCATGGGCGTTGATCTGGTTGGCGGCCTCCTGCAACGTCCACCCGAACGCATGACGAAACGCCGCCCGGGGGCGCAGCCGGTAGCGGCGGGCGAACTCGACCGCGGCTTCCTCGTGCGTCATCCCGACCGCCCGCATCCGCGCACGCAGCTCGTTCTGCTCCACCCGCAGGCTCACCTTCACCACGCACCCCACCTCCGTTCCATGCCCGGTGCCGCGCCGGACGGCCGTACCGCACCGCACCGGCACGGATCACTTCCACCGTAACGGGACCGTCACCCACTCCATCGCCGCCTTCCTACTCCGCCGAACCTCGCGGGGTTAGGCGTGCCGTCGTCGCACCGGGACAGCAGGTGACCTGCCCCTTGATCCCGCGGACACCATGCAAACGGGAATGAGCTCCCCGCACCTCGTCGGATAGCGCCTACCGGCGCGGTGGTACTACGTCCCGCCAGATACGACACACTGCGATTGATCAGTCTTGCGAAAAAGGTTGCTGGTGGTTGTGGAGTGCCGCGTAGGGCGTGAGGGTGTCAGCATCGGACGTGATCGGGCGGAGCTGGGGGTGTGTTGATGTTGGAAGAAGCGGAGGAGATCGGCCGTCGCGCCAAGCGTGCCCGGCTTCGGTTGGGGATGACCCAAGCTGATCTTGCTGCAGCTCTGAAGCGTAGCCAGGGCTGGGTCTCCAAGATGGAGCGTGGCTTGATCGAACTGGATCGGGTCGGTCTGTTGAACAAGCTCGCGGCTGAGTTGCATATCCACCCCAACGACCTAATTAGACGCCCTTACACGAGCTCCCCGGCGGAGAACCAGTGGCAGGCTGCCGCGTCCTCGATTGTGCGGGAGCTGCGGCGCTACGACCTGGCGCCGGTGTTCGATGGGACGCCCCGTCCGTCACGGGTGTTGTGGGGTGAGATGACCCGGCTCCACCGACTGCGGGACGCCGCAGCGAACGTCGCGATCTTGCGGACCCTGCCGGACTTGCTACGGGAGGCCAGTGCACTGGCGGAGGTGTCGACCGGACGAGAGCGCGAGGAGGGTTTCGCGCTCTACGGGGTGATGTGCAAGTTCGGCCACACGGCGGCCCACTCGCTGGGACACCCCGAGCTTGTGGCGATGGCATGCGACCGAGCGGCGTGGGCCGCGGGGCTGTCGGCCGATCCGGTGCTGCCCGCTGTCGCCGACTGGATGCGGGCGTGGGACATGTGGGCGACCGCCGACTGGGCCGATTCCCTCGCATTGCTGGACAAGGCCCTGGTGGGTCTGGAACCGGCCCACGATCGCGGTGACCAGCTCGCCGTGCGGGCCTGGGGGTCTCTGCACCTTCGGGCCGCGGTCTCGGCTGCCCGAGCTGGCAATCCCGAGCAGGCGATCGACCGGATCGCGTTTGCTCGGTCCGCTGCTGATCGGGTCGACGCCGAAACCGGTCCGCAGGTCTATGACCGGCATTCGCTAACGTTCTCCAGCGGGAACGTCGCGGTGCACGCCGTGTCGGTGGCATTGGAGATGGGGGATCAGACTCGCGCGCTGGCGCTCGACGCCCGTACGGACCCGGCTGTGATTGCTGCCCTGCCCAACTCCCGACAGGGCCACCATCATCTTGACCTGGCACGGGCCTGGTTGTGGGACGGCGACCGGGACCGGGCGTTGACCGAGTTGGAGTGGGCGGAGCGGCTTGCCCCGCAGCTGGTTCGCAACCATCCGATGGCGCGATCCACCCTGCGTTCCCTCGTCTACGCGGAACGCGCCGTCACCCGGGAGAGGCTGCGGCGCATATCTGACCGGTTTCACCTGGACGGATGACCCGCATATTCCCCTGACTCATATTCGGGTTCGGCGGGAGCCCTACCGTCCCCGGCATGACCACATCGCACGGCGGGCCGGGGGCGGCGGACGTCACGCTGCGGTCCTGGCCTCGGCTGGGGGATCTGGCCCTCGACACCGCACAGCGTGGCCGGGTTGGCGTGATCGTGGGCGTGCCCGGCGAGGAGGGTTCCGACTGGCTCACCTACCATCTGCGGCCGATTGGCGGTGGCACAGAGTGGTCGGCGGCTGCTGACGCGTCGACTCTGCAGCCCGTCCCCTCACCCGTGACCCACGCCACCGCGCTGGAAGGCCCGGTCCATGATCGTCCGGGCCGACACTGGGCGCTCAAGATCCGGGTCCACCACGAAGATGGTAGCGAGCAGAACTGCCCGCTGATCCTCGCTGAGGACCAGGCGTGGCGATTGATCGCCCAGATCCGCGACCAGGCGGCCTCCCGGCAGGGCTGGACGGCAGCCGACATACTCGCGGACACCGACGAGCCGCCGGACGATCTTCCGCATGTGGCAGCGTTTTTGGAGGACCTGCGGGAAATCGGCGAAAACTGTGCGAGCGCGGCCTCGGCTGCGTCGGCGCCCGCGGCCTTTTTCGCCTGGCTGGCGTCCACGCTGCCGGTCACATCCGCGGCGTCTTTGGTCATCACACATCTCTTGCCAGGGCAGATGGAATTCTTGTCCGCTCTCGGCCACACCACCAGGATTGCCGCCGTTTTACCCAAACCGAAGTCAGCCAACGAGTTCGTCTTGGAGGAGACTGCACGGGTTTACCGGTGCGACGAGCTCGACCGCGTCCGCTTCGCCGACCCGGATTGGCTCGTCGGCTACATCCGGAGTCGTGCCGAGGGTCGCCGTGTGGTGCTGGTTGACATCGGTGGCTACTTCGCGCCTGCGCTGCAGGAGCTGTGTGTGCGGTTGCCGGGACAGGTCGCTGGGGTGGTCGAAGACACCGAGAACGGGCAGCGTCGGTATGAAGCGTTGCCGGAGTTGCCGTGCCCGGTCTTCAGCGTGGCCCGCAGTCCACTGAAGGAACCCGAGGACCGGCTCGTGGGTCAGGCGATCGTGTTCTCCGTGGAGACGCTGTTGCGTCATCTGGGCGAGGTGATGCAAGGCCGTCAGGCATGCGTGCTGGGGTATGGGAAAATCGGTGCCGGGATCGCTGCCGCGTTGCATTCCCGGCATGTGCGGGTCCTCGTGTTGGACACCGACCCGGTTCGCCAGGCACAGGCACTGTCGGTCGGGTACGCGTCGGCGGATCTGACCGAGGCGCTCGCCTGCTCCGATCTGGTTTTTTCCGCGACCGGTAACCGGGCTCTTTCGGCCAAGCATCTTCCGCTGTTGAAGGAAGGTGCGTTCCTGGCGGGGGCCACGTCCCGTGACGACGAATTCGACCTGGGCGGCCTGCTTGAGCCCGGTAGCGGCTACCTCCGTAGCAGCATTCTCCCTGGCGTCTCCCGCATCCGTTCCCAGAACGGACGGTCGTTCTTCCTGCTCGGCAACGGCAACGCCGTGAACTTCTTGCACACCTCGGCGATGGGATCGGCGATCCACCTCGTCAAGGCTGAAATGACCGTGGCCGCCGCGCTGCTGGCCGAACAGCCGCACCTGCCCGGCTTCTATGAGGTGGCCCCGGCGCAACGTGCGTCTATCGCCGCCGCATGGGTGGACATGTTCGGCCCACGTCCTGGGAGGCATCTGTGACCGGCCTCGATCTCTACGGAGTCCACGTTCCGGATCGCGCTGCCGTCAACCTGCCCGCCGGCGATCCGCGCCGGCACCACCTGGATGTCGCCACCCGCCCGGCCTCCGTGCGGGGCCGGGCAGGGCGGATGGATCTGCGCGGCGGGCTGGCCCGGCCCGTGGGGCGGAAGCGTGACCGGATGACTACCACGGCGGGGGTGGCGCGGTGAGCAACCCGCTCACGCCGATCGTGTGTTGCCTAGACGACCGGTACGCCCGACCGCTGTGTGTACTGATGGAGTCGCTGAACGCAACCGGCGCCCATTCCGACGTGCAGGTGCTGGTACTGCATGACGAGCTGGCAGCCGCTAGCCGGGAGCGGGTGCGATGGCACGCCGACCGCTTGTCGGTGAACATCGCTTTTCACCAGGTCGTTCCGTCGGCGGCCGGGCCAGTGTCGGGCTGGGTGTCAGCGGCGGTCTATCTACGGCTGGCGATCGGCGACACGCTCGGCTACCGCGGCAGGGTTCTCTACCTGGATGTCGACACGCTGGTGCTGGCGGATCTGCGTCCGTTGCTGCTCGCCTCTCTGGAGGGTGCCGCGATCGGTGCGGTCCGCGACCCGCAGAACCCGGTCATCGGGGCCGGGATCGCCTTGCCCGGCTGGGCGGAGCTGGGGTTGCCGGCCGGCCGTGACTACTTCAACTCCGGCGTCATGCTGCTGGACCTGCCTGCATGCGAACGCCAGGAGGTGTTCTCCCGCGCTCGCGGCTTCCTGGCCGACCACCCCGAACAGGCGCGGCTGTGGGACCAGGACGCGTTGAACGTCGCCGTCGACGATCAGTGGTGTCGGCTGGACCGCCGCTGGAACACCTTCGCTCTCTCGCCGCTGGCCGCCCAGCCCACCTACCGCCACGACGACGCAGAGCCCTACGCGCCGTTGGCGATGCTGCTGGCCGACGAACCGGATGCCTCCATCCTGCATTTCGCCGGGCCGGCCAAACCGTGGCGCGAAGGCTACCCGCCGGGACGGCCTGGGGATCTCTACCGTCAGTTCCTGCGGGCCGTGGAGGAGGCCGAATCCGATGGCCGCTGACGCCCTGCGAGCCGTTGCCTGGACCTGCGCGGTGAGCCTCACGGCCCGGCACACCGTGGGAGCCTGGCAGTTGGCCCGCACCCACACCTGGCTTCGTGACGCAGGCTCCCATCCGTTCGAGCCGTCCGCAGGAGCGCGGTGGCCTGAAGTGCATGTCATCGTTCCAGTGCTACGCGAACAGGCGCATGTCGGCACGGCGCTGGCCTGGTGGAAGACGATCCTGCCGGCCTTTCCCGGCATGTCATTGACGATGGTGTCCACCGCGCGTGAGGAACACGAACGGGACCTGATCGCCCGCGCGGTCAGTCGCAGTAGCCGATTGCGAGCGGCGGAATTCCCGCAGCTCTCGGTGGAGGAACTCGCGGCGTTACGAGCCGCCCGGCGGGCATCCACGGGCGGCAACCTGCCCGTCGAGATCGCTGCCACGGTCCTCGCCCGAACACCCCTGACCCGGGAGGTGATCGGTCAGCTTCTCACCGACGCGCCCCACAAGAGAGTCCGCCACGTCACCTATCCCGGGCTTGGCCGCAAAGCGGCTCAGGTGAACTACGCCGCCCGCGGGTTGCCGCCCGGCGGATACCTCGCGGTCTACGACATCGACTCCAGGCCCACCGTCGAGGACCTGACCGTGGTGTACGCGTTGCTCTCCTCGCGGCGGGGCAGACCGTCCGTTGTCCAGCAGCACGCCCTGCACGCCGCACCGCAGGCCGCTGGCCGTGGGTTTGCCCGGGGGCTGGTGCGTGGGTCGGCGACGCTCCAATCGGTGTGGACGTTGCGCCGCGAGATCCCCTACGCCCGCCGCTACCACGCCGGCACCCTCAGCCGTCGTCCAGCGGCTCTGCTTCGGGCGGGATTGGCACAGCCCGTCGGCCATGGCCTGTTCGTTCGAGGAGACATCCTCGCCGAGATCGGCGGACTCTGCGAGAGCAGCGTGCTGGACGACGTGCCCACCGGGGTGCCCCTCACCCTGCGCGGCATCCCCACGGCGAGCGTCCCCCGAACAACGACCGTTCCATCGCCGGCCTGCGTCACAGAGATCATCTCCCAGGGCCGCCGGTGGTTCGGCTCCTACCTCGACTACCCGACGATCCTGCGTGCGGCGGCGCGCACCGGTGACGGGACCCGTCGCCACCGGTACCTGCTCGCCGGGATCGCCACCTACCGGGCAGCCGCCTGGCTGGGTGCCGGCCCGGTCACGGGGGTGGCCCTCGTCACCGCCGCCGCGCCCAGGTCCGGCCGGGCGCTGCAGGCGACCGCAGGGGCCGGACTTGTCCTCACGGCCGTGGTTCCGGCCGTCCTGACCGCCGAGACCCGCTCAGAACACACGTCGGCGGGCACGGTCGGGCGGGACTGCGTCGAGCTGCTGGCCGCCTACCTGCTGCGCAGCGTCGGCCCCTGGCTGGCGGTCGCCGACGCCCTGCTCGGCCGTCAGCACGCCACTACCACGCCCGCTCCGAAAGCCCACCGCGACAAGGGAACACGATCGTGATCATCGGTATCGAAGGGGTGTCGTGCACGGGCAAGACCACGCTCGCGCTCGCCTTGGCCGCCCGCCTCGGCAACACCAGCGTCGTGTCCTGCTACTACCAAGCCGCGCCGGACCCGTCCGCGCTGTCGGCCCGACCGGTCCGTGACGAAACCGACCAGCTCGCGCTGCTGGCTGTCCACCTGGACATCGAGGAACTCCGGCAGCGTCGCGCCCAGACGGCCGCCGACGGCGGCTCCCATGTGATCCTCGACCGGACGGTCGACACGCTACTGGCTCACGTGCGTGCGGTCGGCCTCATGCAAGGGCTGGATGCCAACGCCACGGCCCGAGCGCTGGTCTGCCGCCAGGTGGACCGAGGTCTGGCGGTACTGCCTGCGGTGACCCTGCTCCTGCAGGCCGATCATCAGGTGGTAGCGGCGCGTGCCCGCGCCCGGGTCGGGATGCCGTCGCTGTACTTCGACGCGGACTTCACCCGCGGGTTCCACACCCACTTCGCCGATCCGCTCACCCCGACCTGCCTGCCCGTCAATGCAGCTCCCGCCGCCGGTCAGGTACTCGACCAGGCAATCAGGCTGCTCACCCCGTATTTGGAAGGTGCGCGGTGAACACCCTCGTCCTCGGGTGCGGGCTGATCGCGAAGCGGTGGGTCACCCACCTGGCCGCTGACCCTCGCATCACCATCACCGCGCTGGCCGACCCCGACGTGAACGCCGCATCCCGTCTCGGTCGACGGGGCGGCCTGGTCGATGTTCCGGTCTTCCCGAGCCTGGAAACGGCGCTCACGGCAACCAGGCCGCAGATCGTCGTCAACCTGACTCCGGCCGACATCCACGCCGCCGGCACGCGCACGGCCCTGGAACACGGGGCGCACGTCTTCACCGAAAAGCCGCTCACGCTGAGCCTGGATGACGCCGTCAATCTGGTGGAGCTGGCCCGCGTGCAGGGCCGTGTGTTGGCCGTCATGAGCAACCGCGGCGACGACAGGCGGTTCCTGGCTTTCTGCCAGGCGGCCCGGACGCTCAGCCCAGGCCCGTACACGGTCAGCACGGACATGTTCGTGTCTCTTCCTGCGGCCGGATTCCGGTCCCGGCTACCCCATCCCGCCATCCAGGACCTGGCGGTGCACGCCTTCGACCAGATCCAGCACCTGATTGCTGCCATGGCCGTCTCCGTGACCTGCGTCGAGACACCGCTGCCGCTGCCCGGCGGCCACTGCTCCACCGCCTCGGCGCACTTACGGTTCGCCGACGACTCGGTGTTCACCTTCCATGGCGGGTTCGCCGGCATCGGGCAACGGACCAGCGCCGACGGGCACTGGAGGATCGACCTGCCCACCGGCGACGGGTGCCGCTGGGATGGCCAGCGGACCATCACGACCCTGGGACCCGCCGGGACAGCCAGCACCGAGCTCGAACTCCCCGTCGACGGCCACGGCCCACGCATCACCGCCATGATCGATGCTGTCCACGGTGGCCCGGCCGTCCCTACCAGGCTCGGCTCCATCGCTCTGCTCGACGCCGCCCTGCGTTCGGCGCGCTCCGGTGCCCCCGCCCACGTACGGCAGGTGCAGCCGTGAACTCGGCGGATCGCCCCCCGGCCGAGGGGCTCGCCGCCCGGATTCGCGCCGCGGGCGTCGCTGTGGACCGGACCGGCTTGACACCGGGCGCAGGCGGCGCCGACAACACCGTCTTCACCGCCCGCGCCATCAGCGGCGAACGTCTGATCATCAAGGTGGCGCTGGCGCCCCCGCCCAGGTACGCGACCGCCGCCTGGGCTGCCCAAGTCCTGGCCGCCCAGGGCATCCCGGCACCCCAAGTGCTCTGGCACGACTCCACGGCCTGTGTCGAGACCCGTTGTCCCGGCCTTCCCCTCGGTGGCACGGCCCCGGGCACACCCTCGGCGTGGGTGCTCCGCGCCGCCCAGCACGCCGGAAGGCTCCTGCGCCGCGCGCACGGCATCACGGTCGGCGGGTACGGCAGGCTCACCCCGACCGGCAGCGGGCCGTACCGATCACTCCTGGACTCGCTCCGCCCGCGGACAGCTGGGCGGCTACCCGTCGACCCCAGCGGCGGGCTCGCCGCCTCCGCCCGTCAGATCATCACCAGCCATCTGTGGCGCCTCCGCGACACCGGCCCTCATCTGCTGCTGGGCGACTGTGCGGCCCGGCACATCTTCTACGACCCCGACACCACCACGACCAGCGGATTCATCGACCTGGAAAGCGTCCGCGGCGGGGATCCCCTCGCCGACCTGGCCGGATTCACCGTGCAGGAACACCCGCACCTGAGCCTGGCGCTGATCGAGGGCTACTTCCCCGACGGCATCAGCGTCGACGACACCTGGGCGCTGACCGTGCACCGTGCCCGCATCGCCACCTCCCTGCTGCTGTTCCACCTCACCCGCGGCCAGCAGCAACCCGCGGCCCTTCTCGCCGCTGTTCTCACCGCCGACCTGTCAGCGATCACTGCCGAGACCCCGACCGTTCTCCCCGCCCTACGGCCTCAAGGAGCTCCCTCATGGCCCTGATCCGCACCGCATCCGCCCAACGTTGGACGCCCGGCAACCGCCCGGCCGGTTGTCTGGCGCACTCCGCCGGACGGTTCCGGCTGCGCGCCGACGGCACCAGCCACTTCGACCGGCACCACCACGACTTCGACGAGTTCTGGTTCGTCGCCTCCGGCACGGGCGTCATCCGACTCGGCGACGCCGACCACGACGTCCAGCCCGGCGACATCCTCTACACCGCGGCCGGTATCGAGCACGACGTGCTCGCCGTCACCGGCGACGCGGACCTGTACGTGTTCTGGCTGTCATGGGCTCTGCCTGACGGGGCCAGCGGCCTGCACCTGCACCGCATCCCCGCCGATGCCGCCGGGCACCGCGTCCCGTACCGCCCAAGCGCATGAGGGACGCCCAGCCGAGGGTGACCTTGCCCTTCCCCCGCCGCCGCAAGTACGGCGATGCCGAGATCACTGCGGTCACCGCGCTCCTGCGGTCGGGGTCGCTGTCGGAAATCGGCCGGGGTCCCGCCTGCACCTCGTTGGAAGACGCCTTCCGCGCGTTGACCGGCACCGACCACGCGCTGTCGTTCAATTCCGGCACCGCATCGCTGCACGCAGCGCTGCATGCGGTCGGCGTCCACCCCGACGCCGGAGTGGCGATGTCACCGATGACGTGGATCTCGGCGATCACCGCCGCGTTCCACGCAGGAAGCCACCCCGTCTTCACCGACCTCGCCCCGGACTCGCCCAATCTCGACCCCGCCCAGCTCAACACCGGGCAGCACTCGGCGGTCCTGGTCACGCACGCCTTCGGCATCCCCGCGCCCATGGAGCAGTTCACCCACCTGCCCGACCCGGTCGTGGAGGACTGCTCCCACGCCCACGGCGCCCGCTACCGGAAACGCCCGGTCGGGTCTTGGGGGAACGCCGGCTGCTTCAGCCTTCAGGAATCCAAGGCGGTCTCCGGGGGCGAAGGCGGCGTCCTGACCACCAACAGCCGCACTCTCTACGAGCGCGCGATGACGGTCGGGCACCATCCCACCCGACTCGCCGCCGAACTCGCCGACCCCGACCTGCTGGCGCTGGCCCCGGCAGCAGCCTCCTACAAGTACCGCATCCCCGCCCTGGCCGCAGTGATCGCCACCGAGCAGGTCCGTACCCTGTCCGACCGGATGGCTACCTGCGCCGCCAACCTGAGCTACCTCACCCAGCTCATCGAGGACCGCGACCTACCGCTCCAGCCTGTCAGCGCGCCGGAGGATTCGGTACGCGGCTGGTACGGGGCGCCGTTCACCCTGCTCACTCCGATCACCGACCCCGCCGCCCTGCTCAGCGCCTGCAAAAACGTCGGCGTGCCCGTCCGGGCGCTCTACCCCGACTGGCTGTCGACTCCGCTGCTCCAACGCCCCGACCTGATCGCGGCGTACTGGCCGGGGGCGCTGCTGGCCGAGCGGCTGGACATCAGCCCACGCAC
>NZ_JANEZT010000234.1 GCF_025403405.1 Frankia tisae
CCCCCATGTTCCCGACGGCGATCGTGACCCCGGCCGGCGCGACCTCGGCGGCCGCCCGCATTCTGCTCGACACCGTCCTCGCCCGCCAACCTGTAGCGATCGCCCGGTAACGACCGGCGTCGAGACAGCCCGACCACGGTCGAGTCGGCCGCCCTTCCGAGTTGGCCGATCTTCTTCGGCGTGGGCCCGGCACCGTCAACGGTGTTGATTATCTTGTGTGGCGGCATGCTCCAGCAGCAGCGGGAGGAGCATGTCGACCAGCTCGGTGCAGGCCGCGACGATCTCCACGTCGCTGATGGTGTCCGCCTCGAGCCCCAGAGCCAGCGCCTTCAGGGTGATCGCTCCATAGAGGCATTCGATGACGCGAGCCTGAGTGACCGGGTTGATGGGTTCGCCGCGCTCGGCGGCCCGGGTGAGGACCAGTCCGGCGGCTCGGCGATGGCGATCGGCCACGTCGGCGGCGACCTGGGGGGCGGCGCGGCTGGCCACGGCCTCGACCGTGAGGCGCAGCGTCGCGAACCCGACGGGGTCGAGCAGGAATCGCAGCATGTTCGCGCTCAGGGCGATCAGGTCGTCGCGCAGTGATCCGGTGTCGACGTCCTCGATCGCTCGGGATCGTGCCAGGACGCTGTCGACCAGGAGCGTGTCGCGGTCGGGCCAGCGCAGGTAGACCGTGGACTTGCCGACCCCGGCACGCCGGGCGACGCCGTCGATGGTGAAGCCGGTCGCGCCGCGCTCGAGGTACTCGTCGATGGCGGCGTCGAGGATGCGCTGCTCGGCGTCGGCTTTGCGAGGCCGGCCGGGGGATCGCCGCGCGGCGGTCACACCGTCACCCATGGATCTCCTCCCCGCCGGCGTCTGCGAGCCGCTCCTCACCGTAGAGCGAACCGGCCCTGTGCGGGTTGCCGTGCTGGAGCCGAGGGGTCCACGGGCAGTTTACGGACGACCTTGTCCGATTCCTTGACGGGCGACGCGCGTCACAGTTCACTAAGGTCACTCAGTCACCTCACCCGTCTAGCCCGTCTAGCCCGTCTAGCCCGCCTAACCCGTCTCGCCCTTGACCTCCGATCTGCCGATCCACGCCGTCGTGCACGCGGGAACGCCCCGAGGAGCCCCATGCCAGACATCGACCGCACCCCGCCGAAGGTCCACCTCCGCATCAACGGTGAGAGGCGCGAATCCGGCTCGGGCGGCACCTACGGTCACGTCAACCCGGCCACCGGCGAGGTCGACGCGCAGATTCCGCTGGCGGACAAAGACGAGATCGACCTCGCCGTCACCGCGGCGCACGAGGCGTTCCAGACCTGGAAGCGGACCCCGCCGGCCCAGCGCCGCGCCCTGCTCATCAGGCTCGCGGACCTCATCGAAGCCCATACGGACGAGTTCGCCCGCCTCGGGGCGCTCGACAACGGCACGCCGCTGGCCGTCGGAGCGGCCTTCCCGGTGCTCTCGGCGGAGTGGACCCGCTACTACGCCGGCTGGGCCGACAAGATCCACGGCGACCTGACCGGCAACCCTGTCCAGGACGGGGAGCTCGGATACACCCTCGCCCAGCCGTACGGCGTCGTCGGGATCATCATCACCTGGAACGGCCCGCTCATCTCGCTGGCCATGAAGATCCCGGCGGCGGTCGCGGCCGGGAACACCGTGGTGGTCAAGCCCTCCGAGCTCACCCCGTTCAGCGGGGAGCTCTTCATGGACCTCGTCGAGCAGGCCGGGTTCCCGCGCGGTGTCGTCAACGTCCTGCCCGGCACCGCCGAGGCGGGCGCCCAGCTCGTCTCCCACCCGCTGGTCAGGAAGGTCACCTTCACCGGCGGCCCGGCCACGGCGACCAGGATCCTCGAGGCGTGCGCGCCCAGCATGAAGCCCGCCGTCCTCGAACTCGGCGGCAAGTCCGCCAACATCGTCTTCGCCGACGCCGACCTCGACGTGGCCTGCCAGATCGGGACGACGTTCTCCCTGATCGCACTCTCCGGCCAGGGCTGCGCCTTCGCGACCCGGATGATCGTCCACGAGGACGTGTACGACGAGGTCGTCGCGCGGGTGAAGCTGATCGCGCAGAACATCCCGGTCGGTGACCCGTTCGATCCCGCCGTCGCCTCCGGTCCGGTCGTCAACCAGGCGGCCGTCGAGCGGATCCTCGGGATGATCGAGCGGGCCACCGAGCAGGGCGCGACCCTGCTGGCCGGCGGGAGCCGGATCGACCGTGCCGGCTACTACATCCAGCCGACCGTCTTCACCGACGTCGACCCGGACGCCGAGATCGCCCAGAGCGAGGTCTTCGGACCGGTACTGACGATCTTCAGGTTCCGGACCGAGCAGGAGGCGGTCGCCCTGGCCAACGGCACCAGGTACGCGCTGTCCTCCTACGTCCAGACCAGGGATCTGCAGCGGGCGCTGCGGGTCGCCGCCGAACTCGACGCCGGCGAGACGCTCGTCAACGGCGCGACGAACTTGAAGGTCGGCCGGCCGTTCGGTGGGTTCGGGCTCTCCGGAGTCGGCAAGGAGGGCGGCCGCGAGGGCATCGAGGAGTTCCTCCGCATCCGCAGCGTCGGCATCGCCGTCTGACCTCACCAGTTCGCGAGACAGGACAGAAACAATGACCGGAAAGCTCGAAGGGCGCGTGGCCCTCATCACCGGCGCCGCCCGCGGCCAGGGCCGCGCGCACGCCGTCCGCCTCGCCCGGGAAGGTGTCGACATCATCGGCGCCGACATCTGCGCGGACATTCCGTCGATGAACTATCCGTGCGGCACCTGGGCCGAGCTCGAGGAGACCGCCGAGCTGGTCGGAAAGGAAGGCCGCCGGGCGGTCATCGGCAGGGCCGACGTCCGTGACCAGCCTGCGCTTCGGGCCGTCTTCGACGAGGGGTACGCCACCTTCGGCCGGATCGACATCATCCTGGCCAATGCCGGCATCCTGCGGGTCGGCGACAGCGTCGACCCGGTGCGCGAGTGGCAGGACACCATCGACATCCTGCTCACCGGCACGTTCAACACCGTCCAGGTGGCCCTGCCGCGGATGCGGGAGGGTGGGCGTGGCGGCTCGATCGTCATCACCTCCTCGAGCGCGGGGCTGAAGGGCACCGCCAGCGAGGAGCCGAGCGCCCAGGCCTACACGGCGGCCAAGCGGGGACTCGTCGGCTACATGCAGGTGCTGGCCAACCAGTACGCCGCCGAAATGATCAGGGTCAACACCATCCACCCGACCGGTGTCGTCTCGGGTATGACGATGAACGCGGCGATGCAGGCGGCGATGGCGAAGGCGGACAGCAACGTCTCCGCGATGCAGAACGCCCTGCCCATTCCCATTCTTCAGCCCGAGGACATCGCGGGCGCCGTCGCGTACCTGGTCTCCGACGAGGCGACGTTCATCACCGGGACCCAATGGGCCCTCGACGCCGGCTTCACCGTCCGCTGACGGCTCGGTACATCGGTCCAGCATCGGTACAGCTGAGGAGAATCTGCGATGACAACACCCGCCACCGAGGTCACCGACCACCGCCTCGTGGGAGTCGGCGCGGTCGACGAGGCAGGCGACCGCTTCGACGCGCTCCGCGCATTACACCGCATCGTCAGGGTGACCGAACCCGACCTCTCGTACTGGCTGGTGCTTGACCACGATCTCGTGCGCGAATGCCTGCAGAATCCGGCGGTCTTCTCCAGCGAGGTCATCACCCCGCTCAGCCCGGACCCGCCGTTCGCGATGATTCCCATCCAGCTCGATCCGCCCGAGCACACGCAGTGGCGGCGACTGCTGGCGCAGTACTTCTCCCCGCGCACGATGGGGCTGCTGCGACCGCGCCTGGAGGAACGCACCGTCGAACTCGTGGCGGCG
This sequence comes from Frankia tisae, assembly GCF_025403405.1. GTDB lineage: Bacteria > Actinomycetota > Actinomycetes > Frankiales > Frankiaceae > Frankia > Frankia tisai. Next base: position 3,836 of record NZ_JANEZT010000234.1, read on the forward strand.
ATCCGCGCCAAGGGAGAATGTGACTACGTCGAGGATTTCGCGCTGGAACTGCCGACGGTGGTCTTCCTCGAGCTCATGGGGCTGCCGATCGACGAGTTGCCGACCTTCCTGGAGTGGGAGAAGCAGGCGCTCGCGCCGACCGACGAAGGCGTCTTCGACCCGGAGCGGCAGATCGGCGGGATCTTCTCCGTCGTCGGGTACTTCCAGGCCGAGATCGCCCGGCGACGGGAAAGCGGCGAGCGGGGGGACGGACTGCTCGGTGCGATGCTCGGCTGGGAGCTCGACGGCGTGCCGGCTCCCGACGACGCGCTGGTCAACTGCTCCCTGCTGCTCTTCCTGGCGGGGCTCGACACGGTGGCGATGAGCCTGTCCTTCGCGATGCACCACCTCGCCACGCACGATGCGGACCGGCGGCATGTCGCGGGGCTCGCAGCCGCCGGCGAGCCGATCGACGACGCGGTCGAGGAGCTGCTCCGGTTCTACGCCGTTCCCGAGGTCGGCCGGAAGGTGACCCAGGACATCGAGATCGGCGGGCAGCAGCTGCGCGCCGGTGATCTCGTACTCTTCCCGCTGGTCTCCGCGAACCGGGACGAGGCGCTCGTCGCCGGCGCGGATGCCCTCGACCTCACCACCGGACAGCCTGCCCCGCACCTGGCCTTCGGAGCCGGTCCTCATCGGTGCCTGGGCTCCCACCTCGCCCGGATCGAGATGAGCGTCGCGCTCTCCGGCTGGCACCGTGCCATCCCGGAATACGCCCTGCGCCACAACACCACGCCAAAGGCGTACTGGGGCAATGTCCACGGCATCTTCTCCCTGCCCCTGGAGAAGTTCGGCTCCTGACCCCGCTCCTGACCCGAACGAGAGGAGCCGCCCTCGGTGCCCGCCAGCGGCGCGGAACGAGCCCCTGGCGGCCGGGGACCTGCTGGTCCAGAACGGCGTCGCGCATGGTTGGCGCAATCGCCGCGACGAGCCCGCGGTCGTGCTGTACGTGATCGTGGGAGGTCGGGCCGGCGGGCACTGAGAGCGGCGGGAAGCCCGCGACCGGGCGGGCCCCTACACACTGTCAACGCATCCGTTGACATTATGGGATTCTGCCCCTGTGACGGATGCGAGCAACACGGTCGATGTGGCGGCGCTGACCGGCTGGCTGGACGAGAACATCCCGAGCCTGGGCGACGGGCCCCTGACGACGGCGCTGGTCTCGGGCGGGTCGACGAACCTGATTCTCAGTCTTGACCGGGGCGGCCGGAAGGCGATCTTCCGCAGCCCGCCACCGGAGGGCAGTCCGCAGGGCGCGCGGACGATCCAGCGTGAGGCCACCGTCCTGCGCGCGCTGACCGGCACGGACGTCCCGAGCCCGGAGTTCCTCGGCTTCTGCGAGGACGCCTCCCTGCTCGGGGTCAGTTTCTACGTCATGGAGCTGGTCGACGGCTGGGCGGCCACCATCACCGCCGAGAACGAGACGATCTGGCCGAAGGGCTTCGACGACGGCCCCGACCAGCACTACCTCTGCTGGGCGATGACCGACGGGCTGGTCGCGCTGGCCAACCTCGACTACGAGGCGGTCGGGCTGGGCGGCTTCGGCCGGCCCGAGGGCTTCCTCGAACGCCAGCCGGACCGGTGGCTGGGCCAGGTCGACGGCTACAGCCGGCGCTACCCGAAGTACGAGCGGCGTGACCTGCCCGGACTGCAGTACGTGGCGGACTGGCTGCGGGACAACGTCCCCGCGGGGTCGCCGCCCGCGCTCATCCACGCCGACTACGCACCGAACAACGTGCTGTTCCAGCATCGACCGCCGGCCCGGCTCGCCGCGATCATCGACTGGGAGACCGCGACCATCGGCGATCCCCTGCTTGACCTCGCCGCCTTCGTCAACAACCTCGTCACCGCCGACGAGGACGACGGCGCCATGCGGTACTTCCAGCCGGGGCGCTTCCCCCACCGGGACGACGTCATCGCCTACTACGGCGAACAGACCGGCCGCGACGTCTCGGCGATCGGCTACTACTCGGTGCTGTCGAAGTGGCGCGCGGCCTGCATGATCGAGTACAAGGTCGCCGAGTCGATCCAGGGGCTGTCCCCCAGGGCCAAGGGCGACCGGTTCGACGCGATCGTCCGCCGACTGCTGCTCGACTCCGAGGCCCTGGCCCGCTCCCTGATGTGACAGCCGAACCCAGCGGTAGCGATCATGGTGTTCCGCGGAACCGCGCCCCGGTCCTCGCGTCTGCGCGATCGTTCGCCGGGCCCGGGCCGGGGTCCGTCCGATTGTTACCCATGGTGACGGATGGGAAGGTGGGAGCGGGGGTCTGCGTGGGGCCGGGCCCGGGTGGCTCTTTGCTATGGACATATCGGACGCCACACCATCCAGAAGGACCACGATGGTCGCTCTCCCACGCATCCACCCCGAACCGCCGCCCACCGCCGCCACGCTCCGCAACCGCCGCCACGGCCAACGGCCACTCGACCTCGGACGCCAGCGACACGCCGCCCCGCCTCGGACCGGTTCTCCTCCCCCCACAACCCGCTGCCACGACCACGACCGCTTGACACAGTCATTCAGATTCCGCGGAACCGGGCCAGGCGCTCCGGGTCGACCCACGCGTGGATCGCGGCGATCCGCCCCGCCACAATCGCGAATCCCATGACCGAGACCCGCTGCCCGCCGGCGGCGACGATCACCCCGGTGTCTCCGTTCACCAGCACCGGACTGACCACCGCCGCCGGCTGGGCGAACAGCAGCGCCCGGCGGGTGACCGCGGCGGACCCGCGCAACACCACCGACGCCTCTGGCCGGGTCGCGCCTCCGTCGGCGCGCAGCACGACGTCGGGGTCGAGCAGGGCGACCAGCGCCGCGAAGTCGCCGCGGCGGGCCGCGGCGAAGAACGCGTCGACGACCCGCCGCCGGACGGCGGGATCAGCGGCTTCGGCGGGAGCGGCGAAGCCGTCCGTCGCCGTCCCGCGTACGCGGCGGCGCGCCCGGCTGGCCAGCTGACGGGCGGCGGCCGGAGACCGGTCGACCATCGGGGCGATCTCGTCGAACGACAGGTCGAACAGATCGTGCAGGACGAACGCCAACCGCTGCGCCGGGCTCAACGTGTCGAGGACGACGAACAGCGCCATGCCGACCGAGTCCGCGAGCAGCGCCTGCCCCTCGGGGCCCGAAGCGTCGTCCGGGCCGATCACCGGGTCGGGCAGGTGCACGCCCAGCGCCTCCTGCGGACGGGCCGACCGCGAGCGGAGCATGTTCAGGCAGATGCGGGACACGACCGTGGTGAGCCAGCCGCCCAGATTGTCGATGCCGTCCGCGCCGGTGCGGTCCAGCCGCAGCCAGGTGTCCTGCACCGCGTCGTCCGCCTCGCCGAACGAGCCGAGCAGCCGGTAGGCGACGGCACGCAGGTGCGCCCGATGCTCCTCGAACCGTTCGGCGAGCCGCTCGTCGTCGTCCATCGATCGCTCACCTCTCTGTCGTGCTCCCGCGTCGGTCACAAACCCGCGCCGTGTCGGGTCAGAGAGATGACCGGCAACGGCCGGCCGATGTGACAGGTGATCCGAAAGGTCGTGACCAGATGACTGCCATGGTGCTCAGGAGCACGGTCCGCAGCGAGTACGCCCCCGAGGTGGAGAGCGCGGTGAAGGCCCTGTTCGCCGCGTTGGAACGGCACCGGCCCCACGGCGTTCACTACGCCTCCTACCGGCTCGCCGACGGCGTCACGTACCTGGTGGTGCTTCAGGTCGAGGACGGCATCGACAATCCCCTCCCGGCCATCGCGGAGTTCCGCGAGTTCCAGGAGAACCTCAAGGGTTGGCTGGCCGCCCCGCCGATTCCCGAGCAGGTAACCGTCCTCGGCGACTACCGATGCTGCATGAAGTGAGCCAGCTCTGACCGGCTGTCACGCAGGAGGTCAGGATCGGGTGGATGCGGCGAGGAGGTCGTCGGTGGCCTGGCGTAGGCGGTGGCGGGCCTCGGGGTCGTAGGCCTGGTCAAGGGCGCGGGCCTCCCGCGCGCCGGAGAAGTAGCGGCCGGTGCCCGAGGCCGCGGTGGGGCCGGTGATCAGGCGCAGGGTGGCGTCGCCGCCCTCGGTGACGGTGCTGCTCACGGGGGAGCCTGCCTGGCGGACCATCGTGGTGTCCATGAAGGTCGCCGGGTGCAGGGCGTCGGCGGTGACGCCGGTGCCGGCCAGCTGTTCGGCCAGGTCGAACGTGCTCATGATCTGGGCAAGCTTGCTGCGGCGGTAGGCGCGGATGCCGTCGTAGCCCCGGGTGGTGAGCAGGTCGGCGAAGTCCAGGGGTTCCTGCCCGGCGGAGGCGACGTTGACGATCCTCGCCGGGGCGGAGCGGGTCAACAGCCCCAACAGCAGCCGGGTGAGCCGCACGCCGGCCAGATAGTTCACGGCGAAACGCAGCTCGATGCCGTCGGCACTGGTCTGGCGGGCGGCGCCCGGCAGACCGAACCCGACGCCGGCGTTGTTGACGAGCACGTCGAGCCGGTCGGTGTGCCGTTCGACGGCGGCGGCGAGCCGGGTGACCTCCCCCAGGTCGGCCAGGTCGGCGAGCAGCACCACCGGCTCGGGCCCGCCGGCGGCCTCGATCCGGGCGCGTACCTGCTCGGCACGCTCGGCGTCGCGACCATGGACGAGCACCCGCCAGCCCGCCCCGCCCATCCGCTCGGCGAGATGGGCGCCCAGCCCGTCGGTCGCCCCGGTGATGAGAATCGTTCGCCCGTCCATCACGTGTTCTCCCGCTCGGTCGATCTCGAATCTCGGTCGATCTCAGGAACCGTGCCGCTGCCCCCACGCGGAAAACCCGCCGACCGCGGCCAGTCTTCCGCGAGACGGCGGGAAGGCCGAAGGCAGTTGTTCGACCGCCGGTTCTGAGCCGACCTCGAGGCAGGGTTCGCGCGGGCGGCGAGCGTCCGGGCCGTCCTCCGGCGAACCGATCGGCGAAGTCGGTGGGTAGAAACGTTCGGTGCGGGAATAGGCACTACCAGTGATCGATGTGTGCCGCCGAACCGTGGCGGTCTGAGGGCGCGGTCACCGGTCCGGCAGTGCACGAGCCGACGCGTCGGTTCGGACATGCGACGGGCCGCAGGTTCACGACAGCGTAGGAGACGACAGCGTAGGAGAGGTCGACCATCATGACGACGACCGCGGAACACGGGACCGTCACCGGCACCAAGGACACCCAGTACGACCTGCTGTGGTTCACCCAAACCTGCCTGAAGAACGCGCTACGGCTGGAGACCTACGCCGCCGACGCCCAGCGCGACGGCGACCAGGAGCTGCACGACCTGTTCCGCCGGGCGCAGACGGAAAGCCGCAAGGGCGCCGAGCAGGGCAAACAGCTCCTGCGTGGCCGCCTCTGACCGCTGATCCCACGGACCGCCCGGCACTCGGGGAGCCGGGCCGCCCGGATCAGGGCCGCTGGGATCAGGGCCGCTGGGATCAGGGCGCGCCGGGCGGGATGAACGGCAGGCCGGGCGGGGCTCCCTCGTCGAGCAGGCGACGCAGGGCCGCGGTGTCGAGATGGTCGGCGACGAGGTCGCCGAGGGCATCGAGGCGGCGGCGGCGTACGTCGGCGAAGCTGGTACGGGCGGGGATGAACGCCCGCCCGGCCGCCGCCGCGACCTCGGTGAGGTAGGAGCGGCGGAACTCGTCGTTCTCCAGCAGCCCGTGCCAGCTGGTGCCGGCGACCGCGCCGACGCGCACGCCGTCGGCGGCGAACGGCTCGGCACCGGGATGGTCGGCGACGGCGAGCCGGCCGTGGCGGATCTCGTAGCCGGTCAGCGGCCGGCCTGCGGCGTCGCTCGCCGCGCGGCGGCCGAGCAGCTTCGCCGCCTCGAACGTCGTCGTGACGGGCAGCAGGCCGAGGCCGGCCACCTCCCCCGCGCCGGATTCGACGTCGTCGTGGATGCGCCGGCCGAGCATCTGGTAGCCGCCGCAGATGCCCAGCACGGGCCGGCCCGCGGCGGCGCGGGCGGCGACGGCGTCGGCGAGACCGCGGCGGCGCAGCCAGCGCAGATCCTCGACGGTCGAGCGGGTGCCGGGCAGCACCACCAGGTCGGCGTCGGCAAGCTCGTCCGGCCCGGTGACCAGCCGCACCACCACGCCCGGTTCGGCGCGCAGCGCGTCGAGGTCGGTCACGTTCGACAGCCGGGGCAGGCGGACCACGGCCACCCGCAGGCTCTCCCGCCGCCCGCCCTCCCCCGCCGACGCGGCGCCAACGTCCGGCTCGGCGTCCTCGGCGTCGGGGTAGGAGGCAAGGTCGAGGGAGTCCTCGACGTCGAGCCAGAGCCCGGAGCGGAACGGGACGACGCCGTGCACAGGCCGGCCGGTGAGCGCCTCGATCTGGCGCAGCCCGGGTTCGAGCAGCCGGGCGTCACCGCGGAACCGGTTGATCACCCAGCCCGCGACGAGGGCCTGATCGGCCCGGTCGAGCAGTGCCAGCGTGCCGAACAGAGCGGCGAAGACCCCGCCCTTGTCGATGTCACCGACGACGATCACCGGCAGGTTCGCCGCGCGGGCCAGGCCCATGTTCGCGATGTCGGTGGCCCGCAGGTTGATTTCCGCCGGCGACCCGGCACCCTCACAGATCACCGCGTCAAAGCGGCTCCGCAGGTCGTCGAGGCATTCCAGGACGATCCGCGCCAGCCGTTCCTTGTGCGGGCGGTAGCCGAGCGCGTCGACCTCGGCGACGGGACGCCCGAGGACAATGAGCTGGCTGTGGCGGTCGCCGCCCGGCTTGAGCAGCACCGGGTTCATCGCCGCCTCCGGCTCCACCCCGGCCGCCGCGGCCTGCATCGCCTGCGCCCGGCCGATCTCCGCGCCGTCCGCGGTGACGGCCGAGTTCAGCGCCATGTTCTGCGCCTTGAACGGGGCGACCCGCACGCCCTCGCGGGCCAGCCACCGGCAGATGCCCGCGGTCAGCACGCTCTTGCCCGCATCCGACGCCGTCCCGGCGACCAGCAGTCCCCCGCTCATCCAGCGCGCCGCCCCACCCGCACGGCC
>NZ_JANEZT010000235.1 GCF_025403405.1 Frankia tisae
CCCTACCAGTTCGACGGCGAACCCGCCCGCGCCCGCACCCGCGCCCCCGACCTCGGCGCCGACACCGAGCAGGTGCTGCGCGACCTCGGCCTCGACGCCACCACGGTCGACGACTACCGCGCCCAGGGCGCCTTCGGCTGAGCCCCGCCGGTCAGGGGAACAGGACCCGCGCGACGTGGTCGGTGTCGGCGTACTCGCGGACGGAGCTGATGCGTCCGTCGCGGACCTCGAAGATGCCCAGGCAGCGGTTGTCATACGGCTCGCCGTTCGCGGCGGTGCCCCGGGAGGTCCAGGTGGCGACGACCCGCGGGCCCTCGGCGATGACGTCGGTCAGCTCGATGAGCAGCGGCGCGCCGGCCTGCAGCCGCCCGGCCATCCCACCGAGGAAGTCGTCGACGATGCGGTCGCGTCCCCGCCACTCACCCGAGATCGGCAGGCTTCCCGGGTAGTACCAGGCGGCGTCGGCGGCGAAGCTGCGGCGGATCGCCGCCGCGTCGCCGTCGCGGACCGCCTCCACATAGCGGACTACCACGGCGCGGGCATCGTCGCCCGCCGGGCCGCCCGGTGCGGAGGCGGCGGTCACAGGGACGGCCGTCACAGGGTCGGCGGCCGCGGGGTCGGCCGGGTTCGGGGTCACTGTTCCTCCAGGGGTCACTGTTCCTCCAGGGTGAGAACGGCGTTGCCGCGGAGGCGGCGGTCGCGGAGCCGTACGAGAACGTCGGCGGTGTCGACCCAGTCGGTGACGAGGCCGATCTCCGGGTGCAGCCGGCCGGTCACCACCAGCCGGAGCATGCCGCCACCTTGACCAGTGCCTCATGCGGTCGGGGCGTCGGCGGGTCGACGTCGGCGCGGGTGACGGTGGCCGGTTCGGCGGGTGTCATGGCGAGCATGCCGGCCAGCGTGCCGGCTGACCGTCGGCGCCGGCCAACAGCCATCCGTCCGCCTTGACAACCGGTGGTGGTCGGCCATGGTAGGAGCCGTGGATCTCGACCTGGGGCAGGCGCGGGCGTTCGTCGCGGCGGCCGAGGAGCTGCATTTCGGCCGGGCGGCCCGGCGGCTGTTCCTCACCCAGCAGGCGCTGTCGAAACGGATCGCCCGGCTGGAGGACGCCCTCGGTGTCGCGCTGTTCCACCGCTGCGGCCACGCGGTGGAGCTGACCGGCGCGGGGCGGCGATTCCTCGAACCGGCCCGGGCGGCGCTGCGGGCCGGCGAGCGGGCCGTCGGCGCGGCCAGAGCGCAGACCCGCCCGCTGCGCGTCGACGTGTGGGGCCACCTGTACGGCCCGATGCGCACCCTGCGCGCCGTCCTCGGCGATGCCCCGGCGCTCGCCGTGGAACTTGGCGCCAGCCGCGACCTGCCCACCGCCGTCGACGCGCTGACCCGCGGATCGATCGATCTCGGCTTCGGCCGCGTCCACGCGACCGCCACGCGCGAAACCGTCGGCATCGGCGACGGCATCGGCATCGGTGAGGGTGAGTGCATCGGCGAGGGCCTCGAACCGGCGCTCGCCCACCGGCTCGTCCGGCTGGAGCCGCTCGACGTGGTCCTGCACCCCGCCCATCCGCTGGCCGGCGCCGGGCAGCTGCGTCCCCTCGAGCTGCGAGGCAGCGTCCTGTGGTGCCCGGCGGCCCTCGACCGGCTTGACTTCCTACGCCGCTTCGCCGGCCGCTTCGGGATCACGGCCGAGGCGGCGGCGGCCAATCTCGGCCTCGAACCGCTGCTGGAACGGCCCCGCGCCGACCCGCGCTACGTCTGCCTGCTGCCCGCCGACCTGCCGCTGCCCGCCGACGCCGGCCTGCGGGTGGTGCCGCTGGTGGACCCGACGCCGCTGTACGCCTGGTCGCTGCTGTGGCGGGGCGAGCTCTGCGCCACGGGCCGCGCCCTGCTGCACGCCTTCGCCGAGACCGCTGCCCGTCGCCGCTGGCTGGAGTACACCCCCGGCCGCGACTGGCTCCCCGACGCCGACCAGGCGCAACTACTCGCGGTTTGAGGTCCCCTCCCGCCAGGCGCGACGGGTACAGGAGCCGGAGCGGGTACAGGGGCCGGAGACCATATGCCAGGAAGGCGGGAAGTATGACCCACCTCGGCAATCAGCGCCCTGCTCCCGAGCCGCGGCCTGCCATCGACACCGGCGCCGCCGAGCGGATCTTCCTCGTCGGCCTGATGGGCTCGGGCAAGTCGACGGTGGGTCGGGCGCTCGCCGACCGGCTCGGCCGGCCCTACCTGGACAACGACGCCCTGCTCCAACAGCGGACCGGGCTCGACGCGCCAGCCCTGGCCGGCCTGGGCCGCCAGGCCCTGCACGCCCAGGAATCGCGCCAGCTACGCGCCCTGCTCGACGCCCCGGTGCCGTACGTCGCCGGGATCGCGGCCAGCGTCGCCGACAACCGCGACGACCTGGCCCGCATCACCGCCGCGGGCCGCGTCGTCTACCTGCGGGCGAGCCCGCAGACCCTGGCCCGCCGGGTCGGTCACGGCCAGGGCCGGCCCTGGCTCGACGGCGATCTGCTGAGCACCCTGACCGCGATGTTCGCCGCCCGCGACGACGCCTACCGCCGCCTCGGAGACGTCGTGGACACCGACGGCCGCGACCCGCAGGAGATCGCCGCCGAGCTCGCCCGCCTGCTCGGCGCCGCCTGCTCGGCGCCGGCTGACTGACGCCGGCTGACTGACGCCGCGGATCACGCGTCCCTGCTCCGGGGCGTCCGGGTTCAGGACCTGCTGGTTCTGGCCGGCGGACTGGTGTCGGGATCGGGGTGGTGTCGGCCGGTGATGATCCAGGTACCGATGATGATGGCGAACGCGAAGAGCAGGAGTCCCGCGCCGAGGATGACGAGCAGGAGCGCGCGGTCGCGGAAGCCGAGGGTTCCGGTGAGCGTGATCTGCAGTGAGCCGACGGCGAAGGCGATCGCGGCGGTGAAGACGGTGACGAGTTCGACGGCGCGGATGGCGGAGGTCTGCAGCGTCCGGCGCAGGTCCCGGTTGGCGGTGTCCTGATCGCGCCAGCGGGTCTGCTGGCTGGCGGTCCAGGCGGCGAGTTCCAACCCCTTCTGGATGATGTCGCGCTCGCGTAGGTACTGCTCCTGGAGGAGCTGGTGGCTGATCCGGGTGCCGATCGCAGGGAGCAGGCGCAGCGCGGCGTCAATGGTGGCCAGCGCGGCGGTGTAGTCGCCGCAGAGGCGCTGACCGCAGGCGAGACGGAACCGGAACAGATGGTCGTCGGGGAACTCGGCGACGGCGGCGGTGGCGCGCCGGCGTAGCTGTTCGCCCTGGTCGGGGAAGGGCGGGGCGGCGGCGAGGGCGCCCAGGCAGACGTCGACGACGGCCCGGGTGCGGCCGGTGGCGTCCCAGGCCGTGTCGAGGAGGTCGAGGGCGTGACTGGTGGTGATGGTGCGGCTGCCGAACGCGGCGAAGGCGCGCAGGCCGGTGAACAGGGGGTCGTCGCGGTGGTGGCCGGCGGCGACGGCGAGCAGGGAGGATTCGAGAAACTGGCGGAGTTCGTCGAACCAGAAGTTCGCGCGGAGCTTGCCGGCATGGTAAAGCGCGGCGAAGGAGCAGAGGTCGGCCGAGCCCTGGGTCGTCTCGACGATCCGGCCGGTGGCGAGGGTGAGGTCGTGGCGGGACTCGACGGTGTCCTTGGTGATGAAGGCGTAGCCCAGCGACCACTTCTCGATGATGCCCGGGCGGATCGGCGGCTCGGTGTGGTCGTACAGCCAGCGGGCGCAGCGGGCCGCGACCTCGACGGTGGGCTCGCGCAGGAACCGGCGGCGCCAGTACCGGTCGGCGCAGATCAGCCAGGCATCGGTGACGAAGTCCGCCGACGGAATCTGGAAGGGGGGTTCGACGTCCGCGTCGATCAGCTCGGCGGCGACGTCCTCGCAGACCCGATCCAACTCGCGGGAGTCGGCGGAGGCTGCCTGACCGAGCCGCGCATGGATCGAGGCGACGTCCACCTGGCCCCCTCCGTCGGATCTTCTCCGGATATGTACCACAGGCCTGCGGGCCGGATCGGTACATACTGCGAACATGCGGGTCGATGTGGTCACCGCGGTGCACGCCGAGTACGCGAGCTACCTCCCGGCGGCGTGGGACTCCCTGCGTCGGCAGCACCATCCCCACTGGACGTGGCGGGTGCAGATCGACGGGCCGCCCGGTGAGGTCCTCGACACGCTGACCGCCTGCGGGGCCGCGGCCGACGGCCGGGTGCAGATCGCCGCGCACGGCACCCGGGAAGGCCCCGGGGTCGCCCGCAACATCGCCCTCGGCGGGTGCACCGCGCCACTGGTCCAGAACCTCGACGCCGACGACGAGCTCGAACCCGACGCACTCGCCGCCCTACGCGGTGCGCTCGCCGCCCATCCCACCGCGGGCTACGCGATCGGTCACGCCCGCGACCTGCACGCCGACGGCTCCCTGCACACCCTGCCGTTGTCCGTGCCCGTCGGGCCGCTGGCCCGCGGTGCGCTGGCCGTCGCGTGGGTGTCCGCCCTGCCCGACCGCACCCTGCCGCCGGTGCATCCGGCCGGGGTTATGTGGCGCCGCACCCTGCTCCTCGCCGTCGGGGGATGGGCGGCGCTGCGCGGCGTCGAGGACACCGCCACCCTCATCGCCGGCTCCGCCCTCGCCACCGGAATACTGCTCGACCTTCCGACCCTGCGCTACCGCCGCCACGACGCACAACGTTCCTGTCAGAACAGCAATTTCTCCGGGGGGGGGGGCGCAGTATCTGTTCATCTGGCAGCGCGCCGCCCTCCTCGCCGCCGGGCCTGCCTGGGAAGACCGATAACCGGGAAGACCGCCAACCCACGTGCACCCCGACGGCCCGCGGTCCGGTCGTCGGAGAGGGTGGGACGCTCCTGGTCTCAGAGCTCGGGCGGATGGCCGGCGGCGGGCAGGTCGAGGGCGCGGATCACCTCGGCGGCATCCGCCAGGCCGCCCGCCTCCTCCGGGGTGAGCGCTCCGAGCGAGGACCGAGCGACCCGCTCCCACACCGTGGCCATCGCCTCGAACAGCTCCGGCGGCAGGCCGGCGGCGGCCTGGGTCGCGGCGATCTCGCGCATCTCGTCGACGTAGCGGTCCGCCTTGCTCGCGGACAGCGCGAGCCACGACCCGAGCGCGCCGACCTGGTCGGGGAACGTCGGAGCCAGATCGTCGAGCATGGCGTCCAGCACCCCGGCCTGCTGGGCCGCCGCGGTCGCCTGGAGGAACAGGGCGGCGAGCCCCTTGTAGAGGCTCGCCGTGCTCATCTTCAGCGCGCTCGCGGCGCCCACCGCACCGGTCAGGACACGCGGTTCGAGCCGGGGATGGACCAGCGCGGCGATCTCCCCGGCCCGTGGCCCGCTCAGGTACAGCCGGGTGCGCCCGCGCCCGGACGCCCGGTCCGGCGGCGGGCCGGAGATCGATCCGTCGACGAAGTCCAGGCCGGCCAGCGCCGCCGCCACCCGGTCGACCGTGGCAGGGGCGATCGCGTTGAGGTCGGCGACCAGCGGGGTCACCCCCGTCGCGGCGGCCGAGCGGCCGATGGCACGGGCCACCGCGACGGCCTCGCCCGGTGGGACCACGGACAGGACGATGTCGGCCGCGCCGACGGCGTCGTCCAGCGAGTCGACGAGCTCCAGGCCGTGCGCGAGCGCGCGGGTCCGCTGCGAACGGCCCACCACGCAGGCCAGCACCCGGGCGCCGCCCTCGACGTAGCCGCGCCCCAGCGCCGAGCCCATCGCACCGGGGCTCACGATCGCGACCCTGACCTCCTCCCCGGCCTGAAGCTGACGGCCGGGGTCTCCCACCGTGTCGGTCATGCGGCACCTCACTGACTTTCTGCTGGTTTCCGCGCTCCATGCTGCCCGGTCATCCCAGCGCGGGCACCGGTGCTGCCTTCCGCGGTGCGGCCGCGTCCGCCGACGACTGATTCGCGCGGGGAGTCCGTGTCTGAGGCGTACCTCCCTCAAATGAACCACCATGGTGGGTAGGCGGCGTCGTACGCCACGCCGTCGGCGGGGTCTGCGACGCCGAGGCGGTGTTCGTCATCGCCGGTGCGGGCCCCGACAGCGGTGCGTCGGCGGAGTTGGGAGATGAGTCGGTGAGAACGGCGGTGCGGAGCAGATGATCAGCGGTCAACCCCACGTGCGCATCCTTCGCCCGGTCTCTCGCGAGGCCGACCTGTCGACGGCGGCCGACGCTGCGCCCACCAGCCCCCCGTCCACCAGGATCCCGTCGGTCAGGGTGATTCCCTCGAGCAGCTCCGCGACCGCGGCGCCACCCGCGGTCCCCGCCACCCGGCAGGATTCGGCTGGGGATGCGCCGCCGATCGCGGACTCATCGGATGTCGCAGCCGTGGCGGACGTCACGGACTCACCGGACGTGGCGGACGTGGCGGCCGCGGATCCACCGAGTACGCAGGGCGGCGCGGCGGTGGGGACCGCCGATCCCGTTGCCGAGCCGGACCTCGGCGACCAGGCGCCGACCGTGGCTCTGCCACGGCCAGTGGTGCCGGCCGGGCCACCGACGGGCCCCGACTCCGGCCACATCGACAGCGACATCGACATCGATAGCGATCATGGTGTTCCGCGGAACAGCGTCACGCCGGCGGACGACGACGACGGCACCGGGCCCCTGTGGGCGGCGCTGCGGGAGGAGCGGTTCGTGCTGTCCCGGTGCCTGGACTGCCGGAGCTGGCTGCCACCGCGGCTGGAACGCTGCCGGCACTGCGCGGGGCCGACCGTCTTCGAACCGGCGGGCGGCCTCGGCGTCGTCGACAGCTACCTCGTCGTCCGCCATCCCAGCATGCCCGCGTTCGCCGGCCGCCCGCCGTACGTCCTCGCGCTGGTGACCCTGGACGAGGGAGTCCGGCTGCCCGGCCGGCTCGACGGAGTCACGCCGGGGGAGGCGAGGATCGGCCAGCCCGTCCGCGCGGCCTTCCACGTCCGACCCGGCGCGGACACCCCCAGCGTCGTTTTTCGCCCGCGCCAGCCGGCCGCCGTCGGGGCCCGCTAGGGCGCCTCTACAGCGGTCCCGCGGGTCTCCGCTTCATCCGCTTCGCGGGCTTCAAAGATCACAACTCGACAAACGCCGAAGGAGCAGCCGTCGGCCGGCCGCGGCGTCGGGCGGGATCTAGCCAGGCGAGGCGAGCCACCAGGGCGGTCATCACCACGACCAGGGCAAGGCCGAGCCAGAACACGGACTCGGCGGCGCGGATATGCGCGCCACGGTCGGGATGGGTGCCCAGCCGGGCGAAGAACACCGCGCCGAGAACGGCGACGCCGATGACGCTGGCGAACTGCTGGGCGGTGGTCAGGACCCCGGCGGCGACGCCGGACCGCTCGCGGGGGACGTCGGCCAACGGCGCGCCGACGAGGGAGGGCAGGATCAGCCCGTTGCCGGCCCCGATCCCGGCTATTCCAACGACGAGCCAGGCGGGGGACAAGCCGGCGGGATGGGTGTGCAGGGCCACCGCCATGATCAGGAAGCTCAGCGCGGTCACGGCGCAGCCGGCCAACAGCACTGCCGGGCCGAGTCGAGCGACCAGGCGGCGCCCCAGGAACGAGCTGCCGATCGCCAGCAGGCCCATCGGCGCGAACGCCAGCCCGGCCGCCAGCGGACCGAGCCCGAGTCCCGCCTGCAACAGCAGGCTCAGTACGAACAGGCAGCTGCTGAACGATGCCATGAACGCGGCGTTCACCGCGAGACCGGTGGCGAACGTCGCGGCGCGGAACAGGGCGGGATCGACCAGAGGCTGTCCGCCGCCGCGCGCCACCGACCGTTCCCAGCGCACCGCGGCCGCCAGCGTGGGGACGGCGGCGGCCAGCAGCAGCCAGCCCCACAGCGGCCAGCCGGTCTCGCGCCCGATCACCAGCGGCAGCAGCGCGAGCCCGAGCCCGCCGGAGATCCCGGCCGCCCCGGGGACATCCAGCTCCAGCCCGGCGGCGGGCCGCCGCTCGGCGCGGGGCAGCACCCGCGCCGCCACCGCGACGACGGCGACGCCGGCCGCCGCGGTGGCGAGGAAGACGGCCCGCCAACCCAGTCCGAACACGTCGGCATCGAGCAGCAGCCCGCCGAGTACCTGCCCGCCGATCCCGCTGACCGCGCCGGCCACCCCGTACCAGGCCAACGCGCGGGAGCGCTCGGCGTCGGTGAACGACGCGGTCACCAGGGCCAGGATCTGGGGGACCATCGCCGCCGCGGTCAGGCCCTGCGCCATCCGGGCCGCCACCAGCCCGACGGGTCCCTGCGCGAGCCCGCACAGCAGCGAGGCCGCGGCGAAGCCGGTCACCCCGGCGAGGAACAGGCGGCGGTGGCCGAACAGGTCACCGAGCCGCCCGCCGGTGACGACCCCCGCCGCGTAGGTGAACACGTAGCCGCCGACGACGAGTTCGAGCGCCGCGGGTCCGGCGCCGAGTCGGCGTTGCAGGTCGGGGATGGCGACGTTCACCACGTTGGCGTCGAAGCCGTACAGGACGTAGGCGGCGAGCACTACCGGTAGCAGTAGCCGACCGTCGGGATCTTCCTTGAAAGGCATACCGCTGGTTATACCAATCGCTGGCATTGCCAATGAATAGGGGTGCCAGTGACCGACGGATAGGATGGGGATCATGACGGTGTCCGACGCTCTGCTGCCCGCCGCGTTGCGTCATCGCACGAGCTTCGTGCTCGCCCGGCTCGCCGCCCTCTCCCGGACGCACTGTGCCGAGCGGCTGGCGACCCTGGGCCTCAACCAGCACCAGCACGCGATCCTGTGCTGCCTGGACGAGTTCGGCCCGGCCATCCAGCGCGACGTCGCCGCCCGTCTCGACCTCGACAGCGGGGACCTGGTGTCCTTCCTCGACCGGTTGCAGACAGCCGAGCTCATCCGCCGCGACCGCGACCCGCGCGACCGGCGCCGCCAGATCCTCACCATCACCCAGGCCGGCCAGCGCCTGCTGCGCCAGGCCGAGATGCTGCTCGACGAGGCGGAGCCCGAGCTGTTCGCAGGGTTGCCCACCGCCGAGGTCGAGCAACTGCGCGCTCTCGCGACCGGAGTGTTGATGCGGCACGCCACGCAGGCATGGCGGCAACAGGGCGCCCCCGACTGACGGCGAGCAGTCCTCCGCGGTCACCAGGGATGGCGGACACCAGACAGGTGCCGCGATGCGTGCGCCGCCTTCGTTGGCGGTGGTGTGGCCTTGAGGTCGACGGTGCAGGAGCCTGGTGACAGGGCGTTGACAGGTGATGCCGTCGGCGCGCAGATGTCGTGCGCAGAGGAAAGTGATCGCGTTCAGTTCGTGGATCTCCCGCAACGCGGTGACGGGAAGCTCCGATTTCCCCTGCCTCCCGCGGTCTCCGCCCCGGCCCCGCTACGACCGTCTCGACCAGGACGTGGCCTCCCGACCCAGGCCACGAACGTCACATGTTGATCATGTGGCCGGCGAGGCCGTGGAGAGCCTCCTTGACCGATTCGCCGAGGGTGGGGTGGGCGTGGACGTTGCGGGCGAGTTCGGCGACGGTGAGGTCCCAGCGCTGCGCCAGGGTCAGCTGCGGCAGCAGCTCGGTGACGTCCGGGCCGATCAGGTGCGCGCCGAGCAGCTCGCCGTACTTGGCGTCGCTGAGGATCTTCACGAAGCCGGCGGTCTCGCCGAGGCCGTGCGCCTTGCCGTTCGCCGAGAACGGGAACTTCGCGACCTGCACGTCGTAACCGGCGTCGCGCGCCTGCGCCTCGGTGTAGCCGAAGCTGGCGACCTGCGGCTGGCAGTACGTCGCCCGCGGGATCATCACGTAGTCCAGCGGGTAGGTCTCGGCGTCGCCGATCGTCTCCGCGGCGATGATGCCCATGGCCTCGGCGGCGTGGGCGAGCATGAGCTTGGCCGTCACGTCGCCGATGGCGAAGATGTGCGGGACGCTGGTGCGGCAGTAGCCGTCGACGTCGATGGCGCCGCGTTCGGTCAGCGCCACACCGGTGTTCTCCAGCCCGTAGCCGGTGACGTTCGGCCCGAAGCCGATCGCCTGGAGCACCTTGTCGGTCTCCAGCACCTTCGACACGCCGTCCTTGCCGGTCACGGTCACCTTCACCGTGTCGCCGGAGTCGTCGATCGAGTCGACGCGGGTCGAGGTCAGGATGGTGATGCCGGCCTTCTTGTAGTGCTTGGCGAGCTCGGCGGAGACCTCGGCGTCCTCCAACGGCACCACCCGGTCGAGGAACTCCACGATCGTGACGTCGACGCCGTAGTTGCGCAGCACGTAGCCGAACTCGACGCCGATCGCCCCGGCGCCCGCGATGACGATGCTGCGCGGCAGCTCGGAGCTGAGGATCTGCTGCTCGTAGGTGACGACCCGCTCGGACAGCGACGTGCCCGGCAGCAGCCGCGGCGTCGCGCCGGCGGCGATGATGCAGTGGTCGAACGTCACCGTCCTGGTCGAGCCGTCCGACGTGGCGACCGACAGGGTGTGGTCGTCGGTGAACGTGCCGCGCCCGTTGAATTCGGTGATGTTGTTCTTCTTCATCAGGTAGTGGACGCCCTTGACCCGGCCGTCCGCGACCTTGCGGCTGCGGCGGAACGCCTCACCGTAGTCGAAGGTGATCTCTCCGTTGATGGAGATCCCGAAGGTCTTGGCCTCGTGGGTGAGGGTGTGCACAAGCTCCGCGTTGCGCAGCAGCGCCTTCGACGGGATGCAGCCCACGTTCAGGCAGACCCCGCCCCAGTACCGCTCCTCCACCACGGCCGCGGTCAGACCGAGCTGGGCGGCGCGGATCGCGGCCACGTACCCGCCCGGACCCGCACCCAGAACCACCACGTCGAAATGTTC
>NZ_JANEZT010000236.1 GCF_025403405.1 Frankia tisae
GAGGCGAGCAGCCCGGCCACGACGGCGGCGGGCAGCAGCCCGGCGGGGGCGGGCAGCGGGTCACGGCCGCGGACCACGGTGGCCGACCAGTGCCCGACCGCGGCGAGCACGGGCATCGGGGCGAGCAGGGTGAAGGCCACGACCGACAGGATGAAACCGGTGGCCAGCGCGGTCACCAGGCAGGCGGCGGTGAGTAGCCGGGTGGCGGTGGCGGGCGGGAGTCGCCGACCGAGCCAGCCGCCGCCGGCGGCCAGCAGCAGGCTCGGGACGAACGGGACGAGCGCGACGGCCGTCATCGCCGGGGGCCGCCGTCGATGCTGTCGGCGTCGGCGTCCGGCTGGTGGGTGGCGAGGAGGTCGGAGAGGAGCTGTTCGTCCTCCGGTCGCAGGTCCGCGACGAACCGGGCGAGTGTCTCGGCCCGGTGGCTGCCGGCGCCGAGCAGACGGGACATCTGCCGGGCGGTGAGCGCGGCGTCGAGGGTGTCCGGGTCGGTGGCCGGGGCGTAGACGTAGGAGCGGCCGGCGGGCTGGCGGGTCAGGGCGCCCTTGTCGTGCAGACGGGCGAGGGTCGTCATCACCGTGGTGTAGGCCAGTGGTTCGCCGAGCTCGGCGAGCGTTTCGGCCGGAGTGAGCGGCCGGCCGGCCGCCGCGATCGCGGCGAGTACCTCCCGTTCGAGTGCTCCCGGTTCGCGCCTGGGTTTCCGCGCCACTCTCACCCTCCTCGCTACTACTGGATTGATAGTACAAGGAGTCTGGTAGCCGAGCATGGCGCCCGAAGGCTCCGTGACGGCCGTCGAGGCGCCAGCCCTCCGGCGACGCCGACCTCGCCACCCGCCGCGTCCACGACGGACTACTATTCATCGAGTAGTAGACATGGGGATGTTCGACGGGAGGACGTATGGCGGTCGGAGTTCCAGCGGTGGAGGCTTCCGGGCTGGTCAAACGCTTCGGTGGTCTCATCGCGGTGGATCATGTTGATCTGCGGGTGGATGTTGGGGAGGTGTACGGCATCCTCGGCCCGAACGGCGCGGGGAAGACGACGTTCCTGCGGATGCTGTTCGGGCTGATCCGTCCGGATGCCGGGACGTTGCGGGTGTTCGGCCGGACCTGGGGGGATGCCGGCCCGTCGATGTTGGACGGGGTCGCCGGGTTCATCGAGAGTCCGAGGTTCTACCCGTATCTGTCCGGCCGGCGGAACCTGGACCTGCTCGCCGGCCTGGACGGCGGCGGGGCGGACAGCCGGATCGACGAGGTGCTCGACGTCGTCGACCTTGCCGGGCGGGCGGGTGACAAGGTCGGGGGCTACTCCTTCGGGATGCGCCAGCGGCTCGGGGTCGCCGCGTCGCTGCTGCGCGACCCGCAGCTGCTCGTGCTGGACGAGCCGGCCAACGGCCTGGACCCCGCCGGCATCCGGGACATGCGCGCCCTGGTCACGAGGCTGGCTGCCGGGGGGCTGACCGTGCTGCTGAGCAGCCACAACATGGACGAGGTCGAGGAGATCTGCGACAACGTCACCATCATGCGCACCGGCCGGGTGGTCTACCACGGCTCGATCAACCAGCTGCGCGCCCAGGCCCCGGACCCGTCCCACCGGCTGGTGACCAGCGACGACGCCCAGGCGCTGCGCCTGGGCGCCGACCATCCGGCCGTGTCCGTCTCAGCCCACCCGGACGGCGGCCTGGCACTGCGCGCCCAGCCCGCCGACGCGGACGCCTACATCCTCGCCCTCGGCCAGGCCGGGGTGGCGGTACGGGCGCTGCACCTGGAGGTCGCGCCGCTGGAGTCGCTGTTCTTCATGCTCACCGAATCCGACCCGGCAGCCGGATTCGACGTGCCCGCCCAGACCCAGCCGGACACCCTCACCGGAGCGACCTCGTGACCATCCCAGCCACCACCGCCACAGCCCCGGTGCCGCCCGCGACGATCGACCTGCGGCCGGTCGGCCGGGGCCGGGTGGTCACCGCCTACCGGTGGGAGATCACCAAACTCGCCGCCCAGGCCCGCACCCGCGCGACGCTCGCCGTCTGCCTGGTCGCCCCGTTCGTGTTCGTGGTGCTCCTCGACCGCCAGGACCGGCTGCCGAAGGACACCCTCTACGGCCGGTGGGTCCACGCCAGCGGCTTCGCCACCCCGCTGATGATTCTCGGCTTCGCCGCCCAGTGGGTCTTCCCGCTGCTCACCAGCCTCGTCGCCGGCGACATCTTCGCCAGCGAGGACCAGCACGGCACCTGGAAGACGATCCTCACCCGCTCCCACAGCCGCACCCAGATCTTCTGGGCCAAGACTCTGGCCGCAGCCACCTTCGCGACCCTGGTCCTCACCGTCCTCGCGCTGAGCTGCCTAGCCGCCGGCGTGCTCCTCGTCGGCCACCAGCCACTGGAAAGCCTGTCGGGCACCCTGCTGCCCTCGGGGCGTACCGCCGGGCTGGTCCTCGCCGCCTGGGCGAGCGCGCTACCGCCCCTGCTCGGTTTCACCGCTCTCGGGATCATGCTGTCGGTGCTCACCCGAAGCAGCCCGATGGGGATCGTCGGCCCGATCGTCCTCGGGCTGGTCATGCAGCTCTACGCCTTCCTCAACGGCGCCGACACCATCCGCCACCTGCTCCTGGTCACCCCGTTCGACGCCTGGCACGGCCTACTCGCCGCGCACCCGTACTACGGGCCGCTGCGCGACGGCACGCTGGTCAGCGTCGGCTACATCCTCATCTGCCTGGCCGTCGCCTACACGGCGCTGCGCCGCCGCGACATCACCGGAGGCTGACCCGCATGCACCGTCCCACCCCCGGCCGGCTGGTGCGCGCAGCCGTCGCCGTCAGCGCCGCGACCGCGCTGACCGCAGCCCTGGCCGGCTGCGCCACCGACGTCACCCGGCCCCGCGTCGAAGGCTCGATCGGCCCCGTCTTCGCCAACCTCTACGTCCAGCAGCAGGCCCTGCTCGGCCACCCCGGACTCACCCCCACCGCCGTCGCCACCAAACCCACCTGCCACCGCACCACCCCCGGATCCCACGACAAAGGCGCCGGCAGCGACTGGATCTGCCAGGTCGGCTGGACCGACGGCACAGGCAAACACCAGAACGGCAAGTTCGAACTCCAGGTCCGCTCCAACGGCTGCTACCAGGCCGGCGGCCCCACCAAAATCGTCGGCCCACTCATGATCCAGACCTCCACCGACAAACAGGTGATCAACCCGGTGTTCGAGTTCGACGGCTGCTTCGACACCACATGAAACCCACCCGAGGCAGGATCGCCTCGGCGGAGGCGGTGCCGGTCCGGATCGCGGTCGCATATTTGATCATCTGGTCGTACTGTTCGGCGACGACGTCCCCGCGGATCGGCCGGGTCAGCGCCGGCGCGAGCCGCGGGTAGGCGTCCGGTTCGCCGGCGGCGGCCCGGTACAGCCGTGCCGTGGCGGGAAGATGTTCTGGTCGAACGCGCCGAAGTGCGTCGAGTCGCCGGCCACCGCGGTCGACCCACCGTGGAGGAACACGAACTCACCCCCTGGGCGGTCCGGTGCCTCCCGCACGTCGAGGACTCGGTAGCCGTGGGCGACCAGGCTCGCTTCGACCTCGTCCCGGCCGCGGAAGCGCAGGGTCGAGTCCGAGGTGACGACCACGCCGTCGGTCAGGAAGCGGTAGGTGTAGCGGAAGGAGACGAACGGAAGACTGACGTCGGTGACCTCCAGGCGCCGTTCCACCAGGCCGATGTCCGCGATGTCGAGGGTGACCGGATCGACGTCCACCGCCCACTCCTGCCAGGCGTGACGTTCGGGGCGCCTGGTCTCGAAGACGAGATGGCCGTGGGGGCGCAGGGCGGTGTGGATGCCCTGCAGGGCCCGGCCCCAGTCGTCGTCGGTAAGAAAGACCTGGGCCACGTTCCCGGTCATCGTCGCCAGGTCCGCGTCGAGCGCCGGCAGTGCCGCGGCATCGCCGTGGATCCAGCGGACCCTTCCCGCCCGGTCCTTCGACCTCGCGACCCTGAGCGACTCCTCGGCCGGGTCGACACCCACGACCGTGCAGCCGCTTCCCGCGAGCAGGACCGCCAGGGAACCGGTCCCGCACCCGACGTCGAGCACAACACGCGCGGTCAGCTCGGCGGCGGTCGCGAGGTAGGCGGTCACGTCGTCGCGGTCTCCGTCGAAGGCGTCGTAGACCCGCGCGAGGAGAGGGTGGGCAAAGATCGGATCCGGCATCCAGGGACCATACCCACCGTCAAGCGCCCTGCGAGGGCGCTGAGATCGCTCCGGTTCCGCCGATGCTGGCGGGCCGCCGGTGCTGGCGGACATGCCCTTCTCCGCCCAGACCGATGAAGCGGGCGCTGGAGCGGGTGGACGAGATCGCCGTGTACCGGCTGGGGCGGGTGAAGCTGGACAAGCTGCCGCCGAACCGGCTCGCCGCGCTGGCCCGGTACGGGCTGGGGTCGAAGGCGACTGGCATGACCTGCTGCCCGTCAGTCCGACAGCCAGTGCAGCTCGTGCGCCAGGGTTGTGGCGACGGCACGGACGCGGCGGTGTAGTGGCGACTGTTCGCGCGGAAGGACCAGGTGGATCGTCAGGCTGGGTGCGCCGTGCAGCGGTCGCCAGGTGATGCCGGGCGGTGATGCCGTGACGGCGGCCTCGCCGGCCGGGGCGAGGGTGAGCCCGTTGCGCAGGTCGCGCTGTGACATGTCGAAAGAGACTGTGGGCGTGTGGAATCGGGGAGGTGGCCGGGTATCGCGGAACAATGCGGCCAGCTGGTCGTGGATCACGGGGTTGGCCGCACGGTCGGGGAGTCGCAGCGGATACGCGGCCGCGGCGGCGATCTCGATCTCCGGGTGTTCGGCCAGCGGATGGTGTTGCGCCAATTGGACGCCGATCCGCTCCCGCCGCAGCAGGTACCGGCGCACGCCACGGCCCGGCTGTTCACCGCGGGTGATCCCGGCATCGACGCGGCCGTCGGCGACCGCGGGGGAGATCTCCGGTGTCGCCATCGGGACCGCGCCGACCTCGAGTCCGCTGTTGCCGCGAATCAGCCTGTCCACCAGGGCCGGTGCCGTCTCGGCCCCGGCGCTGAGGCTGTATCCGATGCGGAGCGTGCCCAGTTCACCGGCCGCCGCGCTCCGGGCGGTGTCCCATGCCCGGTCCAGCGCCGCCAGCGCGGGCGGCGCAGACTCCGCCAAAGCCGCACCGGCCGTGGTCAAGACGACGCTACGCGTGTTGCGGACCAGCAGGGCCGTACCGAGTTCCGCCTCCAATCGGCGCATCCGGGCGCTGAGCGCGGGCTGTGCGATACCGATCCGTGCGGCCGCGCGGGTGAAGTTCAACTCCTGCGCCAGCACCAGGAAGTACCGCAGGCTCACCGTATCCGGCGCCACGTGCCCTCCCTGCCGATTGATAACGATCCGTTCTGAGCCTATCCCGTACCGGTCTTTCCCTCGACCGCACGCCAAGCCCTAACCTGTGCATATGACGATTCAACTGACCGCGGTCCTGGACATCGCACTCACGCAGCCCGCCGACCCTGATCTGGACGGAGGTCGTCATGCATAAGTTGGTGGTCCTGTATTCCAAGCCCGCCGACCCTGACCACTTCCGCGACTACTACGTGACCAACCACCTTCCACTGGTCATGAATTGGCCCGGCCTGCTTGCGTGGCGCTACAGCTTCGACGTGGCGGCGACCAGGGGAGAAGCGCCGTATTTCGCGGTCTTCGAAGGCGACTTCGCTGACGCCGCCGCCATGGCCGCGGCGCGGGCGTCGCCGCAAGGCCAGCGGGTAGCCGCCGATGTCGCCAACTACGCCACCGGCGGTGCGGTCATCATCCACTATCCGGTGCAGGACGGCACCGGCTGAGGTAGGACGGTACGCTCCGGGACGCGTTCGGTCGGCCGTTGCGGCCAGGTCCGGCTGTCGGCGGAACGCCGTTCGCGGTTGTCAGCACCCGCGTCCGCGTCCGGCCCCAGTTCGAGGCCGCCCTCGCGCTCGCCCGCCAGGCCAAGACCCACGCCCCGCACTGCCGCGTCGTCTTCACCGTCTCCGGGAGTCGACCCGCGAAGGGCTCGACGCCGCGGCCCGCAGGGACAAGCACGGCGGCCGCCCGGCCGTCATCACCGAGGACATGCTGCACACCGTGCTCCGCCGCCGGGCGAACGGCGAGTCGGTCGAGCAGATCCAACCCGACCTGATCATCCCCACCGGCAAGCGCAAAGGTCAGGCCCCCAGCGTCGCGAGCATCTACCGCGCACTCGCCGAGAACGAGAAGCAGGAGGCGTACCCCGAGGCCGTCGCCCAGGCGCACGCCGACTTCGCCGACCTCCAGGGCGTCGACGACATCCCTCGCCCCCGCCGGGTCCGTATCCGACGCCCTGGCGACCCGCTCGCAGCCGACGAAGCCGACCTCCGCCAGCGACTCCAGACCCAGCCTCACCCGAACTCGGAGACCGCCACCCAGGAACCATGATCATTCTCGGCGCCAACCGCTGTACCGATGTTCCCCAAGCCCCGTATATCCGCAGAGGTCGACGGGAACGCCGAGCGCAGCGCGGGGGAGCGGAACCCTCTGGCACCTGATGGACATCCCCCCTCGCGCGAACGAGGAGCTAGCCTGATGGCCCCAGGACTTCGGGAAACGCGCGGACGGTGTACCGGTCCGTACAGGGTTCGGGACGTCGGGAGAGGCATCTGCCGTGGGAAACCTGCGGGTGGACCAGCCGGGCGGCAGTGTCAGGTGCGCCCGATGACCCAGCTGCGGACGCTGGTGGTGGACGACTGGCCGGTGTGGCGCGAGCTGAGGCTGGCCGCGTTGGCCGACGCACCGCAGGCGTTCGGCTCCGCGCCCGCGGACTGGCAGGGGGACGGCGACACGGCACGACGATGGCGAGCTCGACTCGAGACGGTGGCCGTCAACATCGTCGCCGACCTCGACGGTCAGCCGGCTGGCATGATCAGCGGTGATCGGACCGGCTCCGACACCGTCGAGCTGATGCGGTCCTGCTCTACCAGCGCAGCGGGTTCACCCGGACCAGCGTCGCAGCGGCGGTCCCTGGCGATGACCAGTCGGAGTGGGTGATGGAGCGACCGCTGCCCGGCCGGCGCACCCCGCCAGGCGATCGGCGATCTGCTGGGCTTCGGCGAGCTGGTCCTCGAGGATGACGATGCGGCAGGCGGCGTCGATCGCGGTGCCCCCGTCGACGAGTTCACGGACCCGGGCGGCGATCCGTAGCTGGTAGCGGGAGTAGCGGCGGTGGCCGCCCTCGGAACGCAGCGGGGTGATCAGGCGGGCTTCGCCGAGGGTGCGCAGGAAGGCGGGGGTGGTGCCGAGCATCGCGGCCGCACGACCCATGGTGTAGGCGGGGTAGTCGTCGTCGTCGAGGTTGTCGGCCGGCCGGGGGACGGTTCTAACGGTCATCGCACCTTTCGGGACACGTCGAGGGGCCCTGGTGCCATCTGCAGCACCAGGGCCCCGGGGGCTCAACAGCACCATCTCCCGGCCAGACGCGCCGGGTCGTTAAGTCCGCACTGCCACCTGAGAGGGTGGGTATGCGGGGATCGTGTATGCGTGACCGGGGACCACCTTCCCATCCGGGGCCTTGCACGGTGACCGGGCGAGCTACCCCATCGCCCGGGCGATCCTGATGGCGTCTGCTCCCCTCTCCTCGTAGCTGCTACCTGCCGGGACACAGCCGAACTGTGGTGCGGTGATGCTCGGCGGCCGCCCTGGCCGCCGTCCCGCTCGCGTCAGTTCATCTCTGCCGCGACCATGGACTCTCTTGGCTACGACAGGAACCCTACCCACGGCAGCATCCGGATGTCTACTGTGGCGGGGACAGATTTTTCCGCTCTGAGCAGACAGGTTTGCCGCTGGGCCCAGGCGCGTCCAGACGCCGGGACCGCCGGCCCGGGAACGCCCGGGTTGAGCCACAGGGCCAGGGTGCCGGCGATCAGCCCGGGCAGCAGGATGGTGGAGAACAGCGAGCGGCCGGGGAGGACCCTGTCGGGTCGCTGGCGCTTCGGGGTCACCTGGCCGTCGCCGCCGACAGCCACGCCACCCGGGGCGTCGCCGCGGCTAGCCGGCCTGGCCCGGCTCGCGCGAGGGGGAGCGGATGGTGAGGACGGCCTCGACGGCACTGCGGCCGAGTGCCTGGTAACCGTGGTCGGCGTCGCTCTGCCAGACCGCGGTCTGGCCGGGGCCGACCTCGATCTCCCGCCCCGTCACGCCGGCGCGGGCGCGCCCGTGGGTGACGAGAAGGTGCTCGACGACGCCGGGGCCGTGGGCCGTGGAGACATGCCGAGCGCCCGGGTCGAGGTGCAGGAGGTAGACCTCGACCGTGGTGCCGTCGGGATGGCGGGTCGCGTCGAGCAGGCGCGCGCCGATGCCCGGGGAGGTGACCTCGGCGCCGCCGCGCTCGGCGAGCAGCGTCGACAGCGGTACGCCCAGCGCCCCGGCGAGCGCGTAGAGCGTCGACAGCGTCGGGTTGCGGGCGCCGTTCTCGAGCTCCGACAGCGATCCCTTGCCGACCCGGGCCCGCGACGCGAGCGTCCCCAGTGACAGCCCCCGGGCCTGGCGGGTCGCGCGCAGCCGGGCGCCTATGGCGGCCGCGGCGTCGGGTTCCATGGCTGGCAGCGTATCGAGAGTTCTGTTTTCGGAACGATCGACAGTATTGTTCTGTATATGGAACAGCGCGATCGCGACTTACCGGCCGACGCGACCAACCTGGACCGCGCGGACGGCGCGGACGGCGAGGCGGTTTCGGGGGTTCGCCTCGCCCATCTGGTCAGCGCGGGCGTCGTCACGGCGCTGGTTGGGTTCGCGAGCGCGTCCGTCGTGGTGCTGGCCGGGCTGCGGGCGGTCGGGGCGAACCCCACGCAGGCCGCCTCGGGCCTGCTCGCCGTCACCGTCACCCAGGCGCTCGGGACGCTGTGGCTCAGCCGCCGGCACCGAATGCCGATCCTGCTCGCCTGGTCGACCCCGGGCGCGGCGCTGCTCGCCTCGACCGGCGCGGTCGACGGTGGCTGGCCGGCGGCGGTCGGGGCCTTCTTCGTCGTCGGCGGGCTGATCCTGGCCACAGCGCTGTGGCCACGCCTCGGGGCGCTCATCGCCCGGGTCCCCACGCCGATCGCGCAGGCGATGCTCGCCGGCGTCCTGCTCTCGCTGTGCCTTGCGCCCGCCCACGGGCTGGTGGACCATCCGGCGCTCGTCGCGCCGGCGGTCGTGGTGTGGCTGGCGCTGGGGCGGCTCGCGCCGCGCTGGGCGGTGCCGGCGGCGTTCGCCGCCGCGGTGGTGGCGGTCGGGATCTGGCTCGGCCGCCATGGCGGCCCGCACGGGCCGCTGCTGCCCCAGGTCGCGCTGACGTCGCCGACGCTGACCTGGGCGTCGGTGCTCTCCCTCGCCGTCCCGCTCTACGTCGTCACGATGGCGTCGCAGAACGTGCCGGGTGTGGCGGTGCTGTCCTCCTACGGGTACGCGGTCCCCTGGCGGGAGTCGATGACGGTGACCGGTGTCGGCACCGTCCTGGGTGCGTTCGCCGGCGGCCATGCGATCAACCTGGCTGCGATCACCGCGGCGCTCGCCGCGAGCCCCGCGGCGCATCCCGACCCGCGGCGACGCTGGATCGTCGCCCACCTCGCCGCCTGGACCTTCCTCGTCCTCGCCGCGGTGTCCACGGCCCTCGTGACGGTCGTGACCGCCGCCCCCGCCGGCGTCACCACGGCCGTCGCGGGCCTCGCCCTGTTCGGCACGCTCGCCTCGTCGCTGGCGTCGGCCCTGGCCGACCCGGCCGACCGCCAGGCCGCGGTCGTCACCTTCGTCGTCGCGGCCAGCGGCATCACCCTCGCCGGCGTCGGCGCCGCCTTCTGGGCACTCACCGCCGGCCTGCTCGTCCGCGCCACCCTGGCCCCGAGGCTCGGGTTCGCACCACCAGGGGAAAAGTAGCTCGGCAAGCCGGGCAACCTGCAAGCGGCCCGCCGGTCTCTGTAAGGCGAGGGAGGTCGTGGTGGGCACAGACGAGGGCGACGACGGCGACGACGGCGGGTTCACGGCGTACTTCACGCCGCGGGCTGCCGGGCTGCTGCGGTTCGCCTACCTGCTGACCGGCGACGCCGGCGAGGCGGAGGACCTGACCCAGACGACGCTGACCCGCGTGTTCGTCGTCTGGCCGCGGGTCCGTGGCCATGGCCGGCCCGACGCCTACGCCCGCCGGGTGATGGTCAACGCCAACGCCCACCGGTTCCGCCGCCGCCGAGTCCGCCAGGTGCTCGTCGACGTGCCGCCGGAACGGGCGCAGCCCTCGCCGCAACTCGCCGCCGTCGAGGACCGGGCGGGACTTGCCGCGGCGCTCGCCGCGCTGCCGCCACGGCAGCGGGCCGTCGTCGTGCTGCGCTACTGCGAGGACCTGCCCGAGGTCGAGGTCGCCGCGCTGCTGCGCTGCTCGGTCGGCACGGTGAAAAGCCAGGCATCGAAGGGGCTCGCCAAGCTCCGCACCCACCCCGCGCTCGCCGGCCCCGCCGGCGCACCGGCCTCGTCTCAGGTCGGATACCCCCTCGTTGGTCCGCGAGAGGAGACACGATGAACGCGCCCCCGCCCGGTAGCTCCGACGACGCGGTCGCCGGCTGGTTGCGTTCGGCGGCCGGCCAGGTAGAGATCCGCCCCCCGGCCGAGCTGGTAGCGGCGGCGCGGGCCGCAGCGCCCGCCGCCCGGCGCCGGCGCCGCCTCGCCGTCATCGTCCCGGCCGGCGCCGCGGTCCTGGCGGCCGTCGTAATCGGGACCGGCGTCCTCATCGGCGGCCCGGCGG
>NZ_JANEZT010000237.1 GCF_025403405.1 Frankia tisae
AGCTGGGGCAGCATGACCGTCCTCGTGCCCGCGGCCGGTTCGATCCTCCCGCCGGGCCTCCCACCCGCATCCGCGGGCCTCCCACCCGCAGACGTCGGGGGTTCCGCCGCCGAACCGCCCGACCATCCGTGGCCCGGTGCGCCCCACCCCATGGGGATTGACCCGGCCTCGGCGGTCGGGCCTGCGGCCATCGAGTCGCCCAGGGCCGCGCTGCCCCTGCCGTATCCGGATGTCGCGTCGGCCTCCTTCTACCCGGCTGCTGCCCCGGTGCGGCCGGAGCTTCCGGCGTTGCCGTTCCCCGCCAATCCCGGCGCGCCATGGCAGGTGCCGGAGGTAGCGCAGCCAGCACCGGGCGTGGTGGACACTGCCCGGCTCGCGGACGTCCCCCGGCCCGCGGGCACTCCCCGGCCCGCGGCAGCGGAGCCCACCCCGTTGCACTGGGGCGAGGCGAGCCGTTTCGACGTCAACCGCCCTGGCGCGGCCCTCACCCCGGCCGAGATCCACCAGGCCCCGGACCTGACCTGGACCGGCGACGTCCCCCTGAGCGGCGACGTTTCCCTGAGCGGCGAGGGCCCCCGGCCCGATGACACCTCGCCCGGCGGCGGTAGCACTCCCCGTGACGGGGATCCGGCCACCGGCGACCGGCGGCGGGCCGGCGAGGAGTTCACCGTCCTCGGCCCGTGGGCGGAGCCGATCTCCGCGGCGCCCGCACTTCCCCCGCCCCCGCCGAACATGCCGGTCCGGCGGGCCCCCGCGGCACCGGTCCGAACGGCGGGCTCCTTTGCCGCGGCGCCCCGGGTCGCCGGAATTGCCCAGCAGCCTGCGCCCGCACCGGTGGCAAGCACGGCTCCGGCGGGCGCCGACGGGCTCGCCCACCAGCGTCCCCGGACCGGGGGCCGGCGCGTGCTGGTCGGCGGGTTCGGCGGCGGCGGCGGGCGGACGACCGTCGCCGCGGGGGTCGGCCTGGCGATGGCGGCGCACCATGGCCACCGGGTCGTGGCCGTCGACGCTTCCCCCGACCAGTGCGGGCTGCTTGCGCACCGGGTCGGCCTCATGCCCCCGGGGGTCGGCCTGCGGGAGCTGGCCAGCGCGGTCCCGCCGGTCTCCTCGCTTGAGGACGTCCGCCGCTTCCTGGCCTCCGACGGGTCGGGTGGGCTGGAGGTGTTGGCCGGGATGCGTGACCTTGCCGGCCCCGGCCTGCTACCCGAGGAGCTGGCCTGGGCGCTGGATCTGCTCGGCCACTGGTACCCGGTCGTCGTCGCGGACGCGCCGCCGGGCTGGAACCAGCCCGTCCCCGCCACCCTGCTCGCCCGCGCCGACCTGCTCGTGCTGACCGTCCGCGCCGGTGAGGCCGAGATCGCGAGTGCGGACGACGCGCTGACCGCACTCATCGCGGCCGGCCGCGGTGACCTCGCCGCCACCGTCATCGTCGCCATTGTGGAGACCTACCCGTCCCGGCTCAGCCGCAGCGCCCGGATGCGCCTGGACCATCTGGAGGACCGGGCGTATATGACGGTTCCGGTGCCGTTCGACTCGGGGCTCGCCGACAGCCGTCCGATCAACTGGTTCCGCCTGCGACGGCGGACCCGGTTCGCGTTCCAGCGGCTCGCCGGTGCGATCGCCACCGCCCCGCTGCCCGGCTCCCATCCGGCGGCGGTGCTGGCCCGCCCCGCACTTGCCGCCCCGGCCGGTGACGCCCGCGTCGCGGCATGGTCTCCGGGGAGCTGATTCACGGCGCCGACGGGCACCAGGCCCTGGGGCTGCTCGTGCCGGTCCGGCACCGGCGACTCGTCTAGGCTGCGGAGAATGGCACGCCATCTGCTGACTCCGGCCGGGCAGGGAGACGACGGGGCGGCCGACGAGACCCTCGTCCGGGTGCTCGCCGCCGGCGGCCCGACCGGTCGCGTCGACCCTGCCGCCCTGGCCGACGCCCTGCGCCGGGCCCGGGTCTTCGTCGCGATCGAGGCCATGCTCACCTCGGCTGACGCCACCACCGGCGCCGACAAGACCAGCGAGATGGCGCTGGCCACGCTGCGTACCCCCGCCGGGGCCAGCGCTCTACCGATCTTCTCCAGCGTGACGACGCTCGCCGCCTGGCGCGAGGCAGCCCGCCCCGTCCCGGTGACCGCCCCGGATGCCTGGGCGGAGGCGGTCCGACTCGGCCTGGACGCGGTGGTGATCGACGTCGCCGGCCCGTACTCGACCAGCCTGATGATTGGTCCCGGCGGCGTCGACATGCCGGTCGGTCCAGCTAACGACGCCGAGGCCGATCGCGCAGTCGCCGCCGCGGACGCGCCGCAGCGCGGGGGGCGGGGGGAGTCGCCTGCCGATTTCGCCCTGACGGCGCTGCGCCGGCCCACCACCCCCGATGGCCCGTTGGCCCGTCCTCGGGTACGGGAGGCCCTGCTTTCGATCATGGAACGGGTCGAGGTCTGGCCGGCCGAGCTGGTGGGGCCCGGCGCGGCGGCCCCGCGACCCGTTCTCGCCGTCGCGGTTCATGGGCCGGCGGGGGCCTCGCCGGCAGTGGGGGAGGCAACCGCCCGCCGGCTGTCCCAGCTCTTGGCAGCGGACCCCGAGGCCGGCGGCTCGGCTTCGACGGTGCCGACACATCCGCCAGCCTCGACGTCCCTGCCAGCCGCGACGGTCGCGGCTGGCAGGCTTGGCGCGCCCGCGCCCGCGCCCGAACCCGCGGTGGCGGTGGCGGTGCTGGTGGTCGAGGCCGGTCAGGCTCGGGCGGTGCGCCGGCTCCTGGGCCGTGGCCTGCGCTCCGAGCGGCGCTGGAGGTCGCGGCCTCGCCGCTGAGTCCGCCCGCCGGTCGGCCGGCGGAACATGGTCGTCGCCCGTTCGGGGCGACCGGCCGCCTCCGTGATCGTCCTGTTCGGCGGTGTGGTGCTACTCTTGGCCTCAGACCGATTGCCGGTTGGTTCCACCCATCCGATGGTGCCGTCGTTCGCGACGGTCCTGGCGAGGGCACGGAGCCTGTCCGGCAGGACCAAGCGGGGGTTCGCCCTCCACCCGATGCTGTCGAATGGCGCCGCCTCCACGGGGTGTCTAGAGTGCCGACTGGCCCGAGACCCGGGCTGCGGCCACGGTGGCCGGGTCGCCGGTCGGCCGAGCCGTTCCCACGGTTGTCGGCCGGGAGCCTGGTGCGGCCAGGCTCGGTGCTCCGCTGCGGTGAGGTCATGCCCGCGCGTCGAGCAACGGAGGAACACATCAGCACAGAGTCCCGCATCAATGACCGGATCCGCGTCCCCGAGGTACGCCTCGTCGGCGCGGAAGGCGAGCAGATCGGCATCGTTGCGATCGGTGAGGCCATGCGCATGGCGCAGGAGGCCGATCTCGACCTCGTAGAGGTCGCTCCGACCGCTCGTCCTCCGGTCTGTAAGCTGATGGACTTTGGAAAGTTCAAGTACGAGTCCGACCAGAAGCGTCGGGAAGCTCGGAAGAACCAGGTCCAGACCGTCATCAAGGAAATGAAGCTGCGGCCGAAGATCGATCCGCACGACTACGAGACCAAAAAGGGTCACGTCGTGCGGTTCCTGCGGGCCGGCGACAAGGTCAAGATCACTATCATGTTCCGCGGCCGGGAGCAGTCCCGGCCGGAGCTCGGCATCCGCCTGCTCCAGCGGCTGTCCGCCGACGTGGCCGAACTCGGCTACGTCGAGGCCCAGCCCAAGCAGGACGGCCGGAACATGACGATGGTGATGGCCCCGCACAAGGGCTCCAAGCCGCAGCGGCTGCCGGAACCGGCCGGCCACGTCTGATCCGATTCCGGTGGGTCCGCGCGGTGGTGCTCCCACCGTCCGGACCTCGCCGCGTCGATCGTTCGACCACCCCCCGTAAACCGTCAGGATGTCGACATGCCCAAACAGAAGTCCCACAGCGGCGCGAGCAAGCGGTTCCGGATCACCGGCTCCGGCAAGGTGCTGCGCCAGAAGGCCAACCGCCGCCACCTCCTGGAGCACAAGTCCAGCCGCCGCACCCGTCGGCTGGACGGCGTGGTGCCGCTGACGAAGGCAGACGCAGGACGAATCAAGCGCCTTCTCTCCAGCTGATCGCGCCCCGCTGACGACTCCGGCCCCGGTGACCGGCCCGCCCTGTGCGGTGATCGATCCCGGCCCGGCCGGCCGGATGCACACGAACGAAGGAGACAGGTGCCCTCATGGCACGCGTGAAGCGGGCGGTCAACGCCCAGAAGAAGCGCCGTACGGTCCTGGAACAGGCCAGCGGCTACCGGGGCCAGCGTTCGAGGCTCTACCGCAAGGCCAAGGAGCAGATGCTCCACTCGATGACCTACTCCTACCGGGACCGCCGTGCGCGCAAGGGCGACTTCCGGCAGCTGTGGATCACTCGGATCAACGCCGCGGCGCGGGCCAACGGTATGACCTACAACCGCTTCGTGCAGGGTCTGAAGCTGTCCGGCGTGGAGGTGGACCGCAAGATCCTCGCCGACCTGGCGGTCAACGACGCCGCGGCCTTCACCGCGCTGGTCGAGGTGGCCCGGGCGGCCCTGGCGGCGGCGCCGGAGCCGACCGCCGTCTGAGCCCGTCGCGTCGCCGACCCGTGCCCGCCGCCCGCGTGCTCCCGCCGCCCGATCATGGGCCGGTTGCCGGGCTGCGGTCGGCCCGGGTCGGCTCCGCCCGGCGCCTGCGGCGCCCGGCGGAGCGCCGCGAGCAGGGCCGCTTCCTCGTCGAGGGGGCACAGGCTGTTGGCGCGGCCGTCGCCGCGGGTGGTCTGCTCGAGGTGTTCGTGGGCGTGTCGGCGGCGGCCCGCCACGGCGATCTGCTGCGGGCCGCCGCGGTGCCCGTCCGGATCGTGACGGACGAGGCCGCGGCGGCACTGTCCGAGACGGTCACCCCCCAGGGGCTCGTCGCCGTCGCTGCTCTGCCGGGCCACCGGCTCGCCGATCTGGCCGCTCCTCGTCTGGTGGCGGTGTGCGTGGGCGCGAACGATCCGGGCAACGCCGGCACCGTGATCCGCAGCGCCGACGCGGCCGGGGCGGACGCGGTGGTGTTCACCGGCGGCGGTGTCGACCCGTTCGGCGGCAAGTGCGTGCGGTCGTCGGCCGGCAGCCACTTCCACCTCCCGGTGATCGTCGAACCGGCGCTCGCCGACGTGGCGGCGGGGTTGCGCGCACGGGGGTGCCGAATCGTCGCGACCTCGGGCGCCGCCCATCGTGATCTCGACACCGCGGTGGACGCCGGCGAGCTCGACGGGCCCACTGCCTGGTTGTTTGGTAACGAGGCGCACGGGCTCGACCCCGCCGGCCTGGCCGCCGCAGACGCGGCATTGCGGGTACCGGTGTACGGTCAGGCCGAGTCCCTGAATCTTGCGGTTGCGTCCGCCCTGTGCCTATACGCATCGGCGCGGGCGCAGAGAACGGGTAGGTCCGGTACTGACGGCACCGGAGGAGGTGGTCGGCGGTGGTGAACACCGTCGCATCGACATCCGAGCAGGCGCCGACCGTGCAGCAGCCGCCGCCGGCTCCCGCCGGTGCATCCGTTTCGGCGGCGGGCCGCTCGCCCGGCCTGCCCATCACCGCCGCCCCGGCATCAGGCGAGGCCATGACTGCTGACGACGAGCCCGCGCAGGACCACGGCGCTTCGGCGAACCCCGCCGAGACCGACCACGGCGCAGCCGGCGCAGGTTCGGCCGCGCTGGACGGGCCGCTACCCGCGGCCGCGTTCGATCTGCTGCCCGACGCGGTCGTCGTGACCGACGCCGTCGGCACGGTCGAGGTGTTCAACCGGGCCGCGGTCCGGTTGATCGGCGTGCCCGCGCCGACCGCGGTCGGCCGCCACCTCACCGAGGTGCTCCCGCTGCTCGACGAGCGCGGAAACGACTGGTGGGAGTGCTCGGCGCTCAGCCGGGAGCTGCCGCGGGTCATCGGACAGCCCGAGCGACGGCTGACCTACGCCGGCCCCGTGCACGACCGTGACTTTCACGTCACCGTCCGCTTCACCCGGGTTGCGGGCCGGCTGGCCCGGGTCTCCCTGTCGCTGCGCGACACCCTGAGCCGGGAGCGGCTGGAGCGCAATCGGGCGGACCTCGTCGCCACCGTCGCCCACGAGCTGCGCTCGCCGCTGACCAGTGTGAAGGGCTTCACGGCGACACTGCTGGCCAAGTGGGACCGGTTCACCGACGAGCAGAAGAAGCTCATGCTGAACACGGTCAACACCGACGCCGACCGGGTTACCCGCCTGCTCGCCGAGGTGCTTGACGTCTCCCGCATCGACTCGGGCCGCATCCAGGTCCGCAAGCAGATCGTCGACCTGCCCGCCCGGGTGCGCTCGGTGGTCGACGGCAAGATTGCGGCCGGGGCGGCGGACGCCGGGCGGTTCGACGTCCGCGAGGAGGGCGAGCTGCCCGAGATGTGGGTCGACCCGGACAAGATGGAGCAGGTGCTACACAACCTCGTCGACAACGCGCTGCGCCACGGCGCGGGTACTGTGACGGTGCTGCTGCGCGGCAGCGACACCGGCACGGAGGTGAGCGTGGCCGACGAGGGCGACGGCGTGTCCGCATCGAACGCCGCGCGTGTGTTCACGAAGTTCTGGCGCGGTGCCAGCCGTGGCAACGGCACCGGACTCGGGTTGTACATCGCCAAGGCGCTGATCGAGGCGCACGGCGGCACCATCTCGGTCGGCCGGGCCGCGGGCGGCGGCGCCGAGTTCCGATTTTTCGTGCCCGCCGGCGGTCCGGTGTTCGGCTGAGGCCGAGCGTCACGATCGACCGGCGGGCGCCCCGCGCAGTTCGCGGGCGGCATCGGGCGCACTCCGCGCCGCCGCCGCCGTCGCTGCTGCTGCCCCCTGGCCTTTCTCGCCCGCCGGGGCCCATTCCGGCCGGGCGATCTCTGCCCAGCGAAACGATACGAGGATGAGCACCGTGCCCGCCCCTGGAGAGACTGTCGACCCGTCCCGGGTCCACGCCCTCGACCCCGACCAGCTCGCCGCGGCCGTCGCCGCGGCCCGGGAGTCGATCCGCGCCGCCGCCGACCTCGACGCGCTGGCCGCCGCCCGCACCGCCCACGTGCAGGGCGCCGCCGCCCCGCTGGTGCTGGCCCGCCGCGAGCTCGGCGCGCTGCCGCGCGAGGAGCGCGCCGACGCCGGCCGCCGGCACAACGCCGCCCGCGCCGAGGCGCAGGCGGCCTACGACACGCGCCTGGCCGAGCTGACCGCCGAACGCGACGCCCGCGTGCTGGTCGAGGAGCGCGTCGACGTCACCCTGCCCGC
Source organism: Frankia tisae (assembly GCF_025403405.1). Lineage (GTDB taxonomy): Bacteria > Actinomycetota > Actinomycetes > Frankiales > Frankiaceae > Frankia > Frankia tisai. The sequence continues at coordinate 7,233 of NZ_JANEZT010000237.1, forward strand.
GGCGCGCCGCCGCCGCGGCGCCCGCCACCCGCTGTCCTCGCTTTCCGACCGGCTCGTCGACGTGTTCGTCGCCATGGGCTACGAGGTCGCGGAGGGCCCCGAGGTCGAACACGACTGGTTCAACTTCGAGGCCCTGAACATGGCCCCCGACCATCCGGCCCGCAGCGAGCACGACACCCTCTACGTCGAGCCCACCGACTCCGGCCGGGTGCTGCGCACCCACACCTCGCCGGTGCAGATCCGTTCCCTGCTCGACCGGCCGCTGCCGGTGTATGTGGTGTGCCCGGGACGGACCTACCGCAACGACACCATCGATGCCACCCACTCGCCGGTGTTCGGCCAGCTTGAAGGTCTCGCCGTCGACGAGGGCATCACCATGGCCGACCTGCGCGGCACGCTGGAGGTCTTTGCCCAGGCGCTGTTCGGCTCCGGGCTGTCGACCCGGCTGCGCCCGTCGTTCTTCCCCTTCACCGAGCCGTCCGCCGAACTGGACGTGCAGTGCTTCGCCTGCCGCGGCGAATCGGCCCGCCAGCCCTGCCGGGTCTGCTCGGACGAAGGCTGGATCGAGATCGGTGGCTGCGGCATGGTCGATCCGAACGTGCTGCGGGCCACCGGGGTCGACCCGGCCCGCTACAGCGGCTTCGCCTTCGGGATGGGCCTGGAACGCGCCGCGATGATCAGGCACGACGTCCGGGAGATCCGCGACTTCGTCGACGGTGACGTCCGGTTCGGCCTCCCGTTCGGAATCGAGGTCTGAGCAGATGCTGATCGTGATGTCCTGGCTGCGGGAGTACGTCGAGGGGCTGCCGCCCACCCGGGCGGTCGCCGACGCGCTGATCCGCGCCGGTTTCGAGGTCGAGGGGCTGCGTGGCGTCGGAGGCGATGTCTCCGGTGTCGTCGTCGGGGAGATCGTCGACTTCGAGATCGTGGAGACGAAGAAGAAGGCCGTCCGCTGGTGCCAGGTTCGCGTGGCGGGCGGCGAGGCCCCGTCCGCTTCCGGCGTGCGGGGAGTCATCTGCGGGGCGCACAACTTCGCCGTCGGGGACCGGGTGCCCGTCGCCCTGCCCGGCGCGGTGCTGCCCGGCGGGTTCGCCATCACGGCCCGCAAGACCTACGGCCACGTCAGCGACGGGATGATCTGCTCGGCCCGGGAGCTGGGCCTCGGCGAGGACCACGACGGCATCCTCGTGCTCCCACCGTCGGTACCGCTCGGCGCCGACATCACCGAGCTGCTCGACCTCGCCGACGAGGTCCTCGATATCGCCGTCACCCCCGACCGTGGCTACGCGCTGTCGGTGCGGGGGATCGCCCGGGAGGCGGCGACCGCCTTCGGGCTTCCCTTCACCGACCCGGGCGCCCCGGCATCCGGGTCAGCCGCGTCCGGGTCAGCCGCGATCGGGTCAGCCGCGATCGGGTCGGCATATCCGGTGGTCGTCGAGGACGCCGCGGGATGCGATCGGTACGTCGCCCGGGTGGTCACCGGCGTCGACCCCGCGGCCGTCACGCCGCTGGGCTGGTCCCGGCGGCTGTCGTTGAGCGGGATGCGGCCGATCTCCGTGCCCGTCGACGTCACCAACGCCGTGCTGCTCGGGCTTGGTCAGCCGCTGCATGCCTTCGACCGGGCGAAGCTCACCGGCGCCATCGTCGTGCGCCGGGCCGAGGCCGGGGAGACGCTGCGCACCCTTGACGGCGTCGAACGCACCCTCGATCCCGAGGACCTGGTCATCGCGGACGACACCGGCCCGATCGCGCTGGCCGGGGTGATGGGCGGCGCGAGCACGGAGATCTCCGCGCAGACCACCGACATTGTGCTGGAGGCCGCCCACTTCGACCCGATCAGTGTCGCCCGCACCGCGCGGCGCCACCGGCTGTCCTCGGAGGCCTCGCGGCGCTTCGAACGCGGCGTCGACCCGGCGCTCGCCCCGGTCGCGGCGGCGACGGCCGTCGACCTGCTCGTCGAGCTCGCCGGCGCCCACCCCGCGCCGGGGGTGACCGACCTCGATCGCCGGCCGGCCGTCGCGCCGGTGCTGCTGCCCCTGCGCGAGCCCGAGCGGCTGGCTGGCCGGACGTACTCCGCCGAGGTCGTCCGCCACCGCCTCGCCGACGTCGGCTGCACGATCACCGACGCCGCCACCGACGCCGCCACCGACGGCAGCGCCGCCGGCGAGGGCGTCCTTGTCGTCACGCCGCCGTCGTGGCGGCCCGATCTGACCCGGCCCGCGGATCTCGTCGAGGAGATCATGCGGTTGGAGGGGTACGACACGATCCCGGTGACCCTGCCGCTGCTGCCCGCCGGCCGCGGCCTGACCCCGGCGCAGCGGATGCACCGGGCGGTGGGCCGGGCGCTGGCGTACGCCGGCCTCGTCGAGGTGCTGACCCTGCCGTTCGTGCCCGCGGACGCGGCCGACGCGCTCAGCCTGGTGGCGGACGACAAGCGGCGCTTGGCGGTCCGGGTCGCCAACCCGATCGCCGAGGATGCCGCCTATCTGCGCACGACCCTGCTGTTCGGGCTGATCGCCGCGGCGGTGCGCAACATCGGCCGGGGCCAGCAGGATCTGGCCCTGTTCGAAAGCGGCCGGGTCTTCCGGGAGCAGCCCGGCGCGCCCGTGCGGGTACCGACGCCGCCGGTGGACCGCCGACCGTCCGTCGAGGAGATTGCCGCGTTGGACTCGGTCCTGCCCAAGCAGGCCCGGCATGTCGCCGCGCTGCTCACCGGTCGCCGCGAACCGGCCGGCTGGTCGGCCCCGGGCCGCGAGGCGGATTGGGCGGATGCCGTCGACGCAGCTCAGGTCGTCGCCGAGGCGGTGGGGATCACCTTGACCGTCACGGCCGGTGACGCCATGCCGTGGCATCCCGGCCGCTGCGCGGAGCTGTCCGTCGGGGGCCTGCTTGTCGGTTTCGCCGGGGAGTTGCACCCGCGGGTGCTCGGCGACGCCGGCCTGCCGCCGCGCACCGTCGCGATGGAGCTCAGCCTCGACGTCCTCGTCGAGGCCGCCACGGCGGCGCCGCCGGTCGTCGCGCCGGTGATCTCCACCTACCCACCGGCTGATCGCGATGTGGCCCTCGTCGTCCCGACGCAGGTGCCGGTCGCCGATGTGACCGAGGCGCTACGCGAGGGCGCGGGTGACCTGCTGGAGTCGCTGACCTTGTTCGATGTGTTCGAGGGCGCCCAGGTCGGCGCAGGGCAGCGTTCACTCGCCTTCGGCCTGCGGCTGCGGGCGGGGGACCGGACGCTGACCGCCGCCGAGGCGAACGCGGTGCGGGACACAGCCGTCGAGTTCGCCGCGCAACGCACCGGCGCCGCCCTGCGCGCCTAGGCAGCCCGCGAGCCCAGGCGAGTGCTTCCGAATCGCCAGGTGCTCCAGGCCGCGTAGTCGGTTGTGATCAGAACGGTGTGTCCGCGCCGCTCGGTCCGGATCATCGAGGCGTCGACGTGGGTGCATGTCATGGCCATGGACGTCGAAGTCGTCGACGGACGCCAGGCTTACGTCCGGCCTCGCGGCCCGGTCCCGCAGACCCCCCCACCAC
>NZ_JANEZT010000238.1 GCF_025403405.1 Frankia tisae
GTTCCGCCCGCCCCGCCGTCCCCCGTCACCTTGGGCGTTCCGGACACCGGCTCACGCTGACGAGCCTGCGGCCCAGCGACCCTCCGCGGCCATCGGGACCATGATCGCGCCCTGGTGGCCGTCACTCACCCTCGGCGGGCCAACTGCAGGAGGTTAAGCACGCCCGAGGCGTCGAAAACCGTCGACAACCTCCAGCACTTCCTCAACCCGCCCCACTTCGCTGTCCAGTACCACCTCCGGCGTCTCCGTCCGCAGCACCTCCCCATCCGTTCCCGTGCTACAAGCGACGATGTGGATACGCTGCGTGCACGCCCTCAGGTGTGGACGTCGGGGGCCGCTGGGTGGCGGCGTGTCACGGATCGGCGGGGCACCCCGTCTGCCTCCGCAGGGCGGTCATCCGGCCCGCCCTGGTACGAAGGGGAGAGATCCACAGTGCAGATCGTCGTCATCGGCGGGACCGGGCTCATCGGCGCGAAGCTCGTGCGCCGGCTGGCCGGGCACGGGCACACCGCGATCGCCGCCTCGCCGAGCTCCGGCGTCGACACCCTGACCGGTGACGGGCTGGCCCAGGCGCTCACCGGCGCCGAGGTCGTCGTCGACGTGTCCAACGCGCCGTCGTTCGCCGACCGGGCCGTGCTGGAGTTCTTCCGGACGTCGACGGCGAACATCCTCGCCGCGGCCGCCGCCGCCGGCGTCGGGCACCTGGTCGCGCTGTCGGTGGTGGGCACCGAGCGGCTGGCCGCCAGCGGCTACTTCCGAGCCAAGATTGCCCAGGAGGAGCTGATCCGGCAGGGGGGCCTGCCGTACTCGATCGTCCAGGCGACGCAGTTCTTCGAGTTCGTCGCCAGCATCGCCGACGCCGCTACCATGGCCGGCGCGGTCCGCCTGGCGCCGGCGCCCGTCCAGCCGATCGCCGCCGACGACGTCGCCGCCGCCGTCGGCGTCACCGCGGTCGCCGCACCGGTGGCGGGCATCGTCGAGGTGGCCGGCCCGGAGCAGTTCCGCCTCGACGAGCTCGTCCGCCGCCACCTCGCCCGCCGCGGCGACCCCCGCCCCGTGGTGGTCGACCCGCAGGCCCGCTACTTCGGCGCCCGGCTCGATGAACGCACCCTGCTCCCCGGCCCGGGCGCCCTGCTCGCCCGGACCCGGTTCGAGGACTGGCAGGCCCTCACCGCCGCCGCCGGCCGTTAGACGGGTAAGTCCCATCTACCTGGGGTCGTAGACGACCAGTGGTGAGCGACGGTTGTGTCGTCGCACCTACCCCGCTCTCGGACCTCGAACCTCGAACCTCGAACCTCGGACCTCGAACGATTCACCGGTTACGACCGGTTGCGGTGCGCGGGAAGGACTGCGGTGCGCGGGAAGGGCTGCCAGGCCCGGGTGGGTCGAGGACGAAGTCGGTCGGCCCGCAGAGTGATTGCCTGCGCCCCGCCTTTCCGGCCTGCCAGCCCAGGGGACGATGCCCGCGGGCCCGCCGCGGGCCGACCTCGACGCCGGCTGGTAACAGATCCGGCTGTTCCCCTGCCGTTCCTGCCGCTCCCGGGGTTACGGTCGATGCGGTAAGGAGCCGGTTGCGGACGGAGGGCAACCTTATGGTGTGGAACAAGCGGGGGAACACCGACGGCGGGGCGTCGTCGGGCAGGGGCGGCACGAAGCGCGGCGGCAAGCCGCCCGTGGTCCGCGACGACAGCGACCCGGACAGGCGGAAGGCCGGGGGCAACACCGGGGACAAACCGGTCGAGTTCGGCACGTGTTCCGCCTGCGACGGCAAGGGCGAGGTGGAGACGGGGCGGCAGGAGTTCGACGAGGGCGGCCGGTTCGCTGGGAACGCTGTCACGAAGTGCACGGCGTGTGGTGGCAGTGGGCGGGTGAAGAAGTGAGCGAGGACGTCGGCGCGGAGAAGATCGTACCGATGATCTCTGTTACTGCCTGTCGGCAGTGCCGCCGGGCCCGCGGCGCGGCGCTCGCCGGCGTCCGGGGTGTCCGGGCGTCGTCCAAGGACGGTTCCGGCCGCTGCCCGCACGGCCTGGTGGACCGGACGGTCTGGGCTCCAGGCGAAGGGCCCGGTGCCGAGCCACCGGAGGATCCCACGACGCCAGAAGAACGCCGCCGCGGGGCGGTCTGAGCCCTGACCCTCTCTGGAGAGACGCGGTCCTAACGCTGGTCGCGGCGCAGCGGATGCTCGGGCGGGATCTCGACGACCACGATGGGGATCGCGTCCGGGTCCTCGATCCACATTTCGTCGAGCCCCCACGGTTCCCGTTGGGGCGCACGGACGATCGGCACCCCCGCGGCGGCGAGCCGGCGATGCTCGGCGGCAAGGTCGCGCACCTGCAACCACAGGCGCACCTGCGCCCCGCCCCCACCCGCCGCCGGCTCACCCGTGCCCCGGGCTGCGGCCGCGCCGCCGGGGGTCGCCGTGCGCGTCGGGCGCTCCGCGCGCCCGGAGACCTCCAGCAGGCTCTGCCCCAGGAAGAACACCAGGCCGGGATCGTCCGGCGGCCCGAACTCGCGGTAGATCGCAAGCCCCAGGATGTCCCGGTAGAAACGGCGGCTACGCCCCGGATCGGTCGGCCTGATCAGGATGCGACTGCTGAGAATCTCCATCCGGCCAGTCTGCCCCGGGCGCGCGGGCGGCGATCGCCTGGAGTTCGATGAGCACGACGGGGAGCGCGAAACCGGTCACCAGTGTGGTCCGTGCGGGCGGGTGCGCCGGCCAGGCCGCGGTGAAGGCGCTGTCCCACAGCGGGAAGTCCGCCGGGCGGGCCAGGTACGCCTCCACCCGCAATGCGTACTCCAGGTCACTGCCCGCCTCCCGCAGGACGCCGCGCAACGCCTGCAGGGCGCCGTCAACCTGGCGCCGGATGTCCGGCGCGGTGGCGGGCGTCAGGCCGGGGAGCAGCAGATCCGGGCAGATCACGCCGGAGGTGACGACGAGGTCGCCGTGGCAGGCGGCACCCGAGATCGACGGTAGTTGACCGGGCACCCTCGTGATCACAGCTGGCTCCGCATCACGGCCGGCTCCGCTGGAGGGCCTCGGGAGTCAGCTCGGTCACCGAGCCGTGCCCGAGCAGGGTCAGCACGGTGATCATCTCCTCGCGCAGCAGGGTGAGGACGCGGGCGACCCCGGCCTCGCCGCCCGCGGCCAGACCGGCGGCGGCCAGCCGGCCGATGACCACGGCACGCGCGCCGAGGGCCAGGGCCTTCACGACATCCGTGCCGCAGCGCACCCCGCTGTCGAGCAGGACCTCGATGCGGCCGTCGGCGGCGGCGACGACCTCGGGGAGCTGGTCGAGCGCGGCGGGCGTGCCGTCGAGCTGACGCCCGCCGTGGTTCGACACGATGACGGCGCCGGCGCCGGCGTCGATGGCGAGGCGGGTGTCCTGCGCGGTGAGGATGCCCTTCGCGATCCACGGCAGGTCGGTGTGGCGCATCAGCCCGGCCAGCCGCTCCCAGGTCCAGACGGGTTCGTCGCGGGCGAAGAGCTGGCCGAACACGTCCTGGGCCGCGACGTCGCCGCCCGGCGGATAGTTACCGGTGATCATCCGCAGGTCGACGGTGAAGCGGTTGCGCAGGTTGCGCTCACGCCAGCCGGCGGTCGGGCAGTCGACGGTGACGCACACGGCCGCGTAGCCGGCGCGTTCGATGCGCTCCAGCATGCGCGCGAAGTTGCGTTCGGTGCCCATGGGGTGCACCTGCGCCACGCGCGCCGCGGCGGGCGCGGCGTGGGCGACGCTCTCGATCGAGTGGGTGCCCGCCTCGGGAACGATGCTCAGTGTCCCGCAGCGGGCGTTCGCGCGGGCCACGGCGAGGTGGCCGTCGGTGTCGAAGAACCCGTCGGTGCCGAACGGCGCGGTCAGGACCGGCAGGCGCATCGGCAGGCCGAGCACGGTGGTGGCGGTGGAGGGCACCGGATGGCCGCTCATGACCCTGGGGCGGAACTGCCAGCCCGCGAACGCGTCGCGGTTGGCCCGCAGCGTCGTCTCCTGCCCGGCGCCGCCGGCGAGGAAGTCCCACACGTCGCGGGGCAGCACGGCCTGCGCCGCCGCGCGGATCTCCGTCAGGGTCGGGAACCGCCCGGCGATCGGATCGACCGCCTCGGCCTCCACCGGCCCGACGCCGTCCGGCCGGGCTCCCGTCTGGCCGGCTCCCTGGCCGGCTCCCGTCTGGCCGACTCCCGCCACGGTTGTCACGAGGTCACCTTCTCGACCAGCGCGCTGCGGTCGCTCACCGCGTCGCCGGCGCCGGTGATCCTGTCGATCAGCCCGCCTACCGTCATCTCGGACTTCTCCGTCCCGTCGTAGTCCGCGATCACCCGGCCCCGGCTCATCACCAGCAGCCGGTCGCCCAGGGCGAGCGCGTGATCCATGTTGTGGGTGACCATGACCGTCGTGGCGCCCAGCTCGCGCACCAGCTCGGTGGTCAGCGCGAGCACCGTCGCCGTCGTCCCGGGGTCCAGCGCCGCCAGGTGCTCGTCGAGGAGCAGCACCGACGGTGCGCTCAGGGCGGCCATCACCATCGTCAGACTCTGGCGCTGGCCCGCCGAGAGCAGCCCGACGCGGTCGGCGAGCCGGTTCTCCAGCCCGAGACCCAGGCCGGCGACGTGCTCGCGCATGACGGCACGGCGCCGGGTGGTCACGGCGAACCGCAGGCCGCGTGCCCGCCCGCGGGCCATCGCCAGCGCCAGGTTGTCCTCGATGGACAGCTCCGGCGCGGTGCCCGCCCGGGGGTCGTCGAAGACCCGTGCGATCCAGCCGGCGCGGCGATGGTCGGGCAGCCTGGTGACGTCGCGGCCGTCGAGGTGGATCCGGCCGCGGGTCGGCCGGGCCGCACCCGAGATCGTCTGGATCAGGCTCGACTTGCCGGCGCCGTTCGTGCCGACGACGGTCACGAACTGCCCGCGCTCGAAGGTGACGCTGAGGTTGCGCAGGGCCACCACCTCGTCGACCCGGCCAGGGTTGTAGATCAGGTCGATGTCGTCCAGCCGTAGCATCAGGCGGCCTCCTGCCGGGCCGGTGCGGTTGCCGAACGGGCGTTGCGGGTGAGCGTGCGGGCGAGGCCGCCGAGAGCGCCGAGGTAGCGTTCGGCCGCGATCGCCACGAGCAGGGTCAGCGCCGTGACTCCCCGCAGGTCGCCCGCGGGCAGCCCCACCCGCAGCGCCCCCACGAGGACCAGCCGGTAGGCCAGCGTGCCGACCAGCACGCAGCCGACGATGCGCAGCAGCTTCGACCCCGACGGCCGGACGAACAGCTCACCGAGCAGGACCGCGCCGACCCCGGCGACGAAGGTGCCCGCGCCCATGTTGACGTCGGCGTACCCCTGGTACTGGACGGTGAGGCTCGCCCCGAGCCCGGCCAGGCCGTTGGCGAGGACGAGCGCCAGCACGGTGAGCCGGCGGTCGTTGACGCCCTGGCTGCGGGCCATCCGGGCGTTGACGCCGGTGGCCCGCAGCGCCAGTCCCAGCTCGGTGCGCAGGAACAGGCCGAACGCGGCGAGCACCACGGCGACGACGCCGGCCATCACCCCGGAGGTGGCGAGGTCGGCCTGGCGGCCGGACAGGGAGCCGAAGCCGCTGAACATCGTGCCCACCGTGCCGAGGCTCACCGTGGGGGTGTCGAGCACATGCAGGTTCACACTGAACAGGCCGATGCTCATCACCAGGCCGGCGAGCAGCACCGGCACCCGCAGCAGCAGGTGGATCAGTGCCGTGACGGCTCCGGCGGCGGCCGCGCCTCCCGTTCCCGCGAGCAGGGCGAGCCAGCTCGGCCAGCCGTGCACCAGCGCGAGCGCGCACACCGCGCCGCCGCTGACGAAACTACCCTCCACGGTGAGGTCGAAGTCCGCGCGCAGCCGGAAGACGGTGTAGATGCCGAGGAACACCGGGACCAATGGCAGGCCGGTCACCAGCATGTCCAGCAGGACCTGGGTCATCACTGGACCGTCGCCGAGGTCAGCAGGTCCGGCGCCAGCGTGATCCCGAGTCTGGTCATGGTCGCCTTCTGGACGCTGAACTCGACCCCCGAGGGCTGCCCGAAGGCCACCTCGGCGGCGGGCGTGCCCGTCAGCACCTTGGCGGCGGCGTCGGCGGCGAGGCGGCCGAGGGTGGGATAGTCCGGGCCGATGCTGGCCAGGATGCCCGCGACGGTCGCGTCGCCGCCGCAGACGTAGACCGGCAGCCGGGCGCCGGCCGCGGCCGAGCCGACGACGGGCAGCGCGGACAGCACGGTGGCGTCGGGGCCGATGAGCTCGGCGTCGACCCGGCCGGTGAGGCTGCGGGCGGCGCTCGGCACATCCTGGGCGCCGGAGATCGTCGACTCCACCACGCTCACCCCGGGGTACTTCGCCACCGCGGCGCGCAACGCCCTGATCCAGACCTGCATGTTCTGGTTGGACGGGTCGTAGATCGTCCCGATGCGCTTCGGCGCCGGACTGATCTTCATGATCGACCGCAGCAGGACGGCCGGGTCGACGTAGTCGACGCTGCCGGTGACGTTCTTCCCAGGCCGCTCGAGGCTCTGCGCGACCTTCGCGCCGACCGGATCGCCCATCGCCAGGGCGAAGACGGGCTTGTCCCGGGTCTGCTGCGCCAGGGCGACGACCGCGGGGGTGCCGATGACGGCGACGCCGTCGGAATCGGACTGCGCGAAACTCCGGGCAATGCTGGTGATGAGGCTCTGGTCGCCCTGGGCGTTCTTCACGTCGAAACTGATCGGTCGCGGTGCGAGCTTTGTTTTCAGTTCCTGCTCGAATGCGGCCACGGTCTGGTCGATGACGGTCGCGCTGGCGAGTTGGAGCACGCCCACGTGCACCGTTTTCGAGGTGGCGGCGGAGGAGGCGCCGCTGCCGGCGGAGGCGCCGTCGTCGGCGGATGATCCGCAGGCGGCCAGGGAGATCGCCGCTGCCAGGCAGGAGGCGACGGCCGGCACGATGACGCGTCCGCCGCGCCGGCCGTGGGCGCGGGGCCCGGGTGTCAATGCGGTAACGGTCATGTGACCATCACTTTCGGGGAGCGGTTAAAAGAGGTCGGATCGGCGATCTTCTCGCAGACATGGGAAGATCTTCGCGTGTTGCTAAAGTCTTGGGGTGAGTCCGGATTGCTGTCAAGATGCGAAACATGAGATTAACTTCCCAGGTTGTGGGTTAACATTGATAGCGGGCGCATCGACGGCGGCGGGGGAGAGCGGATGACGGGTCCGAGACCGGGACTGCGGCGGGACACCCAGGAGACCCGCGACAGGTTGCTGGGCGCAGTCGGCGAACTGCTCGCCGAGTCGGGCCCCACCTTCGGCCTGTCCGAACTCGCCCGCCGCGGCGGCGTGGCCACCGCCACCGCCTACCGGCACTTCGAGACGATCCACGACGCGCACCGCGAGTTCCTCCTGCAGCTCACCGGCCGGCTCACCGACCGGCTTCAGTCGGTGCCACCGACCTGGACCCCGCGGCGGCGCTTCGAGGCCGCCTGCGAACGGTGGGCCGAGCAGGCCGCGGACTGGGGCCCGGCCGCCGTGCACATCCGCAGCTGGCGGGGCTTCCTCGAACGCGTCCACCTGGGCGACGAGCCCACCGGCGCGCTCTACGCCGCGCTCGAGCCGATCGTGCGCGACCTCATCGAGCAGGGGGAGCTTCCCGACCAGGACGTCGAGTACGCCGTGCTCGTCTGGATCACGATGTTCGACGAGCGGGTGATCGTCGACCTGCGGGAGTCGAAGGGCTGGCCGGTCCAACGCCTGGCGCGCGTCCTCGGGCGCAGCGTCCTGTCCGCCCTCGGCGGCACCGGCACCTGACCTGACCATCGCCGAGCAGCCGGGTGTGGCGCACCCGGGTGAGCCGGGGGCGCGTGCCGGCCGGGGGTACGGGGGAGGATGCTCGCCATGCCCCCCTCGGCTGGAAGGTGTAGTCCTTCGTGACCCCGACGACCGAAGCCGGACCGGCGCGGCGCCCGGTCGGCCCGCGGCGCCTGCGGGCGTGGCTGCTGGCCGGCACCGAGCAGGCCCAGCAGCACTCCGGCCCGCACGCCCAGCCCGCCGAGGAGCACCGCCTGCACCCGTGGTGGCGGGTGATGTGCCTGACCGGTGTCGACTACTTCTCCACCCTCGGCTACCAGCCGGGTATCGCCGCGCTCGCGGCCGGCGCGGTCAGCCCGATCGCGACGGCGGTGCTGGTGCTGGTGACCCTCGTCGGCGCGCTGCCCGTCTACCGGCAGGTCGCCCGCGACAGCCCGCACGGCGAGGGCTCCATCGCCATGCTGGAGAAGGAGCTGTCCTGGTGGAAGGGCAAGGTCCTCGTCCTGGTGCTGCTCGGGTTCGCCTGTACCGACTTCCTCATCACGATCACCCTGTCCGGCGCCGACGCCACCGCCCACATTCTGGAGAACCCCTACGCGCCGCACCTGCTGGAAGGCCACCAGGTCGCGGTCACCCTCGTGCTGCTCGCCCTGCTGGGCGGGGTGTTCCTGCGCGGCTTCACCGAGGCCGTCGGCATCGCCGTCGTGCTGGTGGCGATCTACCTGACCCTCAACGCGGTCGTCATCGCCGACGCACTGATCAAGATCGTGACCCATCCGCACCTGTTCAGCGACTGGCACGCGCTGCTCGTCAACGAACATCCCGACCCCCTCGCCCTGGTCGGCTTCGCGCTGATCGTCTTCCCGAAGCTGGCGCTGGGGCTGTCCGGCTTCGAGACCGGCGTCGCGGTGATGCCGCTGGTCCGCGGCGACCCCGGCGACAGCGAGGCCAACCCGGCCGGCCGCATCCGCGGCACCCGCACGCTGCTGACCACCGCGGCGGCGATCATGGCGGTGTTCCTCATCACCAGCAGCCTGAGCACGACGCTGCTCATCCCGGAGAAGGAGTTCGAACCCGGCGGGCCGGCCAACGGGCGCGCCCTGGCCTACCTGGCCCACGAACAGCTCGGCGCCGCCTTCGGCACCGTCTACGACGTCAGCACGATTGGAATCCTGTGGTTCGCCGGCGCCTCGGCGATGGCCGGCCTGCTCAACCTGGTCCCCCGCTACCTGCCCCGCTACGGCATGGCACCGACCTGGGCGCGCGCCGTGCGACCGCTGGTCATCGTGTTCACCCTCATCGGCTTCGTCGTCACGATCGTGTTCCGGGCGAGCGTCGACAAGCAGGGCGGCGCCTACGCCACCGGCGTACTCGTCCTGATCACCTCGGCGGCGCTCGCGGTGACGCTGTCCACGCTGCGCCGCGGCCGGCGCCGGCTGGCAGTCGCCTTCGGCGCCATCGCGGTCGTGTTCGTCTACACGACCATCGCGAACATCATCGAACGGCCCGACGGGCTCATCATCGGCTCGATCTTCATCATCGCGATCATCGTGGTGTCGTTCTCCTCCCGGGTGGCACGCTCGTTCGAACTGCGCGTGACCGGGGTGCGCCTGGACCCGCTCGCCGAGCGGTGGGTGCGCGAGTCCGCCGAGGCCGGGGCGCTGCACCTGGTCGCCAACGAACTCGACGTCGGCGACGCCGCCGAATACGTCGACAAGGTGCGCAAGGCCCGCCAGGAGCTGTTCGTGCCCGAAGAGGTTCCGCTGCTGTTCCTGGAGGTCAACATCCCCGACTCCTCCGAGTTCGAAGGCGAGCTCGACGTCTGCGGCGAGGACCGTCACGGCTACCGGATCCTGCGCCTGACCAGCACCTCGGTACCCAACGCGATCGCCGCGCTGCTGCTGCACCTGCGCGACACCACGGGCGTGCGACCGAACGTGTACTTCGAATGGAGCGAGGGCAACCCGATCGTGAACTTCCTGCGGTTCCTGTTCTTCGGCGCCGGCGAGGTCGCCACCGTGACCCGCGAGGTGCTACGCGAGGCCGAACCCGACCCGGACCACCGCCCCTTCGTCCACGTCGCCTGAACCCCGGGACACCCGGATGCCGGGCCCGGGCGAACCCACCGGGCTGCGTGCGGGCGAGCCGACCGGGCTGCGTGCGCTCCGCCGGCAGCGCACCCACGACGCGCTGTCCGCCGCGGCGATCACCCTGTTCCTCGAACGCGGCTTCGACGACGTCTCCGTTGCCGAGATCGCCGCGGCGGCCGAGGTGTCCAAGCCGACCCTGTTCGCCTACTTCCCCACCAAGGAAGACCTCGTCCTGCACCGCATCCTCGACCATCGCGGCGAGGCCGCCCGCGTGGTGCGTGCCCGGCCGCCCGGGCAGGCCGCCCTGGCCGCCCTGGCCACCCACCTGCTCGCCGGCCTCGGCCGCCGCGAACCCGTCACCGGCCTCAACGACGACCCCGAGGTGCTCGCCTACCACGCCATGGTGTTTGCCACCCCGAGCCTGCTCGGCCGGCTCGCCCAGCACGCCGCCGGGGACGAGCAGGCCCTCACCGACGCCCTCGCCGAGGCCGCACCGCAGGCCGGTGAGCTCACCGCGCGCCTCGCCGCTGCCCAGATCATCGTCGTGCAGCGCGTCCTGGCCCGGGAGAACTGGGCGCGGCTGCGCGCCGGCGAGGACGCCACCGCGCGCCATCCGGCGGCGATCGCGGCCACCCGGCAGGCCTTCGCCGCCCTGCGCCGCGCCCTGCCCGACTACTCCTGATCGGCGGCCCCCAAC
>NZ_JANEZT010000239.1 GCF_025403405.1 Frankia tisae
ATCAAGGTGTGGGCGGGGAGAGCTCCCCGGCCGCGGAGGAGGCACCGGTGGAGCGCGCGAGCGCGCCTGCGGTGCGTCGAAGCTGGTGGCGCCGCATGTTTGTACGCAACGCCGGTTGATGTAACGGTACGTAGTTGGCGGCGGCTGGTTGGCTGTCGTCAGCCTGACGTATCGAGGGCGTCGGTCCGGCCGTACCGTTCGAGCGTTACCGATCTACCTGGGGAGAGCATGTCCATGCGGGCGAAATCGCTCGTCGCCGTCGTTGTGCTGTCGTCGCTGGCGCTCGTCGCCTGCGGCAGCCGGGCGGGCAGCACTGAGCCGACCACGGCCGCCAGCACGCAGGCCGGTGCGTCGAACAACACCGCCTCCGACGTCGGGGTCACACCCACCGAGATCAAGATCGGTACGATCGCCGGTCTGAGTAGCGGCTTCGGTCCAGACACGTTCTCCGCATCGCTGTACGGGGCGAGGGCCTACTTCAAGGCGCTCAACGCGGCCGGCGGCGTGAACGGTCGTAGCGTGAACCTCGCCGAGTGCGACGACAAGGGCAGCCCCGACGGAAACGTCAGTTGCGCGCACAAACTCGTCGACGACGAGAAGGTCTTCGCGCTCGCCGGTGTGACCGCCTTCAGTTACGCGGGTGCGCAGTACATCAACTCGAAGAGCGTGCCCGACATCGGCGGCCAGCCCGTCGGCACCGAGTACGACCAGTACCCGCACCTGTACTCGATCTACGGTAGCTACTACCCGCGCAACGGCGACCGCCCCGGCTATAACGGCACGCTGTATGCGGGGACGGAGACCTACCGCTGGTTCAAGCAGAATCTGCGCACCAACACGGCCGGGGTCGTGTACTACAACGTCGCCCAGTCGCAGCGCTACGCCAAGTCGATCGCCGACGGCCTGCGCAAGGAGGGCTACAACGTCGTCGAGGAGGAGATCAATCTCGGGGCCCCGAACTGGGACTCCGCGGTGCTCGACCTCAAGCGGCGCGGCGTGCAGATCGTCTTCGACGCGATGGACGACGGCGGCAACGCGCGGCTGTGCAACTCCATCGAGAGCCAGAAGATGCCGCTGCAGGCCAAGGTGACCACGCCGCAGGGCTGGGCGAACAACATCGGCCAGCTCTACAGCGCGTCGCCGATCTGCCGGAGCACGATCTACTCGACCAGCGGCACGGCCAACTACCAGGACACCTCGATCCCCGCGGTGGCGCAGTTCCAGAAGGACCTCCAGGCAGCGGCGCCCGAGCGGGTGGCCAAGGAGAACCTGTGGACGCTGGAGGGCTACGCCGCGGCCCAGTGGCTGACCGACGCGATCCGGTCCTGCGGCGTGAACGTGACCCGCTCGTGCGTCGAGGCGTACATGAACAGTGGCAAGGACTATGACGGCCACGGGCTGCTCGTCTCGGCCGGCCGCAACTTCAAGAAGGCTCCGCAGCCTCCCACAGAGGACAAGAACTGCCTGAACGTCGCCCGCTGGAAGGACTCGGCGAACGGCGGCAAGGGTGGCTGGGAGACCCAGGTCAAGGACATGAACACGAACTGCTTCACCGTCCCGAACCTGCCCTACTCGGCAGGCTGACGGCCGGCGGCGATGGCCGCCACCGGATTCGGGCCCCGGCCGGGACCTCCGCACCTGCGGGTGGTTCCTGGTCGGGGCCCGGCTCGTTGGCAGGCGGCTGAGCTCGTTGCAGGCGGCTTGAGCGGTCAGGCGGTGGCGGTGGCGGCGCCGCCGGCGAACTCGGCGGGCGTGCCGGCGAAGGACCGTTCTCCCCGGTGCAGGACGTAGACCTGGTCGGCCATGGCCAGCGCCTGCTCGGTGTACTGGTCGGCGAGCAGGACCGTGGTGCCGGAGGCGGCCACGGTCGCCAGCCAGCCGAACAGGTCCGCGGCGACCTTCGGTGACAGGCCGAGCGACAGCTCATCGACCATGAGCACCGACGGGCGGGCGAGCAGGGCCCTGGCGAGGGCCAGCATCCGGCGCTCGCCACCGGACATCGAACCGGCCCGCTGGGAGAGCCGCTCGCGCAGTCGAGGGAACGACTCCAGCGCCGGGGTGATGTCGGGATGCCCGCTCGTCTCGGCGATGATCTGCAGGTTGTCCCGGACCGACAGGGTGGCGAACACGGCCCGCTCGTCCGGCACCAGCATCAGGCCGCGGCGCGCCCGGTCCACGGTGGACAGCCGGGTGATGTCCTCGCCGCGCCAGGTCAGGGCGCCCGCCCGCAAGGGGATCAGCCCCGACAGTACCCGCAGCGTGGTGGACTTGCCCGCGCCGTTCGCCCCCAGCAGCGCGGTCACCTTCCCGGCCGGGATGGCGAGGTCGAGGCCGTGCAGGACCTCGACCGTGCCGTAGCCGGCGCGGGCTCCCGTCAGTGCGAGCTCGGCGGTCGCCGTCGTCAACGTGCCTCCCCGGAGTGCCCCGCCGCGGCGAGGGGTGCCTGCGCCAGGTACACCGACCGCACGGTCGGGTCGTTGCGGACCGTCTCCGGGTCGCCGGACGCGACGACCCGTCCGCCCACCATCGCGTACACCTGGTCGACGACGGAGAAGACGAGGTCGACGTCGTGATCGACGATGACGATGCCGACCCCGTCGGCGGCGGTCCGCCGCAGCAGCTGCGACAGCTTGGCGGTCTCCTCGCTGTCCAGGCCGCTGGCGGGCTCGTCGAGCAGCAGGATGTCCGGGCGCGCGCACAGTGCCCGGGCGAACTCCACCAGCCGCAGCGCCCCGGTGGGCAGCGTCCCGGCGATCGTGTCGCGCACGTCGGACAGGCCGAGGGAGTCCAGGACCTCCTCGACGATCTGGGTCACCGGTCCCTTCGGGGCCAGACCCAGCCGTTCGAGCACGCGTTCAGCGCTGTGGCTGATCCGGCTCCGGCCCTGTGCGGACAGGCCCAGCAGGCCGCCGGCGTAGTCCCGGCGCCGGTTCTCCGCACCGACGAGCAGGTTGTCCGCGACGGTGAGGGTGGGGAACAGCGAGGGGACCTGGAAGGTCTGCACCAGGCCACGCCGGGAGCGGATGTCCGGGCGCATGCTGGTGATGTCCGTGCTGCCGAGGACGACCTTGCCCTCGTCGGGTTGTTCGACGCCGGTGAGCAGGCTGAACAGCGTCGACTTGCCGGCGCCGTTCGGCCCGATGAGACCGGTGATCATGCCCGGTGGGGCGACGAGGTCGACGTGGTCGACCGCGGTCAGGCCGCCGTAGCGGCGGACCAGGCCCACGGCCTGGAGCACGTGCCGGCTCATGCCCGGCCTCCCTCGGCTGGGTGGGCCCCGGCCCCGGCGCCGGTGGGTGCCGGGCCGGTCGGCTGCGGCACCGCCGGGCGCGGGGCGCCGTCCGAGTCGGTGGCCTGCCGCTGGCGGGCCACCGCGGTCTGGGCGGCGGCGTACTGCTCGATCATCGTGACCAGGCTGGCGCCGAACGGCGTGAGCCTGGGGGCGCCCGGCGGCAGCACGTACCGGTTACCGGACAGTGGCCAGCGGGCGTAGTGCCCGGCCCGGGCCGCCCCGAGGGTCGAGCCGATCCCGGGGATGCCGGTGATGCCGGTGATGCCGGTGGTGGCCGGCAGGTGACCCACCGCGGAGATGCGCACCGGCACCGGCCGGGGGGCGCGCTGGTTGGGGTCGACGAAGCTGTCGGCGAGGTACTGGGCGAGCAGCCGGAGTCCGCCGCGCACGGCCGAGGCGAGTCCGCCGGGCATCCACCCCAGGGCGAGCGCCAGGATGCCGATGGCCAGCGTCGACGACCCGGCCGGGGCCAGCACGTCGATCGTGACCATGAAGGCGGCGGCCACGATCGCGCCGGCCGCGCTGTCCGCGCCGAACACGACGACCGCGGTGAACCACAGCAGGCTCTGCAGCGGGGCGAAGTCGTCGGCGGAGAACGAGTAGCTGCTGTGCACGAGCAACGCCCCGCCGAGCCCGGCGACGACGGAGGAGACGGTGAACGCCAGCAGCTTGAGGTTGCGCACGTCGACGCCGACCGCGGCCGCGCCCTCGGAGTGGTCGCGCAGGGCGAGCAGGGCCCGGCCGAGCCGGCCATGGTGCAGGTTGCGCACCACCAGCAGGCCGATGCCCAGGCAGATCAGCTCGAAGACGTAGAAGGCCTTCTCGGACAGCTCCCAGCCGAACAGCGTCAGCGGGTCCAGGTACAGCCCGGTGGCGAAGGTGGGCTGCTCGAAGACGAACCGGCTCACGACCGCGCCGACGGCGAAGGTGGTCAGGGCCAGCGTCAGTCCTCGGCGCCTGATCGCCGGGTAGCCGGTGATCAGGCCGATCGGGGCGACGAACAGTGCACCGACGAACATCGACGCGATTCCCGGCAGCGCCGGCAGGCCGAACAGGTCGCCGTTGGCGAGTTTGAGCGACAGCAGCGCGCCGAGGCCCGCGAAGCCGGCGGCCCCGAGGGAGAGCTGCCCGCTGTAGCCGGTGACGATCACCATTGACAGGAAGATCAGGGCCAACGCCGGCACCATGAACGCCGAGCGCAGGTCGGAGGGTGCGAAGGTGAGCGGCGCGAGCAGCAGCGCCCCACCGCCCAGCTTGCCGAGATAGTCCCGACGCAGCCGGACCCCGCTGACCCGCCCGGACGGCGGCGCACCGCGGCTGGAGAAGCTCGCCGTCGCGCCGGAGTCGCCCGAACCCAGCTCCCGCAGCTTCGGGACGGCCAGCAGCAGGACCAGCAGGGCGACGATGAACAGGTTCGACTGGAGCACGGTCAGGATCTGGCCGGCGTCGCCGTGCAGGGTGAACTGCTTGAGCTCGCTCTGCAGGATCGCGATGCCCAGCGCGGTGAGGACCGCGACCGGCATGCTCGACAGCCGGGCGGCCACGACCACCGCGAAGGTCTCCAGGACCAGCAGGGTCAGGCCGTAGGGGGTGAGCTGGAAGCGGGGGGCGAGCAGGATGCCGGTCAGCCCCGCCATCGTGGTGCCGGCGGCCCAGCCGGCGGCCGCGACCTTGTCGGCGGGCACGCCCGACAGCTCGGCGAGCTGCCGGTCGTCGACGACGGCCCGGATCTGGCGGCCGAAGGCGGTCCGGGCGGCGATGACCCCGATGACCCCGGCGAACACGATGACCATGACCAGTTCGGCCAGGGCGTCGACCCCGATCCGAGTGTCGCCGAACAGCCGGACCGACGAGTTCGGGAAGATACTGGGCGCGTCGCTGCGCGACCCCAGCCCCCAGATGCCCGCGGTGATGCCCAGGCTCAGGACCAGCACGCCGAGGCTGGCGACGAGGGACTCGGCAGCCGACGCCCGGCGGCGGGCCAGCGGCCGGAACACGAGCCGTTCGAGCAGCAGCCCGATGCCGGGGGACACCACGGCGAGGGAGATCACGGCGGCCAGCCAGATTGGCAGGTTCCACTCGACGACCATCTCGCGGAAGACGTAGGCCACCAGGGTGGCGATCCCGCCCTGAGCGAGGTTGAGCACGCCGTTGGTGCGATAGGTGACCAACAGGCCGATGCCGGACAGGGCGGCGATCGCGCCCAGCGAGACGCCGGCCAGCGCCAGGTCAATGCTGGTCATCGGTCACCCTCTCGGCGTCCGCCGTCGCCGGTCGGGTCAAGTCTGATCACGGGAACGCTCGCCTTCCGGGGCGCCGTCGCAACGCGGGGAGACGCCGGCGGGTCAGGCGCGCGGGCCGGGGGCGCTGATTCCCGCTGGGCGCGCGGGCCCACCCGCCACGGCGTCGCCGGTCGAGTTGAAGTAGGAATTCTGCGGCGGGGCGGCGGCCTGCTGCTGGTAGGACGCCTGGGCCGGGGCGGTGGGTGCCTCGCCGCCGACTTCCGCGCCGGTGGTGGCGGCCGCGATGATCAGCGAGTGCAGGTCGTCGACCTGGCCGACGGTGCGGGCCTGCGCAGCCTGGGCCGCCTCGAAGCGGTCGGCCACCAGCAACGCGCTGCCGATCAGGACGAGCGCCAACCCGCCGAAACCACCAGACACCACGTACGGTAGCTGGAGCGCGACATCCGTCTCCTTGGAAACGCCCAGGTAGCAGCCGAGAAGCAGAACGCCGCCGGCCGCCGCCACCACCCATCCGCGCAGCGCACGGACCACGTCGACCACCAGGCGCGACGTGGGCCGCGGATTACCGGTCCCAGCGGTCTGCTCGTCCACTTTCGTCTCCCCCATGGAGCGTCTCGTCACCGGTCGTTCGGGCGCGGTGTCCCGCCTGGCGCCCGTCCCGGTCGATGATCCGGGTCACGACAGACGTCAGATTAGTGCTCGGAGCTGAACAGGTGCTCTGTCGGGTGGCCCACGGATGTTCTCGGCGAGCTCCGACGGCACAGGAGGCTTCGTCGCATTCGGTATACGAGGATAGGCCAACGTCCACGAGGGCAGTCAGGTATGTCCGCCTACGGACAGTCTGGGGCTTATGCCGACGCCCGTCGACCCCAGGACGATCGGTTCGCCGCTGCCGGCCGGCCCGGGCCCGCGAACCGGCTCCGGCGGGCAACGCTCCCGGCGCAGGCCGGCGCCCGGATCCGCCGGTGTGGCGTCCCGCCCGAGCAGCGCGGCAGGCGGGCGCAGCACGATTCGCCCAGGCCGGAGGGCCGCGGGCCGAGGCGGGCCCGAGGGCCGGCCGCCGCACGTCCCGGCGCCTGCGCCGGATTCGTGCCGGTCGGCGCCACCCGCCGCCCGGCCCTCGCATCCGCCGGCGATGCCGATGTGTTGGGTTTCTCGTGTTGGGAAGTTGCCCTTTCGGGCCATCGGCGGAGATTTCGGGGTCCGGATTGCGGAAGCGGTCGCCGCGCCGGGGGCGCTGGCCCGCCCGCCTGGCCCGTGGCCGGGGCGGATCAGTCCGACCGGCGGGGCTGCGCGGGAATGCCGGTGGGGGCGTCGAGGACGTCGCAGAGCACCGCGGCGCCGAGCGGCGCGATGACCGAGGCATGGTCGTCGGCGGGAGACCCGGTGTGGTCGGCTGCGGACCCGACGGCCCAGGGGGCGGGGGCCCCGGCCGGCGTTTCGGCTGCCGCGAGCAGGTCCGCGCAGCGGTCCACCCAGACGCGCCGGCGCTGCCCGCGCTGCCGATCCTCCACCTCGAGCGGCCCGGGGACGCCACCCATCGCAGCCTGCAGATGGGCCCACTCGTGCGCCGCCGACCAACTCGTGAACGAGCCCAGGTAGGCGCCGTCGTAGTCGTAGACGTGGCAGGGCCGTGGGCCCAGGTGTCGGTCCGCCACCATCACAGCCAGCCCTTCGGGGTCGGGAAAGCCTGTCATGATCACTTTGTCCCGCGGGTCGAAACTGCCTGCCGGCCGAACGGACCGGGTTGGTCCGACCGTTCGCCGGATCTGATCGTCCGGGATGAGGCCCCAGGCTGCTCGCGCCGGAGGCGCTGGTCCAGAGCCCAGAGATCGTACTTCGCTACAGGCTACGGGGTGTGCACGGTAGGCGGTAGCCCCGGGGGACGTCCGGTTTGAGCCGGTGTCGGAGACGTCAGGTGATGATCGGGACGTTGCGCTGCTGTGGTGGCACCCCGGTCCCGCCAGAGGCCCGGCCGAACCGCCAGGCGTCGGCGACGATCTGGTCGATGCCGGACCGGGGCGAGCCCCAGCCCAGCTCGGTGCGGATCCGCCGGCTGTCCCCGATGAGCGCCCTGGGCTCGGAGACGGGCGGGCAGTGGACGCGGCGCACCGGGCGCCCGCTGGCCCGGCCGACGGCCGCCAGCACGTCGGCGATGCTCACCCCGATGCCGCTGCCCACGTTGAACACCGAGCAGCGTCCCGGCGTGGCCGCCATCAGCGCCGCATGATAGGCGGCGGCCATGTCCCCGACGTGGACGTACTCCCGCAACGCGTGCCCGTCTCCGTTGACGCGGAAGACGTCGCGGCGCCCGCTCGCCACCGCGATCGCGGCAGGGATGATCCGGCTGTCGTCCCGGTCGAAGCGCCCGGCAACGGCGCCGGCGACATTGAACGAGCGCAGGATGATCGCGCCGATCAGCCCGGTGCCGGCCTGGTGGCTCAGCAGGCGCTCGGCGGCGAGTTTGGACGCGCCGTAGGGGTTGGACGGGTCCGGTGGTCGGCTCTCCGGGACGCCGGTCAGATCGACGTCGCCGTAGACGGCGCAGCTGGAGCCGAACACGAAAGCGGGCGCGACCCCGGTCCGTTCCGTGCCGATCTCCAGCGCCGTGAGCAGGTTGACGGTGCCCGTCAGATTGGCCTGGAAATAGCGCAGGGGGGCCATCCGCGACTCCCGGACCCGGGTCAGGGCCGCGAGATGACACACCCCGTCGAAGCCCCGATCCACCCCGGCGGCGGTGAGCTGCCGCAGGTCGAGCAGGTCCGCGGCCACCACCTCGACGCCGGGCGCGAAGGCCGGCGTCGAGGAGTGGCCGCGCACCATCGCGGTCACCGCGTGGCCGTCGGCGGCGAGGGCGTCCGTGACCACGCCGCCGATGAATCCGGACGCACCGGTGACCAGAACGCGCATGTCCCGGGTCAGGACGCCGTCCGCGCGCGCACGCCGGGCAGCAGCGTCTCGCGGTGGCGCCAGGCGAGCTCGAGGCAGGCCGCCGCCGACGGCGCGATGGGCTCGGTGTCGACGAGGCGACGCAGCGAGGTGTGGGTGAACGGGATGCCCTCGGTCACCGCTCGGTTGGGCCCGGCCGTGACGACGGAACCCTCGGCGTTGCTCTGGACCATGCCGCCGAACAGCTTGTCGAAGGCATCCGCGTCGATGACCACGACGGTGAGTATCTCGCCGAACAAGGTCAACGCATCGAGGCCGATGCCGAAGTACGACACCCGCACCGAGCCGGCGCGCCGAGCCTGCTCGAAGGAGCGGAACGGCTCGTCGGTGTCGTAGTCGATCGGGCTGGACGAGCTGCCGTCGTGCTCGGGATTGCCGAGCAGCTCCTCGCTGAGCTCCCGCATGATGTTGCGCCACAGGTCGAAGTCGGCCTCGTGATGGAACGCGGTGATCCCCGACGGCTGGAACACCCCGGCGGGGATCACGTGGTAGACCCCGCCCGCGGTCGCCACGGAGCCAGCGCTGCGCCGGTGCAGGAAGAAACTCGCCTGGCCGCCCCGATCGTGCCGGATCGTCAGGGTGTTGATCGAGGGCAGGGCCACCCGGCGACCGAAGTCGAACGGGTTGCCGATGCGCGCCCGGAACGGCAGCGCGGGCCAGGACAGCCCGGTGCCGGCCATCGCGGCGGCCGCCTCGTGCGCCACCGTCTCGCACACGTCGACGGCGTCGAAGTAGGTCGTGTGCCCGAAGTTCAGCGTCGGCCGGTTGTCCGCCGTCACCGGCGCCGTGCCGTCGCCGGCGATGTCCAGCAGCCGGAAGCTCAGCCGGTTCTCGAACAGCGTCGGCCGGTCGAGGTCGCGCATCGCCCGGGTGTAGCGCTGGTACCGGGTCTGCGGGCTGCCGCCATCGAGCAGCGGGCGGCTGCCGGCCGTCTCCGGCTCGTCCCCGCGGATCAGCGGCGGTTCGACCTTGTCCTGCCAGCGCAGGGCGACCTCGTCGATGTCCACCGGCCGGTCCCAGACCCAGCCCGGACGGGCCAGCAGGCCGCTGCCGAGCCGGTCGGTCTCCGGGTAGAGCCGCACCGCGGCCCGGGCGAGGCTGATCCGATGGTGGTTGAGGTGGTCTCGGGTCAGCCGCCAGGCACGCTGGCTGGCAGCGACCTGTTCGGCTGCGGGACTGCGTGGGCTGCTGTCCCGCCTGCGGTCCGCCATCGCGCCGGGCGCCAGGCCCACGTCCTCCGGGGACAGCGCGAGGTTGCGGGCGATGTGGCGCAGTGTCGAGATGTCGTGGATGGCCCGGCGGCCGCTTTCCACCTTTGACACGTACGACTGGTCGAAACCCAGCCGATCGGCCAGTTGCTGCTGCGTCAGACCGTGGGCCTGCCGGTAAGCCCTCAGGAGCTGGCCGACGCCGACGCTGGCTGGAGTGGCCCGCGGTGGCGTCCAGAGCCAGGTGTGACCAGTCACCCGCTGTCCTCTCGTCCGACAATCGTGTTACGCGAAGTGAGCATAACGAGTCGGGCATCTGCGAGCGCAGTGACATAAATCGACCACCCCGTACGGAGGTGGCCCGGTGGCGTCCTGCAACGTCTTCGCTGCCTTGCGTTATGCAGTGCTGTTCCTGCCATCGTGGCGTTCATTGGTTGGGTAACCCGTCGGACAGATCGAGGACTACCACGACAATGATCGCGACGAGTATCCAACGGAAGAAGCCGATGCGGCTCCACACGTCGCGGGCGATGCTCCGGCCGGCTCGGCCGCCGAGCACGAGCAGTGCGAGCAACGCGCCGCCGACCACGACGATGAAGATGCCGGCATTACTGTGGTCCACGCTCAAGACGATCGCATGACGGCGTTGGGTGACTACACAGGTCCTGTCGAATTGCCGCCGACCGGCCGAGAACCGCGTCATCCGCGGCGCGTACTCGGCCGGCGCGAGGTCGGTCGCGGGCGTCGTCACGTCGAGGTACTCCGGTCGTTGGGGGTAAGAGGCGGCAAGGTGTGAGGGACATCATGCAGGATTGCGCCCGCCCCACCGCCGGACCAACAC
>NZ_JANEZT010000023.1 GCF_025403405.1 Frankia tisae
GCCTGGAACCGTCCACCCACCCCGGAGTCGCAGACCCGCTCCAGCTGAGCGTCTCGTCCGGTTCGGGTGCGTGCTGGAGCCGGCCGCGGTCGTACGGTGAGCCGGTGAGCCTGTTCGATACCGCGGACCTGTTCGGCGAGGACGCCGCACCGCCGGCGGGGGACGTGCACAGCGCCGAGGTCGCCGGCCTGGCCCCACTCGCGGCGCGGCTGCGGCCACGGCATCTGGACGAGGTTGTCGGCCAGCGCCACCTGCTCGGCGCGGGCAGCCCCCTGCGCCGGCTGGTCGAGGGTGGCGGGACGACCTCGGTGATCCTCTGGGGGCCGCCCGGAACGGGGAAGACCACTCTGGCCCACATCGTCTCCCGCGCCACCGGCCGGCGGTTCCGGGAGTTGTCCGCGGTGACGGCAGGGGTGAAGGACGTTCGCGCCGTCATCGACGAGGCCCGTGCCGCCCGCTCGACCGCCGGCGCGCGGACCGTGCTGTTCATCGACGAGGTCCACCGCTTCACCCGCACCCAGCAGGACGCCCTGCTTCCTTCGGTGGAGCTCGGCTGGGTCACCCTGGTCGCGGCCACCACCGAGAACCCGTTCTTCTCCGTCGTCAGCCCGTTGCTGTCCCGATCACTGCTGCTCACCCTCGAACCGCTCACCGACGACGACATCCGCGGCGTGCTCGACCGGGCCCTGCGCGACCCGCGCGGGTACGCCGGCCGGTTGGCACTGACCGACGAGGCCCGTGCGCACGTGGTCCGCTTCGCTGGCGGGGACGCCCGCCGCGCGTTGACCGTCCTGGAAGCAGGTGCCGAGGCCCTCCTCGCCGACCTCACGGCGACCGGGGAGGCGGACGGGAGCGGGCATGGTCGGGCGGTGGCGCGGCTCGACGTGGACGTGCTCGAGCAGGCCGTCAACCGAGCGGCCGTGCGCTACGACCGGTCCGGTGACCAGCACTACGACGTGATCAGCGCGTTCATCAAGTCGATGCGCGGCGGCGACGCCGACGCCGCGCTGCACTACCTTGCCCGGATGCTGGAGGCCGGCGAGGACCCTCGGTTCATCGCCCGTCGCATGATCATTCTGGCCAGTGAGGACGTGGGCATGGCCGATCCCGGGGCGCTGGGCGTCGCGGTCGCCGCCGGGCAGGCGCTCGACCTGGTCGGGCTGCCGGAGGCGCGGCTGGCGCTCGCCCAGGCGGTCATCCACCTCGCCCTGGCGCCGAAGTCGAACGCGGTGATCCGGGCGATCGAGGCCGCCACCGCCGATGTGCGTGCCGGCCGGGCCGGCCCAGTGCCGGCGCACCTGCGCGACGCCCACTATCAGGGGGCCACCCGGGCCGGCAGCGGGGTCGGGTACCGCTACCCGCATGACGCCCCAGGTGGCGTCGTCCGTCAGCAGTACCCGCCCGACGGGCTGACCGGCACGGACTACTACCTGCCCGGCGGCAACGGCTTCGAGCGCCGGGCCACCGAACGCCTGCGCGAGCTGCGAGCCGTCGTCCGTGGCACGCCCAGCACCGGGCCCGAGACCGGGGCCCACGGCGAGTCCGACATGACACCTGGCACGGCGCCGCCGGGACCGGTCGGCTGAGCGCCGGCCTCGCAACCACCGTTGTGCCGCCCGAGATACGTCCTGGCCAGGGGGCTGTGCCCCAGGCCGGGCGACGGGGGTTACCCGTGGCCCCTGCGGCTGCCTCGGTAAGGTCACACGAGGGCGTCACCGAGGTGGCGCCCGCGGCGTCCACGGTCACCGCGGTTGCGGTCGGCGGGTTTCGCGGCCACCGGCGGTGGTGTCCCGCGCAGGTCGCGAGCCCTCGGGGACCGAGGGTCTCGTGGCGGATCGCGGCGTGGCACGGCGTGCCGGATCGGGTGGGGTGGGACCGGCCCAATCGACGATGGAGGCAGGAGCACATATGTCCGGTGGAGCGGTCGCGGGCCTGATCGCGTCGGGCGCGTTCGCAGTGCTCGCCCTCTTCGGCTGTTTCGTCCTGCTCAAACTCGGCAAGATCTTCGACGAGGCGGCGGCGCGCGTGCGCCAGACCGGTGCCGCCATCGACGAGGGAACCGCCCGGGTCAGGCAGGCCGGAGCGACGGTCGACGAGGTCAACGTGGCACTCGCCCATGTGAACAAGGAGCTGGACCGGGTCGACGCGATCACGGCGAACGTGCAGTCGATCACGACGAATGTCTCCTCGCTGACGTCGCTGTTCGCCGCGACGCTCGGCGGTCCGATGGTGCGGGTGGCCGCCCTCAGCTATGGCGTGCGCCAGGCCGCGGCCAAGCGCACCCGGTCCGAGGTCGAGTCGCGAGTGAAGTCGCAGATCAAGGCGGACAAGGCGGGTAAGGCGGGTAAGGCGCCCCGGCGCACGGGCGCCGACGATGCCGGCCTGCCCTCGGTCGCCGGGGCGACCGAGGGTCGCCGGGGAGGCCACTAGATGTCCAGGATCTTCTATCTGGCCTTTGGTGCCGCGGCCGGCGTCGTCGTGGTGCGTCGGGCGGCGAAGGCCGCGGCGGCGCTTACTCCGACGAGCCTGGCCGGATCTCTCGTACAGTCGGTACAGGAGTTCCTCGCGGACGTGCGTGAGGCGGCGGCGGAGCGGGAGGAGGAGATCCGTGTTGCTCTCGGCCTCGACCGCGACCCGGACGATGATCCTTCCGAGCCCGCCGGCGCCGCTGGGCCGGGTGCGGCCGGTGCGGCCGGCTATCCGGACAACCTCGACGACGCCGAGCGCACCATGCGGTTGGTTCCGGGTGCCCGCCGGCCCTGACGGCGCGGCGGCCGCACGGGCGGTGGCAGCAGCAGCGCCGCCCACCCCAGGATGACGCCCCTCCTCCCATGAGTCTGGACGATGTGAACCCGATGGACACGGCCGAGATCCGCAGCCGCTTTCTCAACCATTTCGCCCAGCGTGGGCACACCGTCGTTCCGAGCGCCTCGCTGGTTGCTCAGGACCCGACGCTGCTGCTGGTCAACGCCGGGATGGTGCCGTTCAAGCCCTACTTCCTCGGGGATCTGGCGACGCCGTGGCCGCGGGCCACCAGCGTGCAGAAGTGCGTGCGCACCGTCGACATCGAAAACGTCGGCCGCACCGCCCGGCACGCGTCGTTCTTCCAGATGTGCGGCAACTTCTCCTTCGGAGACTATTTCAAGGCCGAGGCGATCCCGTTCGCCTTCGAGCTGCTCGTCGACGGGTTCGGGTTCAAGCCGGACGACCTGTGGGCCACGGTCTACCTCGACGACGACGAGGCCGAGCGGATCTGGCTGGACCTGCTGCCCGCCGAGCGCATCCAGCGCCGCGACAAGGAGGACAACTTCTGGTCGATGGGCGTGCCCGGTCCGTGCGGGCCGTGCAGCGAGATCTACTTCGACCGGGGCTCGGCGTACGGGCGCGAGGGCGGCCCGATAGCCGACGAGGAGCGTTACCTCGAGGTGTGGAACCTCGTGTTCATGCAGTTCGAGCGGGGCGAGGGCGCCGGGTACGACTACCCGATCCTGCGCGAGCTGCCCGCCCGCAACATCGACACGGGCATGGGCCTGGAGCGGATGGCGACGATCCTGCAGGGCGTCGACAACCTCTATGAGATCGACATCTCCCGCCCGGTGCTCGACGCCGCCGGCCGGCTCACCGGCCGCCGCTACGGCGCCGACCCGGCCGATGACGTGCGGCTTCGCGTCGTGGCCGACCACACCCGCACCGCGGCGATGCTCATCGCCGACGGCGTCGTGCCCTCCAATGAGGGCCGCGGCTACGTGTTGCGCCGCCTGCTGCGCCGCGCGGTGCGCGATGCCCGGCTGCTCGGCGCCCGCGAGCCGGTCATGGCCGAGCTGTTCGGCGTCGTCGGCGTCGCGATGGGCCCGATCTACCCGGAGCTCGTCGACAACGCCGAGACGATCACCGGGGTGGCCGTCGCGGAGGAGGCGTCGTTCGCCGAGACGCTGCGCACCGGCACCACGATCTTTGACACCGCGGTGCGGCAGGTCCGCTCGGCCGGTTCGGCGACCCTCGGCGGCGACGAGGCGTTCAAGCTGCACGACACCTACGGCTTCCCGATCGACCTGACGCTGGAGATGGCCGCCGAGGCGGGCCTGTCGGTCGACGAGGCCGGGTTCCGCCGGCTGATGGAGCGCCAGCGCCAGACCGCGAAGGCGGACCGGGCCTCGCGGCGCATCGGCAACGTCGACCTGTCCGCGTTCCGCCCGATCCTGGCCCGCTCCGGCCCGACGACGTTCACCGGCTACGAGGAGCTGACCCGGGAGTCCGGTGTCGTCGGTCTCGTCGGTATCGCCGACGGCGCCGGCCTCGAGGTCATCGGGGAGGGCGACGAGGTCGGAGTCGTCCTCGACACGACCCCCTTCTACGCGGAGAGCGGTGGCCAGGAGCCCGATTTCGGCCTGTTGCGCTTCGATGGCGGCGTGGTCGAGGTCCTCGACGTGCAGCGGCCCGTGCCGGAGCTGGTCCTGCACCGGGTGCGGGTGCGCTCCGGGGAGCTGCGCCTGGGCGACCGGGTGCAGGCCGAGGTCGACGAGGGTCGCCGCCGGGCGGTCTCCCGTTCACACACCGCCACCCATCTCGTGCATGCCGCGTTCCGCCGGGCGCTGGGGGAGGGGGCGACCCAGGCCGGGTCGCTGAACTCCCCGGGCCGGCTGCGCTTCGACTTCCACGCCCTCGGCGCCGTCGCGCCGTCGGTCCTCGCCGACGTCGAGGACGAGATCAACGAGGTCGCCCTGCGGGACCTGCCGGTCCGCGCGTTCGTCACGACGCAGGAGGAGGCCCGCCGGCTCGGCGCGATGGCGCTGTTCGGGGAGAAGTACGGCGACGCCGTGCGCGTCGTCGACGTCGGCGACTACGCCCGCGAGCTGTGCGGTGGTACGCACGTCGCCAGCTCCGCCCAGCTCGGCGCGGTCAAGCTGCTGTCGGAGTCGTCGATCTCCGCCGGGACCCGCCGGGTGGAGGGGCTCGTCGGCATCGACGCGTTCCGCTACCTCGCCCGGGAGCACCTGTTGGTCTCCCAGTTGTCCACCGCGCTCAAGGCCCGCCCTGACGAGCTGGCCGACCGCGTCACCGACATCGTCGGCCGGCTGCGCGACGCCGAGCGGGAGCTGGACCGGCTGCGGGCCGCCGCGGTGCTCGCCGGCGCCGGGGCGCTCGCCGACGGCGCCGAGGACGTCGGCGGCGTCGCCGTCGTCACCGCGGAGGTGCCCGCCGGCACCGCGCCCGACGGCGTGCGGCTGCTGGCGATGGACGTGCGCGGGCGCCTCGCCGGGCGGCCGGCGGTCGTCGCCGTGGTCACCGCGGACGGCTCGTCGATCGTCGTGGTGACCGACCCCGGCGCTCGGTCGGCGGGGCTGCGCGCCGGCGAGCTGGTCCGCAGTTCCTGGGCGAGCCTGGGCGGCAAGGGCGGCGGCAAGCCCGACATCGCCCAGGGCGGCGGCGGGAACCCCGAGATGGTCCCGGCCGTCTTCGCGAAGCTGCGTGGGCTGGTGGCCGACCTCGCTGCCCGGTGAACGGCCGGCGGACCCGGTGAGCGGTCCGGTGGGTGGCCCGGTGGGTGGTTCCGGGCAGGAGCCGGACGTCCGGCCGGGGGTGCGCATCGGAGTCGATGTCGGCTCCGTGCGGGTCGGGGTCGCGGCCAGCGACCCCGGCGGCGTCCTCGCGGTGCCCGTCACGACCCTCGCCAGGGACAAGCGCCATAATGCGGACATCGAGCAGCTTGTCCAGATCGCCCGTGACAGGCAGGCTGTAGAGGTCGTGGTGGGCCTGCCCAGGCAAATGTCCGGGCAGGAGGGCCAGGCGGTCCGGGTGGTCCGGCGGTACGTCGAGGTACTCGCCGAGCGGATCGCCCCTGTCCCCGTGCGGTTCGTGGACGAGCGGCTCACCACGGTTGCGGCTCATCGCAGAATGGCCGAGCGTGGCGTTCGTTCCCGCGCCCGCCGCAGTCTCGTGGATCAGGAGGCAGCCGTGCAGATCCTGCAGCACGACCTGGACAGCCGCCGTCGGCGTGGCGACGTGCCCGGCGTGCCCGGGTCCACGGAGGCCTTTCCCCAGGACTCGAGGTGACGGGCGGCAACCTCGACGAGATGCTCGACGAGGATCCCTATCGTCGTGGCCGCCGCTCCTCCGGACACGCCGACCGCCGAGCCGCCGACCGCCGTCAGGCCGATCAGGGCCCCGACGGCCGGTATCCCGACGGATATCCCGAGGACGGATATCCCGAGGACGGATATGCCGCCGACGACTACGCCGACGACCCGCACGCCCGCGACCCCGGGGTCGACTCCCGCGGTGACCGGCGCGGCGGCGACCGTCGGCGGGCCCGCCGCGGCGCTGGCGGCCACGAGCCGCAGGACGACGCCGAGGACTGGGGCGGCGGCTGGGACGACGACGGCGACGAGGAGCGCCGCAGCCGGGCGCTGCCGAAGCTGATCGCCGTCCTCCTTGTCGTCGCCGTCCTGGTCGGCGTCGGCATCTTCGGGATCGGCAAGGTCATCGGCCGGGTCTCCGGCGGCGGTTCCACCAGCGCCGACTACACCGGCATGGGCGAGGGCATCGCCGTGGTCCAGGTCCCCGACGGCGCCACCGCCCGCCAGATTGGCGTGGAGCTGCAGGACGCGGACGTGACCGCGTCCGTCTCGGCGTTCGTCAAGGCCGCGTCCGCCAACCCCAAGTCGCTGGGCATCCAGCCGGGCACCTACCGGCTGCGCAGCCGGATGAGCGCCGAGGCGGCCCTCGCCGCATTGCTCGATCCGGCGTCCTCCGCGCCGTTCAAGTTCGTCATCAAGGAGGGCATGACCGTCCGCCAGGTGCTCAAGGGCCTGCACGAGCGGCTCGGCACGCCGTTGAGCGAGCTGGAGGCGATCGCCCGTTCTCCTGCCCAGCTTGGCGTGCCGTCCTATGCGCCGACCCTGGAGGGCTACCTTTTCCCGTCGACCTACGACCTGGACCCCGGGTCCACCCCGGTCCAGCTGTTGACCTCCTTCGTCACCCGCTTCAAGAAGGAAGCGGCGTCGATCGGCCTGGAGACCAAGGCCGCCGCGATCGGGGTCAAGCCGGCCGAGATCGTGACCATCGCCTCGATCGTCGAGAAGGAGGTCGCGAACGCCAGCGAGGGGCCGCAGGTCGCCCAGGTGATCTACAACCGGCTGCACGACACCACCGGGCGCTTCCGCCGCCTCGACATGGACTCCACCACCCGCTACGCCGACGACGAGTACGAAGGTCCGCTGACAAAGGACCAGCTCAACAAGGCCAACCCGTACAACACGCGGGCGGTGGCCGGTCTGCCGCCGGGTGCGATCTCCAACCCGGGGATCTGGGCGCTGAAATCCGCTCTGGAACCTGCCGACGGGTCATGGTTGTATTTCGTGTCCATGCCCCAGAGCAAGGTGACACGCTTCGCCGCGACCGACGAGGAGTGGGCGGCACTGCGGGCGCAGTACCTCGCCGAGGGCGGCAAGGAGTAGACGGCAGCCCCGGGCGGGCGGTGTGTACGACATGGCGACAGGTGTGGACGACGAGAGGCGGCGTCGGACCGGCACGGCGGCCGGTAGGCGATCCGGCGCGTTCGGCCGTACCTGGACGCCCCTGGACCAGGCGGGAGGCCACGTGGTGCGGGAGACCCAACTGGGCGGCGTGGGTGCGCGGCCGGAGCCGCAGCGGCCAGCGACCGTCGCCGCCGCGGCGACGGTCGCGCACCCGGCCCGCGCCGCGGTGCTCGGCGCTCCGGTGGACCATTCGCTCTCCCCCGTGCTGCACGCGGCCGCATACGCGGAGCTCGGCCTCGCCGTCACCTACACGGCCATCCACTGCGACGCGCCCGACCTGCCGGCGACGCTGGACCGGGTCCGGTCCGACCCGAGCTGGGTCGGCCTGTCCCTGACCATGCCGCTCAAGACGGTCGCCCTGGACCTGCTCGACGAGGTCGACCCGACGGCCGCGGCGATCGGGGCGGTCAACACCGTCGTCGTCGGCGAGGCCGGGCGGCTGCACGGCTACAACACCGACATGGTGGGCATCGGCGTCGCCCTGCGCCGGGTCATGCGCGGTGCGGTACCCGGCCAGCCGCTCATCCTCGGCGCCGGCGGCACCGCCCGGGCCGCCGTCGCCGCCGTCGCCGCCGCCGGCTGCCCGCACGTCGCCGTGGTCGCCCGCCGTCCCGAGGCGGTCGCGGAGGTGGCCCGGATCGGCGCCCGTCTCGGCATCGAAGTGACGGCGCTGCCCTGGGAACTGCTTGCCACCGGTCTGCCCCCCGGGCCCGACCTCGTCATCGCCACCACCCCGGCCGGCGCGACCGATCCTCTCGCGACCCGCCGCTGGCCGGGGTCCAGCCAGCTCGTCGAGCTGCTCTACCACCCGTGGCCGACCGCGCTCGCCGCCGCCGCCTACCGGGCCGGCGCTCGTGTCGTCAGTGGCCTGGAGATCCTCGCCGCGCAGGCCGTCGGGCAGGTCGAGCATTTCACCGGCCGTCGTGTTCCCGCCGGGGTCCTCCTGGCCGCCGGCCAGGCCGCCCTCGATGAACGCACGAGTGCGCATGTCGCCGTCGGCTCCGATACCAACCGTGTCGGCCTGACCGGCGGGTGATGTTCGGAAGACAGGCCTAGCGGTGGGCGAGATCGGGCTCAGTGTGCTGATCGCGCTGGTGGCGCTCGTGATCGGGGTGCCGGTCGGGCACCGGGTCGTGGCCGGGGTGCCCCCGCCCGACGGCGGCGAGCCGCGCCGCGCCGCCCCCGGGGCGGCGGCCCTGGGGATCGGGACGGCGGTGGTGGTGGCCGCGGTGACCATCATCCTGCACCGCCATCCTGGCTGGTTACCGGCTTATTTATACCTCAGTGTGGTTGGAGTGTGGCTGGCTGCGATCGACGTGCGGGTGCACCGGCTGCCCGACCATCTGGTGCTGCCGGCCTACCCGGTGCTGGTCGCGTTGTTCGGGGCTGCCGCGCTGGTCGACGACGCGCCGGTCCGCCTGCTGCGGGCTGTGCTCGCCGGCACCGCCTGCTGGTTGGTCTTCCTGGCGCTGCACCGGCTGCCGGGCTCCGGCCTCGGCCGGGGTGACGTCAAGCTCGTCGGTCTGCTCGGCGGGGCGCTGGGCTGGCTGAGCTGGCCGAGTGTGGTGTTCGGGATGTTCGCCGGAATGGTCCTCGGCGGGGTGGGGGCGCTCGTGTTGCTCGCCGCCCGCCGTGTCGGCTGGCACGACCACCTCGCATATGGGCCGTTCCTGCTGGCCGGAGCCCTGCTCGCCGTCCTGGCCGGGGGCGGGTGATCGGCGGCGACGGACGTGACCATGCTCCCGGTGCGAGGTGCAACATCGGGTGCTCGTGAAAGACTAGATGGCATGGTGCGTTGGTTGACTGCCGGGGAGTCGCACGGTCCCGCCCTGGTGGCCACGGTCGAGGGGCTGCCGGCGGGTATTCGCGTGACCAGTGACGACATCGCCGCGGAGCTCGCCCGCCGGCGTCTCGGGCACGGTCGCGGGGCACGGATGAGCTTCGAGCGCGACGCGGTCGAGCTGCTCGGCGGCCTGCGCCACGGCGTCTCGCTGGGCGGTCCGATCAGTGTCGTCATCCGCAACAGCGAGTGGCCGAAGTGGGAACGGGTCATGTCGCCCGACCCGGTCGACCCGGCCGTGCTCGCGGGCCTGGGTCGCAACGCCCCGCTCACCCGCCCCCGGCCCGGCCACGCCGATCTCGCCGGCATGCAGAAGTACGGCTTTGACGACGCCCGCCCGGTGCTGGAGCGGGCCAGTGCCCGTGAGACGGCCGCGCGAGTCGCGCTCGGCACCGCGGCCAAGGCGCTGCTGCGCCAGGCATACGGCATCGAGATCCTCTCCCACGTCGTCGCGATCGGCGCGGCCGAGGTCCCGCCGGGCCTGCCCGCGCCCACCTCGCTCGCGGCGGTCGACGCCGACCCGGTTCGCTGCGCCGACCAGGCGACCAGCGTGCGGATGGTCGCCGAGATCGACGCGGCCCAGGCCGACTCCGACACCCTCGGGGGCATCGTCGAG
Source organism: Frankia tisae (assembly GCF_025403405.1). GTDB lineage: Bacteria > Actinomycetota > Actinomycetes > Frankiales > Frankiaceae > Frankia > Frankia tisai. Next base: position 9,995 of record NZ_JANEZT010000023.1, read on the forward strand.
GTGCTGGCCTACGGCTGCCCGCCGGGTCTCGGCAGCTACGTGCACGGCGACCGCCGCCTTGACGCGCGCCTCGCCGGGGAGCTCATGGGCATCCAGGCGATCAAGGGCGTTGAGTTCGGCGACGGGTTCACCACCGCGCGGCGGCGTGGCTCGGTGGCGCACGATGAGATCGAGCCGGTCGGCGGCGCGGGCCGGCGCGTGCGGCGCGCCACCGACCGGGCCGGCGGCATCGAGGGCGGCATGACCACCGGCGAGCCCCTGCGGGTCCGCGTGGCGATGAAGCCGATCTCCTCACTCACCCGGCCGCTGTCCACCGTGGACGTGGCCACCGGCGAGGCCGCGGTCGCGATCAACCAGCGGTCGGACGTGTGCGCGGTGCCTGCCGCGGGCGTCGTCACCGAGGCGATGGTCGCGCTCGTGCTCGCCGACGCGGCCCTGGAGAAGTTCGGCGGCGACTCCGTGGAGGAGACCCGGCGCAACTGCGAGGGGTACCTGAAGTCCCTGGTGATTCGCTGATGCGAGAACTGCAGACGAGGTAACAGGATCATGGTTGGGGAGGCGGCGCCGGCGGCGCCGGCCGGGCCGCGTGCGGTCCTGGTCGGCGCGCCCGGCGCGGGCAAGACGACGGTGGGAACCCGGCTCGCGCAGCGGTGGGGTGTCGAGTTCCGCGACACCGACGCGGACGTGGAGACGGAGCTCGGCCGCAGCGTCGCAGACATCTTCATCGAGTTCGGCGAGGAGTACTTCCGGGCCGCGGAGTCGCGGGCGGTGGCCGCCGCGCTCGCCGAGCACCGCGGGATCCTCGCCCTGGGCGGCGGGGCGGTGCTCGACGCCGCCACCAGGGCGCTGCTCGTCGGTCACCGGGTCGTCTACCTGGAGGTCGGAGTGTCCGACGCGGTGCGCCGCGTCGGCCTCGCGCGCGATCGGCCGCTGCTCGTCGAGGGGCCGCGCGCCCGGCTCGCCGCCCTGCTCAAGGCCCGCCAGCCGCTGTACGCGCAGGTGGCGGCGGTCGTCGTCGACACCGCCGGCCGCGAGGCGGAAGAGGTCGCCGATCTGGTCGCCGCCGCCCTGGCGGAGCTACCCGCGCTGCCGGCGTCGTCGGCCGTCACGAATTCGGCGCAGTGAGGATTCCACGGTGAGTGTGCAGGTGAAGGTGTCCGACGTCGTGCGGATCCCGGTCCACCCCGGCGGCGAGCGGGCCTACGACGTGGTGCTCGGTGAGGGGCTGCTCGGCGATCTCGCGGAGACGGTCGCCGGGCGGACCCGCGCCGCGGTGATTCATCCGGCGGCGCTGCGGGCCACCGCGGACGCCGTCGTCGCGGACCTGCGGGCGGGCGCGGGGGTCGAGGCGCACGCGATCGAGGTGCCCGACGGCGAAGAGGCCAAGCAGCTGCGGATCGCCGGCTTCTGCTGGGACGTCCTCGGCCGGATCGGCTTCACCCGCGACGACGTGATCATCGGTCTCGGTGGCGGCACCGTGACCGACCTGGCCGGGTTCGTCGCCGCGAGCTGGCTGCGCGGAGTGGACGTCGTGCAGGTGCCGACCACCGTGCTCGGGATGGTCGACGCGGCCGTCGGCGGTAAGACCGGCATCGACATCGACGCGGGCAAGAACCTCGTCGGGGCGTTCCACCAGCCGTTGACGGTGCTGTGCGACCTGGCCGCGCTGTCCACGCTGCCGGCCGTGGAGGTGCGCGCCGGGCTCGCCGAGGTGGTCAAGACCGGGTTCATCGCCGACGCCGCCATCCTCGACCTGCTCGACGCCGACCCCACGGGCGCCGCGCACCTGCCCGAGCTGATCGAGCGGTCCATTCGCGTCAAGGCCGACGTCGTCTCCGGCGACCCCCGCGAGGCCGGCCGCCGGGAGATCCTCAACTACGGCCACACCCTCGGCCACGCGATCGAGAAGGTCGAGCACTTCAGCTGGCGGCACGGCGCGGCGATCTCGGTGGGCATGGTGTTCGCGGCGGAACTGTCCCGGCTCGTCGCCGGCCTCGACGACGCCGTCGCCGACCGGCATCGCGACCTGCTGACCCGCATCGGCCTGCCGGTGGCCTACCGCGGTGACCGATGGCCGGCGCTGCTCGACGCGATGCGCGTGGACAAGAAGTCCCGCGGTCGGCGGCTGCGCTTCGTCGGCCTCGCCGCCCAGGGCGAGACCGTCATCCTCGACAATCCGGATGTCGGCCTGCTGATCGCCGCGTTCGCGGCGGTCGCTCCCGACGGCCTGTCGCTGCCCGACGCACCCTGACCGCACCGCCGGCCCGCGGCCCGGGACGGCGCGGGCGCCGGGCTCGGTAGACTTGTCCGCGGCCTGGCTGATCGCCGCCGCACAGGGACCGGCACCGGTCCCGGGCGAGCGGTCAGGGCCGGCAGGGTCGCCGCGGCACGTGCGACCCGATGACTCTAGGCTTGCGCACGACGATGATCCGCCGTGCAGGCACGTAACCGAACGGAGAAGGCGCGCAGTGGCGACCAGCAACGACCTGAAGAACGGCATGACGCTCGACATCGACGGGGTGTTGTGGAACGTCGTCGGCTTCCAGCACGTCAAGCCGGGTAAGGGCGGGGCGTTCGTCCGCACGACCCTGAAGAACGTGCTCACCGGGAAGGTCGTCGACCGCACCTTCAACGCCGGCATCAAGGTCGAGGTCGCGACCGTGGACCGGCGCGAGATGACCTACCTCTACCGGGACGGCGCCGAGTTCGTCTTCATGGACAGCGAGTCCTACGACCAGATCCCGATCCCGCCGGACGTCGTCGGCACGACCGCCGACTACATGCTGGAGAACACCGTCGCCACCGTCGCGCTGCACGACGGCGCCCCGCTCTACGTGGAGCTGCCCGCCAGCGTCGAGCTCACCATCGCCCAGACCGACCCGGGTGTGCAGGGCGACCGCTCGACCGGCGGCACGAAGCCCGCGACCCTGGAAACGGGCGCGACGATCAACGTGCCGCTGTTCATCACAACCGGCGAGAAGGTCAAGGTCGACACCCGCGACGGCCGTTATCTTGGCCGGGTGACGAGCTGAGCGCCAGGTCCAAGGCCCGCAAGCGCGCGCTGGACATCCTGTTCGAGGCGGATGTCCGCGGCGTCGGCGTCCTGGAGATCCTCACCGCCCGGCGCGCCCAGGCCGACCCGCCCGTCTCGGAGTACGCCGAGGGGCTGGTCAGGGGCGTCGTCGAACATTGGCGGGAGATCAACGACTGGATCGGCCGGCACGCCGAGGGCTGGACGATGGAGCGCATGCCCCCGGTCGATCGCAACATCCTGCGGATCGCGGTGCTGGAGCTGCTGTGGCGGCCGGACGTGCCGCCGCGGGTCGTCATCGACGAGGCGGTGGAACTGGCGAAGAACCTCTCCACCGACCGGTCGCCGTCGTTCGTCAACGGCCTGCTCGGCAGTCTGGTCGACGTCGGGGCGGCGTCGGCGACGGCCGAACCGGCGGTCCCGGCTGTGGAGGAGGTCTCGGCGGCAGGTCGGCCGGCCCCGCCGGGTCCGGATGCGGGGCCGGGCCAGGAGTCCTGACTGACCGGGTCGCGGCTGGGCCGCGCTGCCTGCCGCGATCGGCGTGCCCGGTACGTCGCCCCAAGCGACGTACCGGGGTACCCCCGGCTGCCTTGTGTGCCACGCGCGTTCGGCCGGCCGAAGACCCCGAATGCCGACCCGCGATTACCTCGAGATGAAGCTGCTAGTGCCACGGACGAGACTGCTGATGGTGCTGCAACGCTGGACTTGCGGGTCTGGCGGATGGTGCTGGTGGATGCGCTGCCGGTGAAGCACCGGCGTCGCGGTCAGACTCGACTTCAGACGTCGGAGGCGGTTGCGTCCGCGCCCTGCTCGGGGGACAGCACGCCCCACGAGACGAGCTGCTCGGTGAGCTTGCTGGGAGAGGTGTCGTAGATCACCGCGAGGGAACGCAGGTCCTCGTAGCGGATGGAGAGAACCCGGCCGTTGTAGTCGCCGCGCTGGCTCTGGATGGTTGCCGCGTATCGCGCGAGCGGTCCGCCCTGCTCCTTGGGCACCTGGGAAAGGCGCTCGAGGTCGAGGACGATCCGCGGAGACTGCTCCAGCGGCGCGACGGTGGAACCCTCGGGAAGAAGCTCCCCGACCGGAACGCCGTAGAACTCCGCGAGCTCCGAGAGACGCTGTACGGTGACGGCGCGGTCCCCACGTTCGTAGGAACCGACGACGACGGCTTTCCACCGACCGTGCGACTTCTCTTCGACGCCATGAAGCGAGAGCCCCTGCTGGGTGCGTATCGCGCGCAGCCGAGCACCGAGCGCCTTCGCATAGTCGGACATCGGAGTGCCCACTCCTGTCGTGGTCGATCAGTTGGAACCGGGGCTCGTGCCTCCGGCGGTTACCGATAGTAGTGCCCACCGGGTTGAGGCTCGACACCCGGGGGGTCGTGTCGCTTCTTTCTTTGTACCACTTTCTGTAGCCCTTCGGTTGCGCCGTCTGCCTGCCCGGAGGGAACTTCCGCCGATCGTCGTACCGGCGCAGGCGCACGTGATCCCGGTGACGTGCAGTCACGGCTTCGCGATGATAGTTGGCACGGCAACAATGCGCACGGGTCCGCGAACCGGCGGGCGCGGACGGAGTCGGGCTGCCGCGCGGGTGCCGGCGGGCGGTCCCCGCGGGACCCTCACTCGTCCGGAGTGCCCTGGTAACGTCGCTGAGACCGCTCCTTTAAGGACCGTCCCGTGAGGCGGGGAAGGAGGGATGCCGCGTGGCCTCTGCCGCCGCGAGCGACCCCGCATCGCGCCGTCCCGGCATTGCCCGGACAGTACTGTCCGCCGACGACATCACTCGGATCGTCAGCCGGATGGCGCACCAGATCCTGGAAAAGACCTCCGGTGGTGCCAGTGTGGTGCTGCTCGGGGTACCCACCCGAGGGGTACCCCTCGCACATCGTCTGGCACAGCGAGTACATGCCGTGGAGGGAGTGGATCTTCCCGTCGGCTCGCTCGACCCCACGATGTATCGCGACGATCTGCGACTGCGCGGAGTTCGGCCACTGGAGGTGACCGAGATTCCCGACGGCGGCGTCGACGGCCGGGTGGTGATCCTCGTCGACGACGTCCTCTACTCGGGGCGCACGGTGCGCGCCGCGCTCGACGCGCTGGCCGCCTACGGCCGCCCCCGCACGGTCCAGTTGGCCGTCCTGGTCGATCGGGGTCACCGCGAGCTGCCAATCCGCGCCGACTACGTCGGGAAGAACATGCCGACCTCGCGCCGCGAGTCGGTGGCCGTCCGGCTGCGGGAGATCGACGGCGCCGACGGCGTGCTCATCGTGTCGCCCGAAGCCGGCCTGACCGGCGCCGCGGCGGATCCGGGAGAGCTGCCGTGAGCCGGCGAACAGACGCCGAGCAGGAGCGCGTACGGGCGGCGAAGGGAGTCGGGGCGTGAAGGGGCACCTGCTTTCGACCGAGGATCTCAGCCGGGACGACGCGCTGGTGGTGCTGGACACCGCGGAACGGATGGCGCGGGTTGCCGAGGCGTCGGTCCGCAAGCTGCCGACCCTGCGGGGCCGCACTGTGGTCAACCTTTTCTTCGAGGATTCCACCCGCACCCGCACGTCCTTCGAGGTAGCCGCCAAGAGACTGTCGGCAGATGTGATCAATTTTTCGGCGCGCGGGTCAAGCGTGTCGAAGGGCGAGAGCCTGAAGGACACCGCGCAGACCCTCGAGGCGATGGGCGCCGACGCGGTGGTCTGCCGGCATCCCGCCAGCGGCGCGCCGCACCGGCTGGCGACCTGGGTGCGCGGCAGCGTGGTCAACGCCGGCGACGGCACCCACGAGCATCCGACCCAGGCGCTGCTCGACGCCTTCACAATGCGCCGCCGGCTCGGTCGGGTCGACGGGCTCGCCGTCACCATCGTCGGCGACGTGCTGCACTCCCGCGTGGCGCGGTCCAACGTGTGGCTACTCACCACGCTCGGAGCCAGTGTGACGGTGGTGGCCCCGCCGACGCTGTTGCCTCTTGGTGTCTCCTCGTGGCCGGTCGAGGTGTCGTACGACCTCGATGCGGTGCTACCCAAGAGCGATGTGGTGATGATGCTGCGGGTCCAGCGCGAACGGATGTCGGCGGCGTTCTTCCCCACCGAGCGGGAGTACAGCCGCCGCTACGGGCTGGACGTCGACCGGGCGGCGACCCTGCCCGAGCACGCGCTGGTGATGCATCCGGGGCCGATGGTGCGCGGGATGGAGATTGCCTCTGCGGTCGCCGATTCAGCCAGGTCGACCGTGGTGGAGCAGGTCGCGAACGGGGTGAGCGTGCGGATGGCCGTGTTGTATCTGCTGCTGGGCGGTTCCGGGGAGGTCTCATGACGGCGAATGGTTCGCAACAGTCCTGGGTGCTGCGCCAGGTCCGCCCGCTCGGCGGGGACGCCGTCGACGTGCTGCTCGCAGACGGGGTCGTGGCGGCCTGGCGGCCCCCGGGCTCGACCAGCCCGGACTCCGAGGGCCTGCCCCCCGGGACGACCATCCTGGACGCCGCCGGCCTGATCATGCTCCCGGGCCTGGTCGACCTGCACACTCATCTGCGCGAGCCCGGCCGGGAGGATGCCGAGACGGTCGAGTCGGGCACCCGGGCCGCGGCGCTCGGCGGCTACACCACCGTGTTCGCGATGGCGAACACCAACCCGGTCGCCGACACCGCGGGCGTCGTGGAGCAGGTCTGGCGGCTCGGGCTCGACGCCGGCCACTGCGACGTGCGGCCGGTCGGCGCCGTCACGGTGGGGCTGGCGGGGGAGCGCCTCGCCGAACTCGGCGCGATGGCGACCTCGGCGGCTGAGGTGCGGGTGTTCTCCGACGACGGGCACTGCGTGTCCGACGCGCTGCTCATGCGTCGGGCACTGGAGTACGTCAAGGCGTTCGGCGGGGTGATCGCCCAGCACGCGGAGGAGCCCAGGCTGACCGCCGGCGCCCAGATGAACGAGGGGGTCATGGCCGCCCGGCTGGGCCTGCCCGGCTGGCCCGCGGTCGCCGAGGAGGCGATCATCGCCCGGGATGCGCTGCTGGCCGGGCACGTCGGGTCCCGGCTGCACGTCTGCCATGTCTCCACCGCGGGCTCGGTGGAGCTCATCCGCTGGGCAAAGGCGAAGGGCTGGCAGGTCACCGCCGAGGTCACCCCGCACCACCTGCTGCTCACCGATGATCTGATCAGCTCGTTCGACCCGGTCTACAAGGTCAACCCGCCGCTGCGCACCGCCGCCGACGTCGCCGCACTGCGTGCCGGCCTCGCCGATGGGACGATCGACTGCGTGGCGACCGACCACGCCCCGCACGCGCTGGAGGACAAGGAGACAGAGTGGGCCGCAGCCCGGCCCGGCATGCTGGGCCTGCAGACCGCGCTGTCGGTGGTGATGGAGACGATGGTCATCCCCGGGCACCTCGACTGGGCCGGCGTCGCGGACCGGATGGCCCTGGCTCCGGCCCGCATCGGTGGCCTGCCGCGACCGGCCGCCGAGGGGTGGAGTTCCATAGCGGTGGGTGCGCCCGCGACCGTGACGCTGCTCGACCCGTCACCGTGGCGGGTCGTCGAGGCGGACACTCTCGCCAGCCGCAGCCGCAACACCCCCTATGCGGGGCGGTCTCTGCCGGGAGCGATCCGCGCCACGTTCCTGCGAGGCCGACCCACCGTGCTCGACGGGAAGGTCGTATGACTGCCTCGCCATCCGCCGCCTCGCCGTTCGCCGCCGGACCGGTCGTCTTCGCCGCCGACCGGGGGCCGGACCGCCTGGGCCTGCATCTGCTGCTCGTGGTGGGCCTGCTGTTGCTGTTCGTCGCGGTGGTCGGGACGATGCTGCGGGCTCGGCGCAACAAGGCCGACCGGCAGGAGGAGGACCTTCCCGAGCTGCCCGGCCCACCGGCCGAGCCCGGCACGGTGCTCGCCGCCCCGCTGCGCGGGATGTATCTCGGGACCGTCGACGCCGGCCACTGGCTGGAACGGATCGCCGCGCACGGCCTGGGCGGCCGCGTCGGTGGCTACGTCAGCGTGTACGAGACCGGCGTGCGGGTGGACCGGGGCAGCGACGCGTTCTGGATCCCCCGGGACGCCGTCCGCGGCGCCCGCCTGGAGCGGGCCCACGCCGGCAAGGTCTCCGCGCCGGGACGCCTGGTCGTGATCGCCTGGTCGTACGGCGGGCACGAGCTGGAAACCGGCTTTCGCGGCGAGGACCGGGCGCGCCAGCCAAAGGTGGTCCGGGCCGTGCACGACCTCATCGGCCCGCCGCCGGCCCACCTGGCCTCCGGCGACGTCACCTCGCCGCATGCGGTGCCGCGGATGCGGCCCCGGCTGCGCCCGCGGGCCGCGGTCCCGGGGCCGGGCGGCGGCCCGCCGCTCCGGCCGAACTCCGGCCAGCCCACCGAGGAGATGCCGGCGATCCGCACGGCCCCCCGGCTGCGCCGCGGTGAGCGCGGCGCGGCCCGCGGGGACCGGCCCGGCGCCGCCGACCGGTCCGACTACCCGCAGCGCCGCCGCGACCCCCGTCATCCGGACGCCTACCAGCCGGACCCCCGCCGTGGCGGTCCGCGCCCGACCGACCCGCACCAGTCCGATCCCCACCCGGCGGACCCGCGCTCCGGCGACCGGGGCCGCCCCGAGCAGTCCGACACCGGCCGGTCACCGGTCGACCCGTTGACCTCGCCACTGGGTGAGGTCCGCAGGCTGAAGGAGGATCGGTGAGCACCCTCACCACGACACCCGGCTCCGCCGCCGGCGACCAGCCGGCCGACCGGGCGAACCCGACCCGCGCGGTGCTGATGCTGGAGGACGGGCGCAGCTTCGTCGGCGAGGCGTACGGCGCGATCGGCGAGACCTTCGGCGAGGCCGTGTTCTGCACCGGAATGACTGGTTACCAGGAGACGCTGAGCGACCCGTCGTTCCACGGCCAGATCGTCATCATGACCGCGCCGCACATCGGCAACACCGGCGTCAACGACGCCGACTACGAGTCCGACCGCATCCAGGTCGCCGGCTTCGTCGTGCGCGACCCGGCGCGGCGTCCGTCGAGCTGGCGGTCGCGCGGCAGCCTCGACGACGAGCTGGTCGCCGCCGGGGTGGTCGGCATCAGCGGCCTCGACACCCGGGCGCTGACTCGTCACCTGCGCGAACGCGGGGCGATGCGGTGCGGGATCAGCAGCGTGCTCGCCGGCGGGGCGCCGGCCGACGCCGAGGGGGAGCGCGCGGCGCTGGCCGCTCTGCTCGACCGGGTGCGCAGCTCGCCGGAGATGGCCGGCGCCGACCTGGCCCCGCTGGTCTCCACGCCGCAGCCCTACGTGGTGCCGGCCGCGAGCGGCACGGCACAGTTCAAGGTCGCCGCGCTGGACCTCGGCATCAAGCGGGCCACCCCCGCGGCCATGGCGGCGCTCGGGTGCGAGGTGCACGTGCTGCCAGCCAGGACCACCGGCGAGGAACTGCTCGCCCTCGAACCCGACGGGGTGTTCCTGTCCAACGGTCCCGGCGACCCGTCGACCGCCGACTACGCCGTCGAGGCCCTGCGCACCGTGCTGCGCGCCGACGTGCCGGTGTTCGGGATCTGCTTCGGTCACCAGCTGCTCGCCCGGGCCCTGGGATTCGAGACGTACAAGCTGACCTACGGCCATCGCGGGGTGAACCAACCCGTCGGCGACGTGGCCACCGGCCGCATCGCGGTCACCAGCCAGAACCACGGCTTCGCCGTGAACGCCCCGCTGACCGGCGTGACGGACACGCCGTTCGGTCGGGTCGTGGCCAGCCACATCGGCCTCAATGACGAGGTCGTCGAGGGATTGGAGTGCCTGGACGTGCCGGCCTTCAGCGTGCAGTTCCATCCGGAGGCCGCGCCGGGGCCCCACGACGCGGCCGGCCTGTTCGTGCGGTTCCGCGACCTGATGGCCGCCGCCCGCCAGGCCCGCGCGGCAGCCGCCGGAGGGGAGGTCTGATGCCTCGGCGCGAGGATCTCAGCAGCGTCCTGGTGATCGGCTCCGGGCCGATCGTCATCGGCCAGGCCTGCGAGTTCGACTACTCCGGCACCCAGGCGTGCCGGGTGCTGCGAGCGGAGGGCCTGCGGGTCATCCTGGTCAACAGCAACCCGGCCACGATCATGACGGATCCGGAGCTCGCCGACGCGACCTACGTCGAGCCGATCACTCCGGACATCGTCACCAAGATCATCGAGCGGGAGCGGCCCGACGCCATCCTCGCCACCATGGGCGGCCAGACGGCGCTGAACACCGCCGTCGCCCTGCACGACGCCGGTGTCCTGGACCGGTTCGGCGTCCGGCTGATCGGCGCGAACATCGACGCGATCCGCGCCGGCGAGGATCGGCAGGCGTTCAAGGACATCGTCGCCACGGTCGGCGGCGAGACAGCCCGCAGCGCCATCTGCCACACCGTCGAGGAGTGCCTGGCCGCGGGGGAGGAGTTCGCCTACCCCGTGGTCGTGCGGCCGAGCTTCACCCTCGGCGGCGCCGGCAGCGGCTTCGCCCACGACGCGAGCGAGCTCACCCGGATGGCCGCCGACGGTCTGACGGCAAGCCCGTCGACGGAGGTCCTGGTCGAGGAGTCCATCCTCGGCTGGAAGGAGTTCGAGTTGGAACTCATGCGCGACCGCGCCGACAACGTGGTCGTCGTCTGCTCCATCGAGAACGTCGACCCGATGGGCGTCCACACCGGCGACTCGATCACTGTCGCCCCGGCGATGACCCTGACCGACCGCGAGTACCAGGCGATGCGCGACATGTCGATCGCGGTCATGCGCGCCGTCGGGGTCGACGCCGGCGGATGCAACATCCAGTTCGCCGTCGACCCGGCGACGGGCCGCCAGGTCGTCATCGAGATGAACCCGCGGGTGTCGCGCTCGTCGGCGCTGGCGTCCAAGGCCACCGGCTTCCCCATCGCCAAGATCTCGGCGAAGCTCGCCCTCGGCTACACCCTCGACGAGATCCCCAACGACATCACCCGGACCACGCCGGCCGCCTTCGAGCCGACGCTGGACTACGTCGTGGTGAAGGTGCCGCGGTTCGCGTTCGAGAAGTTCCCCGGCGCCGACCCGACGCTGACGACGACGATGAAGTCGGTCGGCGAGGCGATGGGGGTGGGCCGCAGCTTCGCCGAGGCGCTGCAGAAGGCGCTGCGTTCGATGGAGTCGGCGGGCTCGATGTTCTCCTTCATCCCGCCGGCCGAGGACGCGGCCACCCTGCTGGAGTCGACCCGGGTGCCGCACGACGGCCGCCTGCGGGTGGTCCAGCAGGCGCTGCTCGCCGGCGCGGACCCGGCGGACGTCAACCGGGTGACCGGCATCGACCCCTGGTTCGTCGATCAGATCGTCTTCCTCAACGAGATCGCCGCCGACATCACCCGCACGTCGGCGGGCATCCGCCGGGCCAAGCGGGCCGGCTTCGCCGACACCCAGCTCGCAGAGCTGCTCGGTACGTCCGAGGACGTGGTCCGCGCGTTCCGCCACCGGGCCGGCATCCGGCCGGTGTTCAAGACCGTGGACACCTGCGCGGCCGAGTTCGCCTCCGAGACCCCGTACCACTACTCGGCCTACGACAGCGAGACCGAGGTGGCGCCGAGCAGTCGGCCGCGGGTGATCGTGCTTGGCAGCGGCCCCAACCGCATCGGCCAGGGCATCGAGTTCGACTACGCCTGTTGCCACGCGGTGATGGCGCTGTCCGAGGTCGGGTTCGAGACCGTCATGGTCAACTGCAACCCGGAGACGGTGTCCACCGACTACGACACCGCCGACCGGCTCTACGTCGAGCCGCTGACGGTCGAGGACGTCCTCGAGGTCGTCCACGCCGAGCAGCAGGCCGGCCCGCTGGCCGGGGTGATCGTCCAGCTCGGCGGCCAGACCCCGCTGGGCATCGCCGCGGCGCTGGCCGAGGCGGGCGTGCCGATCGTCGGGACCGCGCCGAAGGCGATTCACCTGGCCGAGGACCGCGGTCAGTTCGGCCAGGTGCTGGCCGCCGCCGGCCTGCCCTCCCCGCCGCACGGGGTGGCGACCTCCTTCGCCGAGGCCCGCACCGTTGCCGAGCGGATCGGCTACCCGGTGCTGGTGCGCCCCTCCTACGTACTCGGCGGGCGCGGGATGGAGATCGTCTACGACGACACCATGCTGCGCGACTACATCGAGCGGGCCACGGCGATCTCCCCGGAGCACCCCGTGCTCGTCGACCGGTTCCTCGACGACGCCGTCGAGATCGACGTCGACGCCCTGTTCGACGGCGAGACGCTCTACCTCGCCGGCGTGATGGAGCACATCGAGGAGGCCGGTGTGCACTCCGGCGACTCGGCCTGCGCCCTGCCGCCGATCACGCTCGGCCGCGCCGACCTGGAACGCATCCGTACGTCCACCGAGGCGATCGCCCGCGGCGTCGGCGTGCGGGGGTTGCTCAACGTCCAGTACGCCCTGCAGTCCGACGTCCTCTACGTCCTGGAAGCCAACCCGCGAGCCTCGCGCACCGTCCCGTTCGTCTCCAAGGCGACGGCGGTGCCGCTGGCCAAGGCGGCCGCCCGGGTGATGCTCGGCGCCTCCGTCGACGAGCTGCGCGCCGAGGGCCTGCTGCCGCGCACCGGTGACGGCGCCACCCTGCCACTGGACTCACACATCGCGGTCAAGGAGGCGGTGCTGCCCTTCGGCCGCTTCCGCGACGCGGTCGGGCGCGGGGTGGACACCGTCCTCGGCCCGGAGATGAAGTCCACCGGCGAGGTGATGGGCATCGACGACGGCTTCGGCACCGCCTACGCCAAGTCGCAGGCCGCCGCCTACAACGGGCTGCCCACCTACGGGCGGGTGTTCGTCTCCGTCGCCAACCGGGACAAGCGGGCGATGATCTTCCCGATCAAGCGGCTCGCGGACCTCGGTTTCGTCGTCTACGCCACCGAGGGGACCGCCCAGGTGCTGCGGCGCAACGGGGTCAAGGCGGTCGTGCTGGGCAAGCACCGGGCGCCGACCGAGGGTCTGCTCGACTGCGTCGAAATGATCACCTCGGGTCAGATCGATCTGGTCATCAACACCCCGTGGGGCGTCGGGCCGCGGCTCGACGGCTACGAGATCCGCACCGCCTGCGTCAGCGCCGGGGTCCCGTGCATCACCACCATCCAGGGCGCCGCCGCCTGCGTGCAGGGCATCGAGGCCCTGGTCCGCGGTGAGCTGGGCGTCCGACCACTGCAGGAGTACCACGCCGCCCTGCGCGAGGCATGGGGCGGCGGGGACGGTGCCGACGGCCCTGACCGCGCTGACCGCCCGGCCGGTGCGGCCCCGGATGCGCCCGTCTCCGAGCAGCCGGCCGCGTCCTTCGACGACCAGTCGGCGGGATCCTTCGACGAGTTGCCGACCGGGCGTTTCGATGAGCAGTCGGCCGTGTCCTTCGACGAGTTGCCGACCGGGCGTTTCGACGACCAGTCGGCCGTGTCCTTCGACGAGTTGCCGACCGGGCGTTTCGACGACCAGTCGGCCGTGTCCTTCCACGAGTTGCCGACCGGGCGTTTCGAGGAGCATCCGACCGGGTCCGCCGACGAGCGGTCCACGTCGTCCGATGGACCATCCGCGACGTCGGCCGCAGACCCCGCCGCGCCGCCCGCCGCAGACGCGGCCGGGCCCGGCGCAGCGACCGACCTCGGCCCCGCGCGGACCGCTCGGTGAGCGCCCCGTCCCGGTTCACCCCGCGAGCCGGGCAGGCGCCGCTGGCGGTCGCGCTCGACGCCCCGGACGGTGCGACCGCGCTGCGGTGGGCCGAGGCGGTCGCGCCGCACGCCGCCGTGCTCAAGATCGGGCTGGAGCTGTTCTACCGGGAGGGGCCGGCGGTCGTGGCGGCCCTGCGCGCGGCCGGTCTGCTCGCCGAACCCGCCGAGGGTGCTGCGGGCGGGGTGGGCGGCGCGCCCGAGCTTTTCCTTGATCTCAAGCTGCACGATATTCCGGCAACGGTCGCCGGTGGAATGCGGTCGGTTGCCACGTTGCAGCCTCGATTCGTCACCGTGCATGCGGCTGGGGGGCCGGCGATGATACGTGCGGCGGTGGCTGCAGCCCCTGCGGTGGAGGTAGCCGTTGTGACCGTCCTCACCTCGCTCGATGCCGCCGCGCTGGCCGCCGTCGGGCTTGCCGGGCCGCCGGAGGACGCCGTCCGCCGCCTCGCCGTGCTCGCCGTCGAGGCCGGGGCGCGCACCCTTGTGTGCAGCCCACAGGAGGTCCGAATGGTCCGTTCGGAGCTCGGTGACAACGTGACTCTCATCACGCCCGGGGTGCGTCCGGAGGGGTCCGAGGTGGCCGATCAGGCCCGGATCGCGACCCCGCGGGAGGCGTTGAAAGCGGGTGCTGACCTGGTCGTGGTGGGTCGTCCCATCACCCGAGCCACCGATCTGGGCATGGCAGCAAAAACGGTCGCAGACAGTATTTCCGCAGGTCAGAGGCCTGCGGGCCGCTGACGGCCGTGGTCAGGGCGGGGTGTGTTCGTCCTGGTGCGGTACGAAGCGGTACGGTGGGGCCGTCGTAGACCGAAAGGGTGCGGCACGAGCGGGCCACCCCTTTCGTCCCGTCAAAGCCTTCTCTTGTGCGAACAATATGTCCGCATCAGAGTGTTGTGGCCAAGGCTGGACCGAGGAGCCACTTCCTCGCTAGTTTGCGCGGCGCGATCACCGAATTGAGGAGGCGTACCCGTGCCCCTGCCGCCCCTAACGCCCGAGCAGAGGGCCGCCGCCCTCGAGAAAGCCGCGCTGGCTCGTAAGCAGCGCGCGGAACTCAAGGAGCGGTTGAAGAAGGCGGAGACCACTCTGGCCGCCGTCTTGCAACAGGCCGAGGCCGATGAGGTCGTTGGCAAGATGAAGGTTTCGGCTGTTCTGGAGTCGCTTCCCGGAGTTGGGCGCGTGCGCGCCCAGAAGATCCGAGAACGGCTCGGGATCAGTCCGACCCGCCGGCTGAGAGGGCTCGGCGCGAAGCAGCGCGCCGCGCTCCTCGAGGAGTTCGGAACGGCCTGATCCGGCGGAGTGGGAAATCCACTCCGGCAACCGGAGTAGGGCCTTGGCGGGACGCGGCATCACCGGGTGAGTGGTCTCACTCACGTACTTCTGGTGAAGCCGCGGGACCTTCCGAGCGGATCGGGGGTCGGTATTCTTTACCGGCCCTCGATCCGTAAGTCCATGGGAAACAAGTCCCATCCTGGGGTCGTCCGCAGGCGGATGACCGCTGTGCGGCAGCCGTCCCGGAGGCCCTAGGGTTGTGACCGTGGGACTCACTGTGCTGTCCGGGCCATCCGGAGTCGGGAAGGGGACGGTCGTTGCGGCCGTCCGCGAGCGTCATCCCGAGGTCTGGGTCTCGGTCAGTGCCACCACCCGGGCTCCCCGGCCCGGGGAGACCGACGGTGTCGAGTACCACTTCGTCGACGCCGAGGAGTTCGCCCGGATGGTCAAGTCCGGTGAGTTCGTCGAGCATGCGATGTTCGCCGGGCACGCCTACGGCACCCCGCGGGGTCCACTGCAGGAACGGCTCGCCGACGGCGTCCCGTGCCTGCTGGAGATCGAACTGCTCGGGGCCCGCCAGGTGCGTTCGGCGATGCCGGCCGCCCGGTTCGTCTTTCTCGCTCCACCCACGTTCGAGGAGCTGGTGCGGCGGCTGACCGGCCGGGGGACCGAGTCACCCGAGGTCATCGCCCGCCGGCTGGACCGGGCTCGCATCGAGCTCGCGGCCGAGACGGAGTTCGACCACGTGGTCGTCAACGACGATGTTCGGGCCGCGGCCGCGCGGTTGGTAGCATTGATGATCGGCTCTTAGGTGCCGGTCCGCTCGGACCGCGCCGCGAAGCCGCACTTCATGCGCTTGAACCCGGGCACAGGAGTCTCGACGCCTGTGCCCGGGTGCACAGTCCGGACGGCTGCTGCCGCTCCGGACATCCACCCCGGAAGGACATCGTGGCCGGAACCGTAGCCCACCCCGAAGGCATCACCAACCCGCCGATCGACGAGCTGCTTGAGGCCACCGACTCGAAGTACAGCCTGGTCATCTACGCGGCCAAGCGGGCCCGCCAGATCAACGCCTACTACTCGCAGCTCGGCGAGGGCCTGCTGGAGTATGTCGGGCCGCTGGTCGAGACGACCAACGCCCAGGAGAAGCCGCTGTCGATCGCGCTGCGCGAGATCAACGCCGGCCTGCTCACCCATGAGACGGTCTCCGACAGCCTCCCGCCGGTCGCCTGACCCGGCCGTGACCGACGAGCCCACCGGCGCCGCGGGCGCCTCCGCCCGGCGGCCCCGGGTCGTGCTCGGGGTGGCCGGGGGCATCGCCGCCTACAAGGCGGTCGAGGTGTTGCGTCGGTTCACCGAGTCCGGGCATGAGGTGCGGGTCGTGCCCACGCCGTCCGCGCTGCGTTTCGTCGGGGAGACGACCTGGGCGGCATTGTCCGGCAACCCGGTCACGACCGATGTGTGGAGCGACGCCGACGAGGTGGCCCACGTCCGCATCGGGCGAGAGGCCGACCTCGTCCTCGTCGTCCCGGCGACCGCGGACCTGATGGCCCGCGCGGCCGCCGGGCGGGCCGACGATCTTCTCACCGGGACCCTGCTCACGGCGACCTGCCCGGTGGTCTTCGCGCCGGCGATGCACACCGAGATGTGGCAGCATCCGGCCACCCGGGCGAACGTCGCCACCCTGCGAGCCCGGGGCGCGGTGGTGCTCGACCCGGCTGTCGGCCGGCTGACCGGCGCTGATTCCGGGGCCGGTCGGCTGCCCGAACCGGCGGAGATCGCCGCGCTCGGCATGGCGGTGCTCGCCCGCGGGGCCGACGGCGTCCGCCCGGACCTCGCCGGCCGGCACGTGCTGGTCACCGCCGGGGGCACCCGGGAGTACCTCGACCCGGTTCGTTTTCTCGGCAACGCCTCCAGCGGGCGCCAGGGCTACGCGGTGGCGCGGGCGGCACTGGCCCGCGGCGCCTCGGTGACGGTGGTCGCGGCCAACGTCGCCCTGCCCGAGGTCGCCGGGGCGCGCACGATCGCGGTCACCTCCGCCGCCGAGTTGCGGGAACGGGTGCACGAGGTGGCGCCGTCGGCGGATGTCGTCGTGATGGCCGCCGCAGTCGCCGATTTCCGGCCGCAGGCAACCCAGGCGTACAAGATTAAGAAAGAATCCGCGGCGCCCGACTCCATTGCTCTGGTGCGAAACCCTGACGTGTTGTCCGAGTTGGTGGCGAACCGTCACCCCGGGCAGCTCCTGGTCGGATTCGCCGCCGAGACGGGCGGCCCCGACGGCGGGGTTCTCGACCACGCGCGGGCGAAACTCGCCCGCAAGCCCGTCGATCTCCTCGTCGTCAACCAGGTCGGCGCCGGGCTCGGGTTCGAGGTGGCAGACAACGCCGCGGTGGTCCTGGCCGGCGACGGTAGCCAGACGACCATCGAGCGGGCGAGCAAGGACCTGGTCGCGCACCGGATCCTCGACCTCGTGGTGGCGTTCCCGATCGGTCACGGCGATGCAACGGCCGGCGAGGCAGTGCGGGTACCTGTGCGGGCCACTCGGTAAGCTTCGTCGAAATCAACCGGATCTCCCAGGGGGTTAGACCAGTGGCGACGCGCCTGTTCACGTCCGAGTCCGTCACCGAGGGGCATCCGGACAAGATCGCTGACCAGATCAGTGACTCGATCCTCGATGCAATGATCAAGGACGACCCGAAGAGCCGGGTCGCGGTGGAAACGCTCATCACGACGGGCCAGGTGCACGTCGCCGGTGAGGTCACCACCAAGACCTACGTCGACATCGCCGCGGTCGTCCGCGAGCGCATCCTGGAGATCGGCTACGACTCGTCGAAGAAGGGGTTCGACGGCGCCTCCTGCGGCGTCAGCGTCTCCATCGGCGCGCAGTCCGCGGACATCGCCCAGGGCGTCGACACCGCCCACGAGTCCCGCGTCGAGGGCTCCGTCGAGGACGAGCTTGACCGTCAGGGCGCCGGGGACCAGGGCCTGATGTTCGGCTTCGCCTGCGACCAGACCCCCGAGCTCATGCCGCTGCCGATCGCGCTGGCGCACCGCCTCGCGCGGCGGCTGTCCGCGGTCCGCAAGGACGGCCAGGTCGGCTACCTGCGCCCGGACGGCAAGACCCAGGTGACCATCGAGTACGCCGACGGCAAGCCCGTCCGCCTCGACACGGTCGTCGTCTCCACCCAGCACGCCGCCGACATCGACCTCGACACGCTGCTCGCGCCCGACATCGCCGAGTACGTCGTCGAGCCGGAGCTGGCACTGCTCGACATCTCCACCGAGGGCCGCCGCCTGCTGGTCAACCCCACCGGCCGCTTCGAGATCGGCGGCCCGATGGGCGACGCCGGCCTGACCGGTCGCAAGATCATCGTTGACACCTACGGCGGGTACGCCCGCCACGGCGGTGGCGCCTTCTCCGGCAAGGACCCGTCCAAGGTCGACCGCTCGGCCGCCTACGCCATGCGCTGGGTGGCCAAGAACGTGGTCGCCGCCGGCCTCGCCAGCGCCTGCGAGGTGCAGATCGCCTACGCCATCGGCAAGGCGCACCCGGTCGGCCTGTTCGTCGAGACCTTCGGCACCGGCACGGTTCCCGAGGAGCAGATCCAGGATGCCGTGACCCAGGTTTTCGACCTGCGCCCGGCGGCCATCATCCGTGACCTGGACCTGCTGCGCCCGCTCTACGCCCAGACCGCCGCCTACGGGCACTTCGGCCGCCCCGAGCTCGATTTCACCTGGGAGTCCACCTCGCGCGCCGAGGCGCTCCAGCGCGCGGTCAAGGGCTGACGCCTCGGCCGGCGCCTCGGCCGGCGCAGCCGCAGCCGAGGCGCCTGTGTGACCAGGCGGGGCCGCGGGCCGGCCGATCCTGTCGGCGGGACCTGGTACTAATGCCCACATGACCGAGCGGCCCGACACGATCCCCGGCCTTGGCCCGGGGCCGGCCGGGCCGCCGCGGCCCGGCCGGGGCTCGGGCTCGGGTGCGCGAGGTGGCTCGAGGCGGGCCCGCGGTCCTGGCGCGCCGGCCCCGCCGGCCGCAGAGTTGCCCGTGGCCAGGGTCGCGGTCGACACCCCGCTGACCCACCTCGACCGTCCCTTCGACTACCTCGTCCCGGCCGATCTCGCCGCGGCGGCGGTGCCCGGCTCCCGGGTCCGGGTCCGCTTCGCCGGCCGGCAGGTCGACGGATTCGTCCTGGAGCGGCTGGCGGCCTCGGAGCACCCCGGCCGGCTCGCCCCGCTGGAGCGGTCGGTCTCGCCGGAGCCGGTGCTGTCCGAGTCGATCGCCCGGCTCGCCCGCACCGTGGCGGACCGCTACGCCGGAACACTGGCCGACGTCCTTCGCCTCGCCGTCCCACCCCGCCACGGCCGTACCGAGACCGCCCCCGTGCCGCCGCGAACCGCCCCCGTGCCGCCGCGAACCGCCATCATGCCGCCGCGAACCGCCACCGCGATGCCCGAGGCCGCTCCCGGCGAACCGGCGGCCGCTCCTTCCCAGCCGAAGACTTCTCCGCCGGAGACCACCTCCGCCGAGCCGGGGGATTGGGTGCGCTATCCCGCCGGACCGTCGATGCTCGCGGCGCTGGCCGCCGGCCGGTCACCGCGTGCCGTGTGGTGGGCGCCACCCGGCCCCGCCTGGCCGGCGATGATCGCCGCCGCGGTCGGCGCCGCGGTGCGGTCGGGCCGCGGTGCGGTCGTCGTCGTTCCCGACCACCGTGACGTCGATCGGGCGGAGGCCGCGCTGGTAGAGGTGGTCGGGCGTGAGATCACCGTCGCCCTGCGGGCCGACCTCGGCCCGTCCCGCCGCTACGGCGCCTTCCTCTCGGCTGCCCGTGGGCAGGCCCGGGTCGTGGTGGGCACCCGGGCCGCGGTCTTCGCCCCCGTGACCGACCTCGGCCTGCTGGTCGTGTGGGACGACGGGGATGAGCTGCACGCCGAGCCGCTGGCCCCCTACCCGCACACCCGCGACGTCGCCGTACTGCGCGCCCGCCAGGACGGCTGCGCACTGCTGATCGGTGGCTTCTGCCCGACAACGGAGGCCGAGGCGCTCGTCCGCGGCGGCTGGGCCCACCCGCTGGCGCTGCCGTTGCTCGAGGTCCGGGCGCTCGCCCCCCGCGTCGAGGCGACCGGTTCGGACCACGAGTACGCCCGCGATCCCGCCGCCCGCGCGGCGCGGCTGCCCTCCCTCGCGGTCCGCACGGCCCGCCAGGCGCTGGCCGCCGGAGCCCCGGTGCTGGTCCAGGTGCCCCGGCGCGGTTACCAACCCTCACTGGCGTGCGCGGACTGCCGGCGTCCCGCCCGCTGCCGGCACTGCCAGGGCCCGCTGGGCCGGTCTTCCGGCGCCGGCGTGCTGACCTGCCAGTGGTGCGGCCGTCCCGTGCCCGCCGCCCCGGGTGGGGCGGTCGAGGCGGTCGGGGCGGCGGTCTGGCGGTGCCCGTCGTGTTCGAGCGAGCGGCTGCGGGCCTCGGTGACGGGGGACCGGCGCACCGCCGAGGAGCTGGGCCGGGCCTTCCCCGGCGTCCCGGTGCGGACCTCGGGCCGCGACGGCGTGCTCGCCACCGTCCCCGCGGAGCCGGCGCTCGTCGTCTCCACCCCCGGCGCCGAGCCGGTCGCCGCCGACGGGTACGGCGCGGTGCTGCTCCTCGACGGCTGGGCCCTGCTAGGCCGTCCCGACCTGCGGGCCGCCGAGACCACCCTGCGGCGCTGGGCGGCGGCGGCGGCGCTGGCCCGCCCGGCGCCACGCGGCGGCCGGGTCATCGTGTCCGCCGACGCGGGGCTCCCGGTCGTACAGGCCCTGATCCGCTGGGATCCCGCGACCTTCGCCGCCCGGGAGGCCGACGAACGCGCCGAACTCGGGTTCCCGCCGGCAACCCGGATGGCCACCGTGGAAGGCAGCGCCGCAGCCGTCGCCGAGCTGCTCGCCGCCACCCACCTGCCCGAGGGCGCGGACCTGCTGGGCCCCGTGCCGCTGCCGCCCGCGGCCGGGCCCGTGCTGGGCGGCAGCCCGCGAGCCGGCGGGCCGGGCGAGGTGAACGAGATTGAACGCCTGCTCATCCGGGTGCCCCGCGAGCACGGCGCGGCCCTCGCCGCCGCCCTGCACGCAGCCCGCGGCGTCCTCGGCACCCGCCGGAGCACCGCCGGCCTGCGCGTCCAACTCGATCCGCTCGTCATCGGCTGACGGCGAGCCCGTCACCGCCGAGTGCGGCCCGCCACGGCCCGGGCCCACTGCCGCCCGCTTCCCCGCCAGACTGCTTCCCCGCCCGACTGCGGCCAGATCATGCCGAGGGTTAGCCACGGTTTCAGTGCCGAAAACCGCGGCTAACCCTCGGCACGGCTCCGTGCGTGACTGGTCACAGAAGGATGCGCGAGGGGTGGCGCCCGATGGGCGCGCCGAACGTGGGGCGGCCCCGACCCCGCGGGCATCGCCGGCCGAGCTGGGGGCATCACAGTGTCGGCCCCGCAGAGGTGAGGAACGGGCCAGCGACAGCGTAGCGACACGAGTAGGACCGCCAGCTCGTCGAGTCCTCGAGACAACCCCGTCCGCCGCCGAGGCCGACCGTCCGTCACAGCGGTGGCCGCCCGCGATACGGTCGGGCAGCGGCAGGCCCGAGGACGCCGCCCGTGTCCCCGCCCGCGGGCGACGGCGGACGGTCCCGGGCCAGGCCGAACAGCTCGGATCATGCCCCCCGTAGACGGCCGCGGCGTTCGTAGGGCGTCGCGGCGGATCGGTGCTCGCGTATGCGTCTAGTTTTTGCCGGCACACCGGCGGTCGCCCTGCCCAGCCTGCGGGTGTTGATCGACAGCCCGCGCCACGACGTGGTCGCGGTCGTCACCCGCCCCGACCGGCCCGCCGGCCGGGGCCGGAAGATCAAACCGCCGCCCGTGCACCTGCTCGCCGACGAGGCCGGCATCCCGGTGCTCAGCCCGGAGCGACCGCGTGACCCGGACTTCCTCGCGGCGCTCACCGAGCTGGCGCCCGACTGCTGCCCGGTCGTCGCCTACGGCGCCCTGCTGCCCCGGGAGGCCCTGGCGATTCCCCACCAAGGGTGGGTGAACCTGCACTTCTCGCTGCTGCCGGCCCACCGCGGCGCGGCCCCGGTGCAGCGGACCGTGCTGGCCGGCGACGACCTCACCGGCGCCAGCGTGTTCCAGATCGAACCGGCGATGGACTCCGGCCCGGTGTTCGGCGTCGTCACCGAGCGGGTCCGCCCCACCGACACCTCCGGCGACCTGCTCGACCGGCTCGCGGAGTCCGGTGCGCACCTGCTCGCCGCGGTCATGGACGGCATCGACGACGGAACCCTGCAGGCCGTGCCCCAGCCCGCCGAGGGAATATCGTTCGCGCCGAAGCTGACCGCCCAGGATGTGCTGATCGACTGGACCCTGCCGGCGGTCGCCGTGGACCGGCTGACCCGGGCGGCAACGCCCGCACCCGGCGCCTGGACGATGTTCCGGGACCGGCGGCTCAAGATAGGTCCGGTGCGCGTCGGGGCGCAGAACGCTCCGGACGAACTGGCGCCGGGTCGGTTGGCGGCGCTCGCCGACGGCACGGTCGCCGTGGGCACCGGGACAGGCCCGGTGCTGCTCGGCGAGGTGCGGCCCGAGGGCCGAGGGCCGATGAAGGCCGCCGACTGGGCCCGAGGGGCGCGCCTGACCGGCGAGGACGTCCTGCTTGCGCCGGCTGGGGCACCCGCCGGCAGTGGGGGAGCCGCATGAGCCCGGCCGGATCCCCTGGCACCCGCGGGGCCCGCCCGCCCGCCGCCGTCGACCGGCCCCGCGGGTGCCAGGG
>NZ_JANEZT010000240.1 GCF_025403405.1 Frankia tisae
CCACCGCCCAGCCCGTTGCCTAACCCGCCACCGCTCCCGCCGCCGCCGAGACCGCTGCTGGGGCTGAGCAGGCCGGCCCGCTGCAGCGCCGCCGTCTGGTCCGGCGTGATCGGGATCCCGTCGAGCAGACCGGCCTTACCCAGATCGGCGAGCTGCGCGGGGCTGAGGTCGCCGAGCGAGTCGATGCCCGCCGCGCTGGGCCCGAGCAGGCCGTCGTGGCGTAGCTGATCGAGCTGGGCGCCGGTGACGGGCACGTTGTCCAGGGCCCCGGACGAGTCGAGGACGGCGAGCTGGGCCGGGCTCAGATCCCCCAGGTCGTTGATCGCCCCGTTCGTCGGTCCGAGCAGGCCCGCCTGGTCAAGGGTGTTGAGATCGCCCT
This sequence comes from Frankia tisae, assembly GCF_025403405.1. Lineage (GTDB taxonomy): Bacteria > Actinomycetota > Actinomycetes > Frankiales > Frankiaceae > Frankia > Frankia tisai. Next base: position 380 of record NZ_JANEZT010000240.1, read on the forward strand.
GGGACAGCGGAACGCCGTCGAGCAGGCCCGCCTGCTGCAGTGCGCCGAGCTGCGCGGGGCTGAGGTCGCCGAGGCTGCTGCCCGGCGGGGCGGCGAGGCCGGCCCGCTCCAACGCCGCGGACTGCTCCGGGGTCAGTGCCAGGCCGTCGAGTGCACCGGCCTGCTGCAGCGCGCTGAGCTGCTGCGGGCTCAGATCGCCCAGGGTGCTGGGCCCGGCACCGCCCATTCCGCTCTCGCCCAGCCCCGGCAGCCCATCGAGACCGCCCACACCGGAACCGGACCCTTCGGGGCCGCCCCCGGACGCGAAACCGCCGGGTACCCGCAACCCGCTGGCCAGGCCGTCCCCGAGACCGTCAGGCCCACCGAGACCGTCAGGCCCACCGAGACCATCCAGGCCGCCGCCGGAGCCCGACAACCCGCCGCCGGGGCCGCCCAGACCGCCGCCCAGGCCCTGAAGGTTGTTCCCGAGGCCGTTCAGACCACCGCCGAGATCACCTCCCAGGCCGCCAAGACCATTGCCCAGGCCGTTCAGGCCACCCCCCAGGCCGTTCAGACCGTCGCCCAGATCGCCGCCGAGGCCGTGCAGGCCGTTCCCGAGACCGTTCAGCCCACCCCCGAGACCGTTCAGCCCGTCGCCCAGATTCAGTCCCAGGCCGTTCAGGCCGTTCCCGAGACCGTTCCCGAGGCCGTTCAAACCGTTCCCGAGACCGTTGAACCCGTTACCGAGACCGTTGAAACCGTTGCCCAGTCCGTTGAAGCCGTTCCCGATACCGTTGCCGAGGCCGTTCAAACCGTTCCCGAGACCGTTGAACCCGTTACCAAGATTGTTGAAGCCGTTCCCGATACCGTTGCCGAGGCCGTTCAAACCGTTCCCGAGACCGTTGAAGCCGTTCCCGAGACCGTTCAGGGAGTTGTAAATGTCGTTGAGAGCGTTGTTGATGTCGCCGTTACCGCCGTCGTTCAGCGGGGGCGGCTTCGGGGGGCGGGGCGGGCGCGGCGGCGGCGTCTTGGCGAGCTTCATCGCCGAAGCCGCGTCCGCGAAGGCCTTGATCAGGGCGGCGGCGGCGTCCACCGAGGGTTGGAAGCTCTTCTGCACGTTGTCAGCCCACTGCTTGCGCACCGCCTGGTCGACGACCAGCCAGGTGGGTTCGCGCAGGACCGCGAATTCGCCGGGGACACCACTCCACTCCGGGAACCGGATGTACATCTCGCGCCACGAGTCGGTCAACGAGTCGTAACCCTGGTCGCCGCGGATCCGGCCGGTCTCCCACAGCCCGCCGGAATGGTTGCGGTTCGGGTCCGTTCCCATGCTGTCGTACACGACGGACTGGTCGAACATGGTGACGATCAGGCTGAACGGGTGGACCCAGACGCCCTTCGGGCCGGGCAGGGGGGCCCGCGTGTCCTCGGGGAGCTTCTCGCCCATCCAGTAGGCGTTGTCGCGCTTGAGCGCCGCGGCGAAGGCACGGGCACTCGTGACGGCGGCGTCCATCGGGTTCTTCCACGCCACCGCCGCCTCGGGAATGCCTTTCAGGCTGTCCTCGGCGGTGTCGACGCGGTCCCGGAAGGCCTCGGCGGCGGACCCCTGGAACGACGCGGCCTTCGTGTCCACGCCGGCGATGTCCACATCGAGGCGGGCGAGGACGTCGCTGGTCCACAGGCCTATCCCCTGCAACGCCTGGCTGACGCCCGCCAGCGTGTCGGGGTCGAAGGCCAGGCCCGGTCCCACGAGGCTGGTGCCGATCGCGCCGGCGGTGCTGGTCCAGGCCGAGCCGACCGCCATGAGCGGGTTGGCTCCCGACGGCGAGGCCTGCTCGCTGGGGTTGGTGGTGTTGCGGTTGTCGTCGCCGTCCTCCCCCTTGCTGCCGACCCACAGGGTCAGCCATTCGATGTTGCTGCCCCAGTCGCCGGTCATCCAGCGCCAGAAGGTCAGCGCGCCCTTCTTGAACGGCGGCTTCGCGCTGCCGCTGGTCTTGTAGGCCTCGTGCCGCTCGTCGGGGATGAGCCAGAGCGGCGCGGCGGCGCTGCGAACCGTGTCCGGCCGTAGCTGCGCGTCGATGCCGCCGCCGGTGTAGCCGGGCCCGCTCGGCGGCGGCTGGTTCTGGTTCTGGTTTTGGTTCTGGTTCTGGTTCTGGTTCTGGTTGAGCCCGCCACCGGCCGCGCCCACCGTGTAGCCGAGAACCGTGGACAGGACGTCCTCGATCTTGTCGGTCGCCACCGGTCAGCTCCCGGCGCCGTCGTCCCCGCCGTCGCCCGGCGACGCGGACGAGGTGGGGATGAACGACTCGAACTCCTCCCCGGTCATCGTGTTGAGATGCTCGACCGCGTCGGAGTCCTCCAGCAGGTACTGCAGGCCCCAGCGCAGGTTGGTGGCGTTGGTGTAGGTGGAGTCGATGCGGCCGGTGAGTCTCTGCCGGACGTGGTCCAGGTCCGAGGCCAGGCTCACGGCCTCGGCGAACTGCCCACCGCCGAGGCGGAGCGGAAACGCGTCACCCAGGGTGAGCTGCGAGTCCGGATTGTCGCCCCACTTGTAGTTGACCAGCCGGGTGTCGATCTCGTCGAGGAGCCCCACGTACTTGTCCCTGAGCTTCGTGAGCGTCGACTCGTCGATGACGATCGTGTCGGGCATCGTGCTCTCCTGTTGCTGCGTTCGTTGCTGCGTTCGGAAGAAGGCGGTTCGCAAGAAGGCGGTTCGCAAGAAGGCGGTGACGACCCGGGCCGGCCCTCGCCGGCCGCCGGTGGAGGGGAACCGCACGGCGGCGGCGGGGGCCGACCCCCGCGGCCGGTCAGGCACGCGGGGCGAGGTCGGTCAGATGAGCGAGCCGAAGACGTTCGCGCCGCGACTGTCGCCGAGCACGTACTCGTTGTGGATCTCCTCGAGCCGCCGCCGGCCCTCGGCCAGAGCCAGGTTCATGTCCGCCTGGCCCTTGTTCCACTGCTGCTGGGCGACCGTGTAGTTCTCCGGCGCCCGTCCCTCGTTGGCGGCGATGAAGGCCTGTACCTTCCGCGTCAGGTCGGCCAGCGACTGCTCGAGCTGCGTGCTGACGAAGTCGAGTTCGCCGGCGGTGTCGAGGGCGCTGTTCGGGCTGAACTGGTAAGTGGCCATGGTCTCCTCGATTCGTGTCGCCGCGGATGCGGCGGGCTTCGGGACGCCGGGGCCTGGCCGGGATGCGCCGACGGCAGCCCCCGACGACCCCGACGGCGCCCGCGGTCGGTCAGGTCAGCCCGGTGGCCCAGCCGGAGCCGAGCATCGCGGTGTTGTCCTCGGTGCTGGTCGTGATCTTGGCGTAGCTGGCCATCGACTCGTTGAGCATGTTCAGCGCGGTCTTGACCTCGTTGAAGCCCTGCTGCCAGGCCGCGATGGCGTCGCGGTACTTGCCGGCCGCGACCCCGCCCCACTGCGCGAACAGCAGGGACGCCGCGTTGTCGATCGTCTGCTGGACCTTGACGCACTCGTCCTGGCACTCGTCGAACGCCATGATCATTGACACGGTGGTGGTCTCGTCGGAGACGAGAAGCGGATCCGCCACTCGACTGCCCTCCTCGGGTCATACCGCTGTCGCGGCCTGCTGGTCTGCTGGTCTGCTGGTCTTGATGTGCTGGTTTGGTCGGGGCGTCGGTGGCATCACCCGCCTTCCGGGGTGGTCAACAGCGGGCCCGCCGGCAGCAACCCCAGCAGCCGTGGCGGGACGACGGTGGCCCGCTCGACCTGGAAGCCGAGCGCCCGCACCGCGTCGCCGGCCAGCGGGTAGCGGATGCCGACGCCGTCGACGAGCAGCGCCGGCTGGTCCTTGGCCGCCACGTCGGCGCGCGCCACCAGCAGAGCGCCGCCGCGAGGGCGCACCGAGACGGCGACACCGCCGGCGGCGCGGGTGCCCGGCGCGGCGGGCGGCGCGGCCAGCACGACGTCGAGGGACTCCGTATCCGGGTGGCCGGCATCCGGGTGGCCGGCATCCGGGTGGCCGGCGGACTCCACGCAGACCGCCTCGCCGTGCCCGGGGGCACGCAGCGGCGGCGGGACGGCGGGCAGCTCGTCCTGCGCGGCGCCGACGGCGGTGCGGGGGCCGGCGGCGAGCTCGGCCGGGGTTATCGGCAGCTCGGGTGCGCCGCCCGCCTCGGCCAGGGCGAGCGCGGCCTGGGTGGTGCTCAGCGGGGTCAGCCCCGCCGGCAGCAGGAGGTAGTGGACGGTGCCGGTGCCCCCCGCCGCCGGGGCGGCGAACAACTGGCCCAGCGCCGCAGGACGCCCACCGACCTGCGGGCCGGGGGTGCCCCGACCGGGCACGTCAACCGGCTCCATGTCCGGCCCGGCGGGTACCAGCTCCAGCCACGCCTCGTCGACCGGGACCGGCGTGGTGGCGCCGTAGCCCAGCACGGCCGCCGCCCACGGCCGGCCCATCGCCAGGCGCCGGCCGTGCCACAGCAGGTAGTCGCGCCCGGCGGCGGAGACGAGCAGGCCCGCGTCGCCGGTGATGCGCCGCTCCGCCGGCGGCCCGCCGATGTCGAGGCGCACCGCCACCGCCGGGTCGGTGCCGGCGCAGGCCCGCCACACCCCCACGTTGAGGTGGTCGGGCGCGGGCAGCAGGTCCGGGGCGTCGACCGTGCCGAGCGGGGCGCCGCGGGGAACGCGGGCGAGTTTGGAACCGGCGACGGTCACCGGGTCGACGGCGCCGTCGACCGCAAGCCGGGCGGAGGCGACGTTGCGCACCGGACGCAGCTCGCCGACGACGAGCAGGAACCTGCTACCCGTCGACCTGTCAATGATCAGCTTGCCGGGCTGGCGCCAGGCGGTCGAACCGCCGGACGAGATCAACGCCCAGATCGCGACGCCGGCCAGCATCGTGAGGGCCAGCAGGATCCCGGCGATCAGCCCGCGACTGTCGCGGCGGGTCGGCAGCTCGAGGGCGTCCGGTTCGGCGCGGACCAGCGCGCTGGTCAGCCGGGTCAGCAGGTAGCTCTGCGCGTCGACCTGGTCGCGGCGGGACTGCATGTCAGCCGACCCGTGAACGGACGAGGGAGATCCCGCCGAGCAGGCAGACCACCAGCGGCACCGCGAACACCAGCGCGACGGTGTGCGCCCAGTCGCCGACGCGGCCCCACACCGGCGTCATCCGCCGGCGCGGCAGCACGTGCGCGCCGACCCCCGCCGCGAGTGCCAACAGCAGGGTGAGCGCCAGGACCGCGCCGGCGGCCCCGCCGCCACCCGCCCGCGCGGCCAGCGACAGTACCAGCGCCAGCGCGCCGACCAGGGCCGGCAGGCCCAGTGCCACCCGGTGCCAGGTGCTGGTCATCGGGCGCACCGCGAGCACCTGGGCGAGCCCGACCAGGACGACGAGGACCGCCGGGATCACCCCGGGCGCGAGCGCGAGCCGGATCAGCCCGGCGGCGGTGACGGCGCCGGCGGCGGCGTGCAGGGCCGTCATGTACCGGTCGGCGGCGGCCGTGCGGGCCAGCACGTGCGGACCGGGCTCGGGGTCGATGTCGTCCTGTAGCTCGTCCGGTTCGACGGGCAGCGGCGGCAGCGCCATACCGGCGAGCTTGAACGCCGCCATCGGCACCGCCGGGCGTACCGCCGCGGCCGCCACCGACAGCACCGCCGCCGTCTCGGTCCAGGTCAGCCCGGCGAGCGTCACCAGCGCACCGGCCACCGCGACGGCCGCCGCCGCGGCGACGAGGGCGAGACCGACCGGGCGGAACACCACGTCGCGGTCGGCGACCAGGGCCAGCGTCGGCAGCGCCACGACGATGGCGACCCCGGCCCCGGCCAGCAGCAGCAATGCCGCCGACGGCCCGTGGGCGGCGTGCGGGCCGCCGCCCGGGGCGGGTCCGGCGAGGGCCAGCACCACCGCCTCCACCGCGAAGGCGATCCCGGCGCAACCGAGCAGGGTGCCCACCAGGCGGTCGCGCACGAACCAGCCGGCGGCGATCGCGGCGCCGAGCAGCAGCACCGCCGCGCCCGCCGCCCGCGGCATCCCGGCCCGCGCGCCGCCACCGGAGGCAGCGGGGTCGGCGGGGCCGCCGATGCCAGCGTGGCCGGCGAGTCCATCGCCGAGCAGCGGCATCGCGAGCGCCGCCAGCAGGAGGCCCATCATGACCAGCGCCGCCGCGGTCCGGTTCGTCCGCTGCCGCCACAGCCCCGCCCGTGCCCGCATGCCGGTGGCGACGCCGTCGATGAGGTCGTCGAAGTCCAGGGGGGGGATCTGGTCGGAGCGGGGCCGCAGGTGCACGGCATCGCCGTCGAGCAGGTTGTGGTCGGTGACGGAGAGGTCCTCGTCCAACGGCGCCTCCCCGAGCCGCTGCACCACCCAGCCGCTGTGCTCCAGGCCGCGGTCCGCCAGATCGGGGCCGAGGCTGCGCAGCATCGCCGGCATCAGGTCGGACAGCGGCACGTGGGTCGGGACCGACAGGTCGATCCGGCTGGTCGGCCCGACGACGAGGAGGCGGCAGACCTCCGCCGCGCTGCTCTGTGCCATACCCCCCGCACGGGCCGGCTCGCCGGAACCGTTCACACCGGTGATCCAGGTCACATCGACGGGGACAACCGGTGGCCGTGATCGGCACGTGTAGAGGGCATGGCCACGGTCCCGTTCCGCCGTCCCGCCCGCCGTACCGGCCCGGAGATGCCGCACGGGGACATCACGCTGCAGGAGCCCCCGGCCGTCCCCGAGGTCACCGGCGGCGGCATGCGCACCCTGCTGATGGTCGTCCCGACGCTGCTCATGTCCGGCGGGATGATGTTCTACTTCGTCGGCGGCACGTCGCGGTCCGGCCCGATGGGCCTGATCATGATGGGGATGATGGCCGTCGGGATGGCCGGGATGGGCGCGGGCCAGATGCTCATGCAGTCCGGCACCCGCAAGCAGAAGGTGGGCGGCGAGCGGCGCGACTATCTGCGCTACCTGTCCCAGACCCGCCGGCAGGTCCGCGGCTACGCCGAGAAGCAGCGCGACGCGCTCGCCTGGCGCCATCCCGACCCGGAGTCGCTGTGGTCGCTGGCGTTGACGAGCCGCCTGTGGGAGCGCCGCCCCACCCACCCGGACTTCGGCGAGGTGCGCATCGGCACCGGGGCGCAGCGGCTCGCCGTGCGGATCACCCCGTTGCAGACCAGCCCGGTGGAGGACCTCGAACCCGTCTCCGCCAAGGCCCTGCGCCGGTTCACCCGCGCCTACACCACGATCCCCCACCAGCCGGTCGCCCTGTACGTGCGCGGGTTCGCCCACGTACGCCTCGACGGTGACCGGGAGGCCGCCCTCGAGCTGGTGCGCGCCCTGCTCGCCCAGCTCGTCGCCTTCCACGCCCCCGACGAGCTGGCCGTCGCCGTGTCCGTCTCGGCCGAACGCCGGGCCGAATGGGCCTGGGTGAAGTGGCTGCCGCACGCCCAGCACTCCACCGACCGCGACGCGGCGGGACCCGTGCGCCTCGTCGGGGAGACCCTGGAGGACGTCGAACGTCTCCTCGGCCGCGACTTCGGCGAACGCGCCCGCTTCGAGACCGGGGCGACGCCGTCGCGCACCGAACCGTTCGTCGTCGTGGTCAGCGACGGTGGACGCATCCAGCCCGGCTCCCGTTTCCTCGTCTCCGGCTACCGCAACGCCGTGCTCGTCGACTTCGACGCCCACGAGGGCGGCAACCCCCGCCAGGCGCTGCGCCTCGACGTCACCACGACGGAGATCCACACCGTGGAGCGCGACCGCGTCGGACGCGAGATCCGCACCCGCCTCGCCGCCCCCGACCACCTGTCGCGGACCCGGGTCGCGACGCTGGCGCGGGCACTGGCCCGGCACAGCGCCGGGGTCAGCGGCGAGCAGGTCGCCGACGGGCTCGCCGCCAACCTGGACCTGCCGGAGCTGCTCGGCCTCGGCGACCTCGAGCGGTTCGACCCGAAGATCGGCTGGGCGGCGCGGCACGGCGCCGACCGGCTGCGGGTGCCGATCGGGGTGGCCGCCGACGGATCGGCGATCGAACTGGACATCAAGGAGTCCGCCGAGGACGGGATGGGCCCGCACGGCATGCTCATCGGCGCCACCGGCTCGGGCAAAAGCGAGCTGCTGCGCACCCTCGTGCTGGCACTGGCAGCGACACACTCGTCGGAGACGCTGAACTTCGTACTCGTCGACTTCAAGGGCGGCGCGACGTTCGCGGGCCTCGACCGGCTGCCGCACGTGTCCGCGACGATCACCAACCTCGCCGACGAGGCGGCGCTCGTCGACCGGATGCGCGACGCGCTGCGCGGCGAGCTGGTCCGCCGCCAGGAGCTGCTGCGCCGGGCCGGCAGCTTCAGCTCGGTGCGCGACTACGAGGCCGCCCGCGCCCAGGGCGCCGCACTCGACCCACTGCCGACGCTGTTCGTCGTCGTCGACGAGTTCAGCGAGCTGATCGCCGCGCACACCGACTTCATCGAACTGTTCGTGATGATCGGCCGACTGGGCCGCTCGCTGGCCGTCCACCTGCTGCTGGCCTCGCAACGCCTGGACGACGGCCGGATCCACCAGCTGGAAGGGCACCTGTCGTACCGGATCAGCCTGCGGACGTTCTCGGCGATGGAGTCGCGCGCCGTCATCGGCGTGCCCGACGCCTACGAGCTGCCCGCCGCCCCGGGCAACGGCTACCTGCGCTCCGACGTCGCGACGATCACCCGGTTCAAGGCCGCCTACGTCTCCGGGCCGTACCGGCTGCGCTCCGCCCGGATCCGCCAGGACGTCATCTCCAGCCAGGTTCTGCCCTACGGCACCGATCCGGCGCCGCTCGTCGCGCCGACGTCTGCGGAACAGGCCGAGCCCGACGAGACGACCGCGACATCGAGCACGGTGATGGAGGTGCTCGTCGACCGGCTCGTCGACCAGGGGCCGCCGGCGCACCGGGTGTGGCTGCCGCCGCTGGCGCAGCCGCCCTCGCTGGACCAGGTGCTGCCGCCGCTGCTACCCGACCCCGAGCACGGGCTGCGGCCGGTCAACTCCGGCGCGAGCACCCGGCTGACGACCCCCGTCGGCGTGATCGACAAGCCCTTCGAGCAGGTCCGCGACCTGCTGGTGCTGGACTTCGGCGGCGTCGGCGGGCATCTGGGGATCGCCGGCGGGCCGCAGAGCGGCAAGAGCACCCTGCTGCGGTCGGTCATCGCCGGGCTCGCGCTGACCCACTCCCCACGCGAGGTGCAGTTCTTCTGCCTCGATTTCGGCGGCGGCTCCCTGGCGGGCATCGCCGACCTGCCCCACGTCGGCGGGGTCACCGGCCGGCACGACCCGGACCGGGTGAGCCGCACCGTCGCCGAGGCGCTCGGCGTGCTGCGTGACCGGGAACGACGCTTCGCGGAGCTCGGCGTGGCCGGAATGGCCGCCTACCGGGAGGCGATCGCGGCCGGGCGGGCGCCGCAGGAGGAGTTCGGCGACCTGTTCCTCGCCGTCGACGGCTGGTTCGTGCTGCGCCAGGAGTTCGAGGGCGCGGAGGAGGGCGCCCGCGAGATCGCCGCCCGCGGCCTGAACTACGGGGTGCACATCCTGCTCACCGCCGGACGCTGGTCCGAGGTCCACCACACCATGCGCGACAAGATCGGCAGCCGGTTGGAGCTACGCCTCGGCGACCCGGTGGAGTCCGGCATCGACCTGCGGGCCGCCGCCGCCGTGCCGAAGCTGCCGGGCCGCGGCCTCACCGACGGCAAACTGCACTTCATCGCCGCCCTGCCACGCATCGACGGCGCGTCGTCCGTCGACGATCTGGCGCACGGCACCAGGCATCTGGTCTCCGCCGTCGTGGACTGCTGGCCCGGCCCGGGGGTGCGGGCGGTGCGCACCCTGCCGGCCGTGCTGCCGGTGGAGGAGCTGCCCCCCGCCGACGGGGCTCTGCGCGTCGCCCTCGGGGTGGACGAGCACCGGCTCGAACCGGTCTGGCACGACTTCGCCGCCCAGCCCCACCTGACGCTGCTCGGCGACGACGAAAGCGGGAAGACGAACCTGCTACGGCTCGTCGCCCGGGCCATCACCAGCCGCTTCACCCCCGCACAGGCCCGGATCATGGCCGTGGACTACCGGCGTGGCCTGTTCGACGACATCCCGGACGCCTACCGGCTCGGCTACTCCGTCTCCCCGGACTCGACGAAGGCGACCGCCCGAGACGCCGCCGCGGGCCTGACCCCCCGGCTC
>NZ_JANEZT010000241.1 GCF_025403405.1 Frankia tisae
CACCCGCCCCACCCATTTTCTGATCATGCTTCTGACCTGGGCGAATGCGGTTCGCGATCTATCGCTTTGAGATCCAGCACCATGGAATGGTGCTGGTCAGGGCGTCGACAGCTGGTTCGAGCCCCGGCTGGACGGCCATGTTGCAGCCATGCGAACCGCCCCCGCCTGGACAAGGCTCATCTCATCCTGGCAGGTAGGGCTGCGGCTTTGTTGGCCGACATGCCGGCCAGGACAAGACAGCTCGGCCGCCGGACGCGCGAACCGTCACCTGCCCCAGATCGGCGACGGTTACCGACCCTTGCGCGACGCTACTGGTCGTTGGCGTTAGGTCAGGCGGTACTCCCGATCGCCGAAGTCTGCGACGATGCGGAGCTTGCCGCCGAGGGCACTGACGTATGCACGCAGGGTAGAGAGGGTGACGCTGTCGAGTTCGCCCCGTTCGAGGGCGGAGACGCGCGGCTGGGAGACTCCCATCGCGGCGGCGAGGTCGGACTGGGTGCGGTCCTGCTCGGCACGGACCTGGGCGAGATGCCACGCCCGGATGTGATCTTCGGTGACCTCACGTGCCCGAGTCATGTCGGCGTCGTTGAGGTCAAGTTCAGCGAGTAGTTCGCTGGTGTCCTCGTAGGTGTGCCAGCCGGCGGCGGTTCGTCTGCTCATCGTCGATCAACCTCCTCTTCCAGCGCTACCAGATGTTCGACGTAGCGTGCCTCGGCGAGCGGGATCGCCACCTCGTACCACCCCCGCCAGTTGCCGGACTTGTCTCCGGCGACCAGGAGCACCATCTGTCGGACGGTGTCGAACAGGAACAGAATTCTGATCTCGGTCTCGCCGGTGCTGGCTGGACGCAACTCCTTCAGATGGTGCAGCTTGCTTCCCTTGATCCGGTCGACGAGCGGGCGGCCCTCGTCTGGGCCGCGGCCGCCGACGACGTGCTGGATCGCCCGACCGACCAGCGCCGCGCTCACGCGATCGGTCTTGCGTAGCTCGTGCAGCCACTCCCGTACGTCGGGGTGCACCACCAGCGTCCACCGGGCCATGCCGCAGCATAACAAATTCGTTATGAGCGCACCCGCTTTCGCCGGTGAACCTTCCCTGGTCGCAGGACTCGCGGCCCTTAAGCATATTAGGATTCACCCTAGGGAGGTTAGGAAGCTCGTGTCCCGTGAGAGGCTCACTCCGGATGCCCTGGTGTCCGCAGCCGCCGACCTGGCCGACGAGATCGGCTTCGACCATCTGACGCTGTCGGCGCTTGCCAAGCGCTTCGGCGTCCGCGACGCCAGCCTTTACACCCACATCCGGGGGCTCGCCGACCTGCGGGAGCGCGTGGCGATGCTCGCGCTCGGCGAATGGGCCGACACGCTCGGCGCAGCCATCGCCGGACGATCCGGCCACACCGCCCTCAGCGCCTTCGCCGACGCCTACCGGACCCTGGCCACCGGCCATCCCGGCCGCTACGCCGCCACCCGGCACCCGGTCTCGCCCGAGCGACTCGCCGAATCGGGCAGCACCGCACGCATCGTCGACGTCTGCTACGCGCTCCTGCGCGGCTACGACCTGTCCGAACCGGACGCCACCGACGCCGTCCGGCTGCTACGCAGCACCCTGCACGGCTTCAGCGACCTGGAGGCCACCGGCGGCTTCACCGCCGACCACAGCCTCGAAACCTCGTGGCGGCGAGCGGTCGAGACCCTCCACCACACCCTGACCAACTGGTCGAAGATCTAGACGGGAGAAGACCATCCCTACCGCGACGCTCACCGTCAACGGCACCACCATCGACTACGACCAGCGCGGCGACGACGGCCCACCGCTGCTGCTCATGCCCGGCGGCGCCGGCCACGCCGGTGTCCTCGACCGCCTCGCCGCACATCTGACCGGCCACTACCGCGTCGTCGCGATGTCCAGCCGCGTCGCGTCAGCGACGCGAGCCGACACCATCGAGGAGGAACAGCACCCGAAGGTCCACGCCGAGGACACCCTCGCCCTGATCGAGAAGCTCTTCGACGAGCCACCGACCGTGTTCGCCTTCAGCTCCGGCGCCATCACCACACTCGAACTTCTGGCCCGCCACCCCGAGCACGTCCGGCTCGCGGTCGTCCACGAGCCACCGGTGACCGTCCTCCTACCGGACGTCACGCGCCATCGGATCGCGTTCGAAGCGGTCCGGGCGGCCGCGCGGACCGACGGCCCGGCCGCGGCGGCACGGTTCATGACCGCCGCCATGACGATTCCCGGCACCGACGCCAGCCCCGCAAAGCTGCACCACCCCGGCGACTGGCTCGACGGCTACGCCGACACGCAGCCCGAACCCCCGACCCCAGAACTGCTGGAGCTGTTCACCCGCCTCGCCGACCTCCAGCCGCTGTTCCTCGAGCACATCCTGGTCCCCTTCACCACCCACGAAATCGACCTGACCGCACTCGACGCGGCGTCTCCACGCCTCGTCTCCGTCGCCGGCATCGACTCCCGCGGCCAACTACCGTACCGGGCCGCCGCGGCACTCGCCACCCGGCTCGGCCAACCCCTGACCGAACTTCCCGGAGGTCACCTCGGCCCCGTCGAGCGGCCGGCACAGTTCGCTCACGCATTGAGGGCACTGCTCGAGGAGCACTGAGGGTGATGTCAGGAGGGTGGGTTTGGAGCGGGGATGAGCGAGGCCCGGAGCCTGGAAACACTGTCCCAGGCCCCGGGCCTCCAGATCCGTCAACGCGACCACGACACCGACGATCACTGCGATCAGACGGGTAGAAGTGTCCGAAACAGTCAGGCCTACGGAACATTGGTTCGATCCAGTAGATGATGTTCCGGTAGGCGGGGTCCCCTCGCATCGTCCCTGGTTAGAGCCCGTGTGGCGACCGGGCGGATGGTGATTTCAGGGCCAGCAACTAAGATCAACCGGTTCGGATGCTGGTACACATGGTCCACCACCTCTGACCAGGCCGTTTGCGGCGGCCCGGCCGAGGATCACCCGGCCGCCCACCGGCTGGCGCACCCACATTGGCGCGATCTCCCACAGCCGGGCGAACCGCGCCTCCGGATTCAGCCCCATCCGACGCCGACGGGCCACCCCGACCTCACCCTGCAACAGCCAGAACAGCACCGCGCCCAGCAGAAGCGCCACGGTGATCGGCATCGCGGTGGCGACCCAGTACGCCGTCGGCCCCGGTAGCAGAAACGCCTGGTCCTCGGGCCAGGCCAGCGCCGGATCCCCCGGATGCAGGGCGAGAAGCGGCACCGCCACCAACGCCGAACCCAGCCCGACCGACATCGGCTCATGCCCACCGAACAGCAACGCCGCGATCTGCGCGCCCACCCACACCCCACCTGCCAGCGGCATCATCGCGACGAGGAGCAGCAGCACCTTGGGATTCACCAGAAGCCCGCCAGCCGGCTCACTTGGATTGATCATGCCGACCTGCGCCCGGACACGGCCACGGCAGGCGCCGCAGGCCCGGCGGTGCCCTCCGCAGGGGCCTGGCGGGGCATGGGCAGGATCGCGGCTTGCAGCGCACGGACGGCCGCGTCCCGGCGCAGACGCACCCCGCGATCGCTGATCCCCACCCGCGCGGCGACCTGCGCCTGACTACGCCCGACGATCGCCAGCTCAGCCAGCAACCGCAGATGCGCCGGCCGGACACCGCCGTCACGGCCGTCGGCCAGCACCGCGAGCAGCTCCGCGCACGACCCACCCCGCGGCCATCCACCGGCCGGCCGCCCGTCCAACCCCACCGGAACCTCCGGCAGGAGATCCAGGTAGACCGTGGACCGCTCCGTCAACGGCCGATACCCGAACACCCGATAGACCGCATCACGCACCACGTTCACAGCGATCTTCCGGGGACGCTGGTCCACCTATCGCGTGTCCGTGGAACGGGCAGCACCTCAATAGGCGACGCCTTGCTTGCCCCGGCCGTAGACCTCCACATCGCTGGAGTCCAGATCGATCGTCGGCCGGCCCCGGACCAGCTCCGAACGGCGCTGGCCGGGCAGCCGAGCCAGCCAACGATCGGCCAGTACCCCGACCGTCGCCTCGATCTCGGGGGTGCGCGCCGGGTCGAATCGGCCTGCCAGCCTCGCCGCGGTCCACGACGGCGCGAACGGCACCGCCGCCAACACCCCACCCGCGGCGTCGAGACACAGCCGGTCCAACCCCGACCGCGTCGCCTGCCCAGCCAGCTGCGCCGTGGCCATCCCGACCAGCAGCTGCCCACCGGCCAGTCCCCGCGCCCGCTGCTTGACCGGACCCATCCGCTCGTCGAACGCCTCGACCACCCCAAGCCGCTCAACCAGCTCGGTGACCGCGGCCAACCCCGCCATCCCCGTCAGCGACTGGTCCACCGGCCCGACCCGCACCCGCGGGGCCCGTTTCGCGGGCGTCTTCGATCTGCGTAGTCGGTTCACCCGGCGGGTGCCTCTCGTCAGGGTCCATCCCCCAATATCAGCCACTACTGGCGAATCTAGGTCAGAGTTGAGAGCCGCCTCCATCCACGGCGATCTCGGCGCCGGTGGTGTAGGTGGCCTCAAACGCGAGGAACGCAACTGCCCTGGCGACCTCGTCGGGGTCGCCGAAACGCTGCATGGGGTTGTCCGCGGTCATCTGTGCCTTGGTCTGCTCGGCAGCCTCCTTCGGCAGCGACCTGTCCAGGATGCCGGTGTCGATGGGACCGGGACTGACCGCGTTCACGCGGATCTTCCGCGGGAGCAGCTCGCGGGCGAGACTACGGGTCATGGAGCGCAGGGCCGCCTTGCTGGCCGCGTAGGCACTGATCCCCGGCAGGCCGAGGACGTTCGCGACCGAGGTGGTGAGCACGACACTGCCACCCGAACTCAGCAGCGGGGCGAGCTTCTGCACGGTGAAGTAGGGACCCTTGACGTTAATCGTGAACAGCTCGTCGTACACGTCCACGGACATCGACTCAAAGGGTACGAACCGGGTGACGCCGGCGTTCACGAACAGGGCGTCGAGCGTGCCGAACTCGGCCTTTGCGCGGTCGGCAAGATCGTCTATGTCGGAAAGTGAAGCCGTATCGCTTCGGACGGCCACGGCATTTTCTCCGAGCTGCTCGCGGGCGAATTCGAGAGTGGCCTGGGCGCGCCCGGTGATCAGAACACGCGCCCCGTTTTCCACCAGCAGCTTCGCCGTCGCGAGACCGAGGCCGCTGCTACCGCCCGTGATCACGATGTTCTTGTCGTCGTACTTTCCCATAGTGGCCGTCCTCAGGTGTTTCTCGATAACTCGGGGCTGGTTCTCTTCGCGGCGTACTTCGGCGCCGGAGTGGATGGTTTCGAGTCAAGAACAAAACAAGGCGACAGTCCAAGACCTGTCCCGTACGTCGTCATGCGCCTGGCGCATGACGGGTAGGCTCGCCATGTGCCCGACGCTGCCCTGCCCCCCGCAGGGTCCGATCTCGACCTGGACCTGCGGTTGGTGCGGTACTTCACGGTCGTGGCGGAGCACCTGAACTTCGGCCGGGCAGCCACCGCGCTGCACCTCGCGCAACCGTCACTCAGTCGGCAGATCCGGCGCTTGGAGGACCAGTTGGGCGTGCGCCTGCTTGACCGCACCCCACAGGGCAGCCGGCTCACCGAGGCGGGCCGCGCGTTCCTGCCGCAGGCGCAGGCGCTTCTCCACGCGGCTCACCAGGCGGCGCTCACCGCACGCGCTGCCTCACCTGCCCGTGCGATCGCGATCGGGTATGTCGAGGACCTGATCGTCACCCCGGCGGTGCGGGAGCTGCTTCGCCGCAACCCTGACGCTCAGGTCCGTACCCGCCATCTGAGCTGGAAGGACACCCACGCTCTCCCGGAGCGGCGGGTGGACGCGCTCGTCGCCCGCCTGCCACTCCCGTTCGCGACAGACCATCTGCGCGTGACCGTCCTCTACGACGAGCCGCGGGTACTCGTCATACCGGTTTCCCACCGCCTGGCAGGCATGGAGTCTGTTACCCTCGACGACCTCGCCGACGAGGAGTTCGTCGCCTGCACCAGCACCGCCGCGATCTGGGGCGTGCCCCGGTCCCGTGAAGCACGCCCCGACGGCCGCCCGGCACCGGCCGGTCCCGGCGTCGACGACAGCTTCGAGGACAAGCTCGAACTTGTCGCTGGCGGCCACTCCATCGCCATCCTGCCCGCCGGCGACCGACGCAGCACTCTACGCGGCGACCTCGCCATCATTCCCATTACGGGCATCGACCCGTGCCAGATCGTGCTTGCCACCCGCTCCAATGAGCATAATCCTCTGGTCGCCGCCTTCCGTGAATGCGCTCAAATCCACCTCAAGGGCAGTATCGGGCGCCGTCCACGCCTGGGAGTAAGGCTTTGAGGTCGCATGTGGGAGTGGAGCGAGGTCGGCCGTCATGGCGGACCATCCACAGGTCGCCCTTTCGGGACTCGGGCTCGGCATACTGAGGGGATAGAACGCGCTTCGCCGTGTGGCCGTTGATGCGCAGTCGGCGCGGTCCGTCCCGGCTTCCGGTCGGGTCCCGCCGACGATCGGCCGGGCTGTCGACGACGGCCGATCTAACGTGTTCGTGGAGATCGAGCGCGTTCACGGTCGTCCAGCCCGAGCCAGCCCGAGCCAGGCCGCGAGGTCGAGCCGGCGCGAGGCGGCCGGAGTCGACGAGGGCGTGGATCTCGGCGATCCGGGCGTCGCCCCTGGTCGGAACCCGCATGGCAACCGGACGGACGGCAATTTCGGGGCCTGCTACCAAGATTAATTGGTTCGCATACTGGTACACGCGGTCCACCACGCTCCGTAGCGGGCTATCTGACCTGCAAAATCTATCGTCGGACGCGCCCGGCCGCCATCGGGTTACCTCGCCGGCCGGCCATCGTCGCGGCCAGACGATGGGGCGGTCATGGGCCGATCAGTGCCAGCGGGACAGCGGCGATCTCGTCGCGCCGACGGTACGCGCGCTCGCCCGCGTAGAGGACGACGGCGTCGATCAGGTCATTCCCGATCCGGTCGCGAAGCCATCGGAGATGCCTGACGTCGTCGTCCTCGACGCGGTCAGCTAGTTTGACCTCGATGCCCAGCACCCGGCCGTCCGCACGCTGGACGATCAGATCCACTTCATGGTCGTTGTTACGGGTGCGCAGGTGGCCCACTCGGGCTTCGGTCGCCTCGGCGTAGGTGTGCATGCTCAGCGCGGCAAGATGCTCGAAAAGCGCTCCGAGGATCGTGCCTTCCGACAGGCCCGCGCTGCCCTGTTCGGCGCGCAGGAGCGCGGAGCCATCGAGCCCGAGCAGCCGGGCGGCCAGGGCGGGGTCTGCCAGGTGGTGTTTGGAGGACTGGGCGAGCCGGTCGAAGTGGTTGCGACCTGGGATCCAAGGTGCTGTTGTGTCCAGCAGCCACAAGGACGACAACGCGTCGCGATAAGCGAGCGTGGTCTCCTTCGCCGGCTTGTTCGCCAGCCCGCCGGTGGCTGCGTCCAGAATCTTCGAATAGGCCGTCGTCGTCGAGGTCGCCGCGGCATAGGCGGACAGCCAGGTCCGTAGGACGGCCGGCCGGCGGACTGGGTAGCCCTGCTCGGGGAACTCCCGCTGCACGACATTGTCCAGGTACGCGTCCAGCTCCGCCCGGCGTACGCGTGGTGGCAGACCGCGGATGGCGGGGAAGCCTGACGCGGTGATCTCCTCGACGTAGTCCGTCAGCCGGAGCTTGGTGGTTCCGCTGATGTCGCGGTTCCCGTTGAGGAGTGCGGCCAGGCTCACCGTCGGTGTCTCGAGGCCGCGCTCCGCGACGCTCAGAGGACGCATCCGCATCGGGACGATCCGCCCTGCGCCCGAGTGGACCACGGCGCCCCGGGGAGCCGAACTGCCGGCGATGATGAAATGGCCAGCCGGCGAGCCGGCGTCGACCGCGCGCCGCACGTGGTCCCAGACCTCGGGCAGCCTCTGCCACTCGTCCACCAGGACCGGGCCTGGCAAGCTGGTCAGTATCGAGGGGTCCGCCGAGACAATCTCACGTTGGCCTGCCAGGCTGAGATCAATGACCGATGCAGCACGCTGCATCGCAGTGGCGGTCTTGCCAACCCCCTTCGGGCCATGGATCGACAGGGCGCGAAGGTGCGGCTGGATCTCGTCCAGCGTGTCGTCGATGATGCGGCGTCGATAGTCGACCACCCAGCTACTCTACCAATCGCAGCATGTCTAGTCTTCCAATCGCATGGATGGCAGCCTTCCATGCGCCGATACCCGCTGGCGGAGGTGGGCATGACAGGCGCCGCCCTGAGCCGCGCGGTCGTGGCTGTCCCTGGCGATAACGGGGATGTGACCGTCGGCGCACGAGTCTCCGGTCGCCACCCGCCCAGCAGTCGGCTCGTAGCTGCTCGGCGCCGCGGGAGTTGGCTTCTGGGCGACCTCGGCGAGCAGGGGCCGGGTACATCCGAGCCGGCAGGTGCCAGATCCCCACCACCGCCAGCACCGCCCCGGCCGCGGCGGTGGCGGCGACCACCCACATCCATCGTCGACCATCTCGTCGACCCGCGCTCCCGGCTTCAGGCACGGCCAAGGCCCACCCGTTCCCTCGATGCGACGGCTGGACAAGTCTC
Source organism: Frankia tisae (assembly GCF_025403405.1). GTDB lineage: Bacteria > Actinomycetota > Actinomycetes > Frankiales > Frankiaceae > Frankia > Frankia tisai. The sequence continues at coordinate 8,556 of NZ_JANEZT010000241.1, forward strand.
GGTGACCGGCGGATCTCGTGAGACCGATCCGGAGAAGGTGGATATGAAGCGTGACGCTGGACCGTGGTTGAAGGGGGGCGGATTCAAGCGGTCATAGCGACGCATGCTTCGCCAGCAAATCATTGAAGACTTCAACCGGCTTCGCTCAGCCCAACGCCTGCCGCAGCCTTCCGTTCAGCTGTTCGACCACCTTATCAAGCTCGTCCTGAGTACGCAACGACAGGTCGGTGCCCTTCGGGAAATACTGGCGCAGCAGCCCATTCGTGTTCTCGTTCGACCCCCGCTGTCATGGCGAATGCGGATCGCAGAAATATTCCCCCGACGGCGAAGACCGTTAGGCATGAGATCATACCGCCACTTACCGACTGAGATCGTGGCGGGTAGTTGGCGCAGGCGGGAGGCCTGGTGCACCCCGATCGGCGAGACCGCCAGGCCTCGCCCGATCAGCACGGCGATCAGCTGGCAACGCCCGCATGACCGCCATTGGCACCTGGTCTCGGACCCCGAATAAATTCAGCACCGAAAGTCGCCGTCGCAACCAGTCGATCCAGAAGCCCTGGCATTGTACGAACCGGCTCTCTACCCATAGCTGAGACGCTGTGGTCGTGTCGCCGACCGCCCTACCCGGTCTGGTGAGGTCTTTCAAAACGGACCAATGGCCGGCGTCGATGGCCGCAAAGGGGGAGGTCCCGCCCGAAGGGAGGCAGGCCCACCCACCCGGTCCGTCACCTACCGTCTCGAATTCCACTTCCTCGACTCTCGACTTCCGATGACCAACCATCCCCCGAACCTTCAGGGGATCACGTAGCTTACGAACATTGGGCTCTGAAGTGTGAGCGCAGGTGACCGCGAAACGAGTTGGGTTCCCGGCCGCTCGCCAAGCTGCCCGAGAAACAGCGCTTGCATTATCTCGATCCCAGATGGCCACCAGCCGACCTGCTTTGCTTACAAAAGCGCCGATCGCCGCCCCGCCGAGCACGATGCTGTTCTGCCTGCCCGTGCGACCCTTCCCTGCCGGGCACGGGGTCGATGCGTCCGCCCCGCGCCCAGCGAGCAGTCAGTGTTCCTTCGCTTGCCCGACCTCAACCGGTTCCACGGTCGTGCCTGCGGGCAGGATGCGGAGAAGCTCGTCGATCCCGCCGTGCGATCCGTGGGCCTGCCTCATCGCGTAGATCCGCGCACCCGGCAAGCGACGGGACCTGAGCCGTAGTAGCGCAAGATCCTGCTCGCCCTCGACAATGACGTCGGCCGGTCGATCACCCACTGTGCGGCGCGCTAGTAGCTGTTCGACCAACAGCCCAGCGTAGGAGAGGGCGGTGAGCACGGTCCACGCCACGGGCTGTCGCCACCTCGGGGACGTAGCTTCCACAGGTGGTCGGCGTCCACGACGGCACTGGTGTGTGGGAACGGAAGATCCGTACCGCGTTCTCGCAGCTTGTCGAGGGCGTTGTCGATCGCCGTGCGCTCGTTGGCGGGGAGCTTGGCCAACTCGTCGACTGCACCAGGGTGGACCACGACCTCCCAGAACATGCAACCATGATAACGATCACGTTATTGCCGTTGCGCCGGGACCTCAACCCCTGCCAGCACGGTCAGTGTCGTGAGGCCGCCCACGCGCCCGCCCGGCCGCGTGGTTCGGAGGCAGTCATCACGCGGCTGGGGGTGCCCCCGCTGCGCGGGCTTCGGCTCGGCCTCGACCGCTGGTGGACAGCCTCCGCGCCGAACGCAGCACCTCCGCCGGCCCGCCGTTCACAGCGAGTTGCCGGCTGCCGAGCAAGAGGGCGACGACCGACAGACCGGCTGCGGGCGCGACGAGCGCGGAACCTGTCAACCTGTTCGAGACAAGGTCTTGTAGAAATTACTGAGGGGATGGTTCCGTCGGGGTGTCTGGTTGGGTCGGGACCTGCGCGGGTTGGTTGATCCAGGCGGGTGCCGGTGATGGCGG
>NZ_JANEZT010000242.1 GCF_025403405.1 Frankia tisae
CGCCGGAGGGGACGGAGGCGGAGGGGACGGAGGCGGTCACGCCGTTGGGGACGAGGAAGCGCGGGCCGGGCAGGCTCAGCACCTCGCGCGCCTCCGCCCGGGTCGAGGGGGAGACGACGACCACCGGGCGGCGCCTGTAGACCAGCCGGCTGCCCGGCGCCTCCAGCAACTGCCCGACCTTGGCCACGGGGCCCGGGAAGTACAGCGGAAACTGCTTCTGGTGGACATGGTGCAGCACTTGGACGATCGGCGTGGACGCCGGCAGCACCAGCGGGCTGAAGAACGGGATCCCGTTCTGGCAGTCGACGACCGCGTCGACGCGGTGCCCGGCCCGCCCGAGGCTCGCCAGCCGGCCGAGCACGGACGGATACACCCCGAAGGTGCCACCGCCACGGCGGACGTCCACCCCGGCCACGTGTTCGGCCACCGGGAGCGCCTTCCCCCCGTCCCGGGCCGGCCGGGAGGTCAGCAGCGTGACCCGCGCGCCGGCCGCCGCGAACCGCTCGGCGATCGACTGGCAGAACAGCTCGGCCCCGCCGGCCTGAGGGTGGTCCTGATCACGCCAGTTGAGGAACACCACGTGCCGGCCGGCAAGGATGGACAGGTACCGGTGCTCCCCGAGCCCGGTGGGATGCGGCGTGCTGGGGCTTCCGATCACCAGTGGCGTTCCTCTCCGGCCGATCGACAGGGCTTAGCATGTTCGCCTGCAACCTACAGATGTCGGAAAAATCAGTGGCGCATACCATGGCCGATGTTCTGTCGCGGGTGATCGACGTGTTCCGGGCCCGGTGGGGAGACTGATGGCGAAGCCCTCGCGAGAGGCTGTGTCCGGCCTGCTGGCCGGCCCGGCAGCCCTGGCGGTCGCCGGCATGCTCGTCAACGGCTGTAACCTGCTGATGAATCTCATCGTCGCGCGCACGCTGGATTCCGATTCCTACGGCGCCGTGTCCGTTCAGGTGAGCATCTTCCTGATCCTGTCCGTCGCCGGTAACGCCCTGCTCATCGCCGTCGTGCAGCACGAGACGTCGGGCACCGGGGACACCCGCCGCGAGCAGTGGTCGTGGATCCGCCAGCTGCGTGGTGCCTGCGGTATCGGGATAGTCGTCGCCACCGTCGCCGCCCTGGTGCTGTCCAGGCCGGCGGCGGCGCTGATGTCCTACCCCCACCCGGTGGCGATCGCCGAGGCCACGATCGGGGCCGCGCTGTGGACGCTGCTGTGTGTCGAGCGCGGTCTGATGCAGGCGCGTGGTGCCTACCAGCGACTGGCCGTGAACTTCGTGGTCGAGGGTTTCGTCCGGATCGGCCTGGTGATCGCCTTCGTCGTCGCGGGCATGGGGGTCAACGGCGCGGGGCTCGGCATCGTCATCGGTGTGGTCGTGGGCGCCGAACACGCGCGCTGGGCCGTTGCCCGCACCCCGCGGCTACCCCGTCCGGCCACCGCCCGCCGGTGGTCGGTGCCGCTGCCCGAGGACGGTGTCGCACCGGCCACCGGCCCGATCCCGGTGCCGATCCCGGCCCCGCGGGCCAGCGCCCGCCAGAGCGTCATCGCCGACACGACCGTGGCGCTCGGCGCGCTCATCCCACTGGCCCTGCTCCAGAACATGGACGTCGTCATCGTCGGCTGGCTGGGCACGGACGGGGTGGGCGGCTACGCGGCGATCTCGACGGCCTGCAAGGTGCCGGTTTTCATCGGGCTCGCGGTGGCCAACTTCCTGCTGCCCGAGGCGGCCCGGCGGCGCAAGGAGGGCCGCGGGGCCGGGGCGACCCTGGCGGTGGCTCTGGCGTTCGTCGTCACGCCCGGCCTGTTGCTCGCCGGGATCGGCCTGGTCGGGGCGCACTGGCTGATCGGCCTGGTCTTCGGTCCCCACCTGACCGGCGCTGCCTCTGCGCTGTGGGTGCTGGCGCTGAGCATGACGCTGCTGGCCGTCACGCTCATGTTCACCACCTATCTGCTCGGTGCGGGGGTGCGCCGGGTGGTCGGGGTGCTGGCGGTCGCCACGGTGGCGACGGCGGGGGCGTTGGTCTCGGCGGGCGGGGGCTCGATGGCGACGGCCACCGCGGCGCTCGCCGCCGAGTCGGTGACCGCGCTCGCGGTCGGGCTGCTCGTGGTCCAGCTCCATCACGCCGACCGGCAGGCGGCCCGCGGGACGGTCGGGGATGGCGGGCGGGGTGGCGAGGAGGCGCCGCGCGGCGCCGCGTCGATCAGTGAAGCCCGACCTGAGGAAGGCTTTCCCGCGCCGGTCTAGGCGCCCCCGGACGGGCGTGGACCTTGGACCATGTCCGATATGTCGTTCTGATCCGTCGGATACGGTCGTCCTACTCGGCCGGGGGTCCCCCACCCACCGGCCTTGAGAGGCCCCACCGGCGTTGAGAGGCGAGGCCACCGCACATGCCAGCCAAGATCCGTTCGGATGCCGACGGCGGTGAGCGCGGGCACACCACAGTCGGTAGATATGGCCGTCGTCGCGGCAGGGACGCCCACGACGGCCGTGACCGCGCAGGCCGTTCCGACGCCGCGGCTCCGGACGCCCCTGACACCGGCGCCGACGCCGCCGGCCCGGATGCCGCCCCGGGCGCTGCCGGCCCGGCCGTCGGCGCCCCGGACGCTGCGGCGCCGGCCGGCGAGGCCGGGGATCGCGGCCCCACCGGCCAGGGCGGCCTTCCCGCCGACCACGACACCGACGACCACGACACCGACGACCACGACACCCTGCCCGGCCGTGGCAAGCAGGTCCGGATCGGTAGGCAGGTCCGTTTCGGGAAGAGTCATGCCGACAGCGACAGCGACGACGGCGGTTCGGGCAGCCACGACCATGACACCCTGCCGGGCCGTGCCCGTATTCCCATCGGCGGTGACCCGGACCCTTCCGAACACGGTCGCCGTGCCCGCCGCCGGGGCCGGGCCGGCCGGCGTGACCGTGCCGCCGAGGCCACCTGGATCGGCGCCGCCGAGCTGCCCGGCGCCGACCCGCCGAAGGGGCCGCCCGAGCCGAGCGCGGCTCCAGACGGCGCCGGCGCCGCGGACCCGGAGCGCACCCGGCCGAGTCGCCGCCGGCTGCTCGTGACCGCCGCTGGGCTTGGCGCGGCCGCGGGTGGCGGGCTCATCGCCGGGCGGCTGCTGTCGTCGGAGGGGTCGGTGCCAGGAGGTCTGCCCCGGGGTCAGCCGTCCGCCCCGGTCGGTGGGGTCACCGCAGGTCCCTCGGTTCCGGCCGGCTCGGTGACGAGGCTGCCGGAGAACCTGCTGACCATCTACGGTGCGCCCGGCTCCTTCGGAGAGTTCGACAGCGGCCAGTCGACGGTCCGGGTCACGGAGGTGCCCGGGTGGGGCTTCGGACCCGGCCAGGCCGCGTTCATGTCCGCGGTGGCGGCCGACGGCACCGTGTTCGTGACGACCACGCCGTTCTCCGACGACCAGTCGAAGCTGACCGGCACCGACATGGAGATCGAGGTCTTCGAGCCGGACATCGAGCGATTCACCCGGCTGGTGATCCCGTCGACGAAGGGCCGCCTGAGCCTGCCCCGGCTCGATCCGATCTACCGCGGCGTCGGGGGCGGGGACACCTCCGACGTGATCGTCGCGCCCGGCCCGGACGGCGCCCAGCGGGTGCTCTTCACCTCGCTGATGCCCTACTTCGGCTGGAACACGGCCCTGGACGGGGAGCTGCCGAGCGTGGGCCAGCTGCGGCGGGACCAGCAGGGCCAACGGTGGGTGTACGACCAGGAGGAGTCCTGGACAGCGGCGCAGCTCGCCACGACGGCCCCGCCGTACGTCGCCGCGCAGGCCTTCCCGGTGCTCGGGCCGTTGCAGCCGCGCTCCTCGCGCGGGCCGTCTTCCATCGCGCGCCTGCCGCGCAGTGGGCACCTCGTCATCACCCAGTACCTGGGCAAGGGCGCCGGTGGAACTGACAACGGGGCGCTGCTCGTCGTCGACCCCGCCGGCCACGTCCTGGCGCACTGGCAGTATCCGGAGGTCCGGCCGCTGGGCATCGGGCTCGTCGTCAACCCGCGGGAGGTCGTCGCCGATCCGACCAGCGAACCGGACGACGAGCGGTTCGTTCTGATCAGCGACGTGCGGGGCCTGGACTACAGCACCCAGCCGTTCCCGATCCAGGAGTTCTCCTACTCGGCGTCGCGCGGCAGCATCACCCCGTGCAGCACCGCGGTGCGCGCGGTTCAGGACGGCTCCCGGATGGAGTCCGCCGTGTTCGGCGCCGACGGCACGCTCTACGTGGCGCGGACGAAGATCGACGGCCTGCGCGCCGAAACCGTTGCCGTCTACCCGAAGCTCGGCCGCGAACGCGGCCTGGTGACCCGCACGCCGGCGACCGGCAACTGGCCGGTGGACACCTGGGGCATCGCGAACCAGCCCGACTACCTGGTGGCCGGCACCGACCAGGGCGGCCTGGTCCGCAGTATCACCCTCGACCCGCGGACCGGCGCGGTCCTGCTGGCCGGCCTCGACGGCCTGGTGCAGGTCGTGCGGCCGGCGGGGCGCGGCACGCGGATGACCTTCCGCACCGGGCAGCCCATCGACGTGGGGCTGAACATGCTGCGCGGCCCGTCGACCCGCTACGTCGGGGTGCGCCGCGGCGCGATCGACCCGCTGCGGCGCAGCCTGTGGCTGCCCGTCAACCAGATGGTGCTCGACGGCCTGCCCTGGCCCTACCCGCCGTTCAAACTCGACCAGTGGTTGATGCGGGTCGATCTCGACGTCCTGCTCGGCGACGACTGACGCTCAGCCGGCCGCCGCGGCGCGCAGTGGCAGCGCCAGCAGATGGGGATCGAACCGGGCATCGCGGAAGCCGAGGTGACGGTAGAAGTCGCGCCCGGGTACCCGCCTGGCATGGGCGAGCAGCAGGGGCAGCCCGACCATGCGATGCACGGTGAGCGAGCGCATCACCGCGTCGCGAACGAGCCGGGCGCCGATGCCGCGACCCTGGTGGCGCAGGTCGACGGCGAGCCGGCCGATGAACATGGCCGCGACCGGCTCGGTCGGCCGCCGTGAACGCCGGCGCGAGCCGGGAATGCGTTCCACGGCGGCCGTCGCCAGGCAGTAGTAGCCGGCGATCCGGCCGGCATCGAGGATCACGAACGTGTTCGTGGTCCGGTCCTGCTGGTGTTCGAGGGCGTGATGACGCAACCAGCCGTCGAGCAGGTCGTCCCCGCTGTTGAAGATCGTGCGGTCCATCGCCTCGGTCAGGGCCGCGGGCTTGGTCAGGGGCACTGCGTGACATCCTTCTTGCCGGGTCGGGGGCGCGGTCGGGAGGCGGTGGGCGGTGGATGGCTGCCGGTGGACGGCGGGCGGACTACTCCGCGCCCGGCTCGTCGTCGAGCAGCCGCCGCAGCCGGGAGGTGTCCGCCGACGGGGTGTCGAGCAGCGCCTCGAAGGCGCCCCAGTCCGTGTCCGGCACGCGGAACAACCGCCGGTCGGCCAGCACCTCCTGGGCGTACCGCTTCATCGCCTCCACGGCGAAATCCTCGAGGGACATGCCCTCACCCTCCGCGGCGGAACGGATGAGGCCCGCCTCGTCCGCGGGCAGCTGTACGGCGAGTCTGTCGTCCCTGGCGGCACTCATGCTGGCAGTCTGCTCTCCGCGCGTCCGGGTCCGCTCGCTGGGTCCGCCTCATCGTGACAGAAAGGTCAGCGCGCCGTGCCGCCTTCGCCTGTTCCTACCGTCCCCCTCGCCCATGGCGCTCGGATGCCGCTGCTCGGGCTCGGGACCTGGCCGCTGGACGACCGCGCGGTCTGCGGCGTCGTCGAGCAGGCGATCGGGCTGGGCTACCGGCTGATCGACACCGCCCACAACTACGGCAACGAGAAGGGGGTGGGCGCCGGCGTGCGCGGCGCCGGGGTGACCCGCGAGGAGCTGTTCGTCACCACGAAGTTCAACAAGCGCTCGCACAGCGTGCGGGGGGTGCGCCGGGCGGTCGCGCAGAGTACCCGGCGGATGGGGCTCGACTATGTCGACCTGTTGCTCATCCACTGGCCCAACCCGTGGCGGGACCGGTACGTCGACGCCTGGAAGGGCCTCGTCGAGCTGATGAAGGACGGCCAGGTGCGGGCCATCGGCGTGTCGAACTTCAAGACGACCCACCTGGACCGGCTGCTCGCCGAGACCGGGGTGGCCCCGGACGTCAACCAGATCCAGCTCGACCCGCGGCTCGGCCGGGACGCGGTCCGCGCCTACCACGCCGAGCACGGCATCGTCACCGAGGCGTGGAGCCCGCTGGGCGCCGGCACCGGCCTGCTCGACGAACCCGTGATCACCCGCATCGCCGCCGCGCACGGCCGCAGCCCCGCGCAGATCGTGCTGCGCTGGCACGTCGAGCTCGGCGTGGTGGCGGTGCCGAAGTCGGCCAGCGCGGCCCGGCTGGCGGAGAACATCGACGTCTTCGGCTTCAGCCTCACCGCCGAGGAGATCGCAGCCATCTCCGGCCTGGATCGCGGCGCCGCCGGCGAGGCCGACGCTTTGGACTCCGACGTCTTCGGGCACTGACGTCTTCGGGCACTGACGTCCTCGGGCACTGACGTCCTCGGGGCACTGGCATCTTCAGCATCGGCACCTGGCGGCCGCCGCCGCGGGGCGCTCAGGCGGTCATGTCCCGCCTTCGGAAGATCACCAGGGTGAGCAGCAGCATGACGCCCGCGTAGAGCACCCCGCGCAGCAGGGCGTCGGCGTAAGGCATGGCGTATGCGGCGCCACCGGTGGCGATCTCCTGCATGAGCTGGACCGGCAGCCAGGAATGCGCCGGACGGTAGATGCGCGAGATCAGCATCTCCACCGGAAGCGCGTAGGCCAGCGCGACGGCGATTGCGGCCGCCGGCCCGCGCAGCAGGATCGCGGCCAGCGCCCCGATCGCCGCGTACCCCAGTGAGCCGAGGCACAGGTTGACGAAGCCAGAGCCAAGCTCGGCCAGCCCTGCCCCACCGCTCCAGGCGGCGGTGGACACCCCTCGGGTCGGCGCGAGCAGGAACGACAGCCCCACCGAGACGACCGTGGCTGCCGCGACGATCACGACGACGAAGGTCGACAGGGCAAGCAGCTTGCCGGCGAGCAGCCGAGCCCGGTGCGGTTGGGCGACGAGCTGGTTGCGCAGGGTGCCGTGACTGTGATCGCCGGCCAGCGACGCGGCGACCACCGACAGCGCCACCACCCCCAGCAGGATGCTGACGGCCTGCACCCCCTGGAGCAGGCCGTCCGGCCGGGACAGGGCGGCGGCGGTGACCGGATCGCCGTCGAAGTCCCGATGCCCGACGGAGAAGAAGGTCAGCACGGTGCCGAGGACGGCGCAGGCGACCACGGCACCGAGTGTGCCCGCAAGCAACCTGGGCCGCAGCAGGGGCACCCATTCGGCCCGGAATGCCGCGATCATGTTGCACCCCCCCGGCGGTGGGCCGGGTCGAGCCCGGCGCCCGCGGGCGGCGGCACGCTGCCGTCCGGCTCCTGGCCGGCCTGGGCGGATCGGACCAGGTCGCCGTCGATCTCCCCGGTGACGCGCAGGAACGTCTCCTCCAGGTTGGGCCGGTGGGCGCGCAGCGAGCGCAGGGTGATGCCAGCGTGCATCGCGAGCCGGTTGAGGTGCGCGGCGAGGCCCTCCGGGGCGTGCGCGGTGACGACCGGCCAGCGGCCCTGGGCGGCCGAGGCGCTCGGGGGGCCGTTGCGTAGATCGATCTCGACCCGCAGGCCCTCGTCGCCGAGCAGCCCGGCGAGCCGGCGCGCGTCGGCATCGTGCTCGGGGATCAGCAGAATGCGGGGGTCCTCGGCCGCGAGCAGGTCGGTGACATGCCCCTGGAACAGCATCCGGCCGCCGTTGATCATGACGAGGTGGTCGCAGATCTGCTCGACCTCGGTCAGCAGATGGCTGGAGACGAAGACGGTTATCCCCCCGCCGGCGAGCTGGCCGAGCAGCGCCCGGATCTCCCGGATGCCCGCCGGGTCCAGCCCGTTCGTCGGCTCGTCCAGGATGAGCAGGCACGGGTCGGGCAGCAGGGCCGCGGCGATGCCCAGGCGCTGCTTCATCCCGAGCGAGTACGAGCTGAATCGGTCGTCGGCCCGCTCGCCCAGGCCCACCTGCCCCAGGACCTCCTCGACGCGGCGCTGCCGGCGGGCCCGGTGCCAGCCACCGATCCCGCGCAGAATCGCGAGCTGATCGAGGTTGCGCCGGCCTGACAGGCCCGGGTGGAAGGTCGGGCCCTCGATCATCGCGCCGACTCGGTGCAGGTAGCGGTCCGGCTCGGTGATCGGTTCGCCCAGGACGTGCCCGTGCCCGGCGGAGGGCCGCAGGAGGCCCAGCAACATCCGCAGCGTGGTGGACTTGCCGGCGCCGTTCGGCCCGACGAAGCCGGACAGTGCCCCGCGGGGCACCTGCAGGTCGAGATGGTCGACGGCCCGCCGGGTGCCGTAGCGCTTGGTCAACCCGCGGGTCCAGATCGCAGTGTCGGAGCGGGCCACGCCCGCCGCACCGTTCATGACGGCGGGCGAGGCGGCCGGCGGGTCGGCCGGGCGGTGGTGCGCGTGGGCCGGGTCGGTGGCCGAACCGGAATTCATCCTTGTGCTGCTCCCACCCTGTGTGTCGAAATGCCTTCGGCTTGGGTGCCCCGCGACGGCGAGCGTCGGTCGTGCGACCGGGGCGGCCCGGGTGCGCTCGCGGCCTGGTCGGGGAACGTGCGCTCGCGAAAGTCAGGGGGCGCCGCGTCCACGGATGCCAACGACCCGCCCGCGGGCGGGGTTCCGGCTCCGCGGCTCCATTCTGTGTTTTCCCGTCGACGGAGCTCATCACGCGTCGGGTTCGACGAGGATGGGCGAAACCCTCTTTTTCCGCTATTACCGGCCGAGTCCGCCTTGCGCGCCTGAGGCCGCCGGGGTGGTTTTCTGGCGGCTGACGAGGCAGCGGCGTCGGTGATGTTCCGGTGCCCTGGGTCGTTTTCCTGCTCGGCTGACGGGGTGTGCCGGGCCCGTCCGGTCGCGGCCACGGGCCGCCCGCCGGGAGATTGGGTCGATCACTCGGGACCTGGGGTCCCGGTCACCCGCCACAACCTGCCCCCGACGAGTGGACGACAATCCTGGCGTGAGCGAAACGGCTGGCCTCCGGCGCGGCATCCGGACGCTGACGTTGCTCGCGAGCATTGCGATCATCATGATGCTCGTGCTGGCCGTGGCCTCCGCGTTGCGGTCGCGCAACGCCGCCGCCGAGCGGGGCAAACATCTGGACCCGGCAGCCACGGCCACCGCGATGCTCCTTGCTGAGTTCGTCGATCAGGAAAGCGCACTGCGCGGTTACATCGCGACCCGTGACCGCGGCTTCCTCACGCCGTTCGACGACTCCGAGCGCTCGGTGCCCGTGCTCACGGCACGGCTGGATGATCTGCTGGCCGACCTCCCTGACCTGCGGGCGCAGCGGGCCCGGGTGGATGCCGCCTACGGGACCTGGCGGCACGACGTCGTCGAACCGGAGCTGGCCGCGATGGCCCGCGGCGACGTGGCCGAGGCCGCCGGGATCGTCCGCGCGAGCGCGCGGCGCGACTTCGACGAGCTGCGCCGCCAGGCCGCCCGCCTCGCCGATCAGATCGACCGCGAGCAGGTCGAGGCGTCCGGCCGGGTCGAGAGCGCTTCCGTGCTGCTGCTGAGCTCGCTCGCCAGCGCGATGTTCGTCATTCTCGGCGTCCTGGTGACCCTCATGGTTGTGCTGCGCCGCTGGCTGCTGCGTCCGATCGGCGCCCTGCAGCGCTCGGTCAACGCCGTCGCGGCCGGCCGTTACGACACGCGGATTCCCTCGGTGGGCCCGGCGGAGATCGTGGCCCTCGCGGCCGACGTCGAGACGATGCGCGCCCAGCTCGTGCGCCTCGTGCGGCAGAACGAGCGGTCCTGGGAGGCCCTCGCGCAGCAGGGCCCCGCCGTCATCGCGCTGCGCGACGCGCTCACCCCCTCGCTGCTGCGCGCCCGCGGGCTGATGCTGCACGGCCGGGTCGATCCGGCCCAGGGGGAGCTCGCGGGGGACTGGTACGACGCCTTCGAGTTGCCCGACGGGTGCGTCGCCGTGGTCGTGGGCGACGTTTCCGGCCACGGCGCCGCCGCGGGCGTCTTCGCCCTGCGGCTCAAGCAGCTTCTCGACGCCGCGCTGTCCACCCGCGTGGGCCCGGCGGCCGCGGTGGAATGGGCGGTGGAGAACCTCGGCGAGACCGAGGAGATGTTCGCCACCGCCATCATCGCCGTCATCGATCCGCGCAGCGGGGAACTGCACTATGTCAACGCCGGCCACCCCGACGCGCTGCTGCTGCGCCGGGCCGGGCCGGCCAGGGCGATGACCGCCCCGGCCCTCCCGCCGTTCGGCGCCGACCTCCGGCCGGCCCCACCCGTCCTTCCC
>NZ_JANEZT010000243.1 GCF_025403405.1 Frankia tisae
GCCCAGGCACCCCGCCGAAACCCCTACACCCAACCCCTCGAGACCCTCCTCGACTCCGCACAAAACCGTTGAGCGGCCCCGGAACCTCGGATGCCGGAACCTCGTGGAAGGCGGTGCTCGGCGAGCGCTTGGACGCAACCCGAGCACTGCCTTCCGCAGGGCTCGGCGGCGATCAGCCCGTGGGGCCGTTCGGGAACTTGAGCAACGAGCCGGCGTCGACCCGGATCTGCTGGCCGGTGATGTACCGGGACTCGTCGGAGGCGAGGAACAGCACCAGGTTGGAGATGTCGACCGGCTCGACGTAGGGGATCGGCATCGCCTGGAACAGGACGAACGCGGGCTCGACGTCCTCCCGGGTCGGGTTCTCCAGGTCCGGCCGGAACTGCGCGTACAGCCCGTCGTTGTGGAGCAGGTGGGTGTTGACGTTGGTCGGGTGGATCGCGTTGACCCGGATGAACTTCGACGCCAGGTGCAGCGCCATCTGCTCGACGTAGCCGATCAAGGTCTTCTTGGACCAGCCGTAGCCGGCGCTGCCCGGACCCATCGCCGGGTTGTCGGTGGTGTTGGGGAGCATCGCCGCGGTCGAGCCGGTGACCACGATGGAGCTGTAGTTCGGCAGGTGGGGGATACTGACCGCGACGGCGTTCAGCACGCCGATGAGGTCGACGTCGACGGCGTCGATGAAGTCGGTGGCCTGGGGGTCGCCCATCGCCATCGGCAGGATGCCGGCGTTCGCGACGACGATGTCGAGTCGCCCGAGCTCGGCGACGCCCTTGGTGACCGCCTCGCGGAGCTGGTCGCGCTCGCGGACGTCGGCCTTGGTGGCGATGATGCGCCGGCCGAGCTTCTCGACCAGCGTGACGGTCTCGGCGAGGTCCTCCGGGGTGGACAGCGGGTAGGGGTTCGACTCGATCTGCTCGACGATGTCGATGGCGATGATGTCGGCGCCCTCCTGCGCCAGGCGGACCGCGTGGCTGCGGCCCTGCCCGCGCGCCGCACCCGTGATGAAGGCGACCTTGCCTTCGAGGCGACCTGGCATTGTCCTGCTCCTCTGCTCGTACGTGCGTGCGATCTGGTGATGGACCGCCTGGATACCGGCGACCCGAAGGTGAGACGACCCGAAGGTGAGGCAGCTCAGCCGGCGTAGCCGACGGACTTGCTCTCCAGGTGCTGCTCGAAGCCCTCGATGCCGCCCTGGCGGCCGTTGCCCGACAGCTTGTAGCCGCCGTAGGGGCCGTTCGAGCCGTAGAAGTTGCCGCCGTTGACGTTGATGCTCCCCGTGCGGATCCGGCGGGCGACGGCCAGGCCGCGGTCGAGCGAGGCGGAGAACACTCCACCGGACAGGCCGTACGGGCTGTCGTTTGCGATCCGCACGGCGTCCGCCTCGTCGTCGAACGGGATCACGGCGGCCACCGGGCCGAAGATTTCCTCGCGAGCCACCCGCATGCCGTTGTCCACGTCCGCGAGCAGCGTCGGCTCGACGTAGTAGCCGGTCGGCAGGTGCGCCGGGCGGCCGCCGCCGGCGACGACCCGGGCGCCCTCGGCCTTGCCGATCTCGATGTAGTCGAGCACCCGGTCGCGCTGGCGGGCGTTGATCTGCGGACCGGAGAGGTTCGCCGGGTCGTTCGGGTCTCCGTAGGGAAGCTGGCGAAACACCTCGGTGAGGATCGCGAGCCCCTGGTCGTAGACGGAGCGGGGCAGCAGGATCCGCGTCGTCATCGCGCAGCCCTGCCCGGCGTGCAGGCACGCCCCGAGCCCGGCCCCGGGCAGCACCGAGGCGAGGTCGGCGTCGTCGAGAACGATCATCGCGGACTTGCCGCCGAGCTCCAGCAGCGTCCGCTTCATCGTCCCGGCAGACAGTTCGACGATGCGCCGACCGACCCCGGTCGACCCGGTGAACGACACCATGTCCACCCGGGGATCGGTCACGAGCAGCTCGGCCACCGCGTTGTCCGAGGTCGGGACCACGTTCACGACGCCCGCCGGGATATCCGTCCGCTCGGCGATGATGCGGCCGATCCGGGTGGCGTTCCACGGCGTGTCCGGCGCGGGCTTGAGCACCACCGTGTTGCCGGTGGCCAGGATCGGGCCCAACTTGTTGATCGTCACCTCGAACGGGTAGTTCCACGGCACGATCGCCGCGACCACCCCCACCGGCTCCTTCCAGACCGCGCGGCGGCTGGGCCCGAACAGGTTCGTGTCGGGCAGCGGGCGGTCCCACGGGAACTCGTCGATCAGCTCCAGCGGCCCGCGCAGGCCGTCGGCCAGCGGCCAGTCGAGCTGCGCGAAGTGCGTCACCGCGATCGGCGAACCTGCCTCGGCGACGAGCTCCGCCCGCAGCGCCTCCTTCTCGTCCTCCAGCGCGGCCTGCAACTGGGCCAGGCACCGCTTGCGCAGCTCCCGGTCCGTCGACCACGACGACTCGTCGAACGCGCGGCGCGCCGCCGCGATGGCCCGGTCCATGTCCGCGACGGTGGCGTCCGTCGTCTGGCCGAGGATTTCCTCGGTAGCCGGGTTGATGTTGTCGTAGCGGCCGCCCGCCGCCGACTCGCCGAGTTTCCCGTCGATCAGAAGGCGGAGCTCGCCCTGTACGGCCACCGTCTCAGACGCCGTCGTCATCGCCGATCAGACTCCCTCGTCATCGAAGACCCGTCCCGACAGGGCGGGTGCGTCGAGGAAAGCTACAGCGCATCTGACAGTGTGTCTACGCCTGGGTCCGGGGAGGCACGCGGGCACGATCGGCTTCTCTGCCGGGAGAACTCGTCGAACGCAGTCACGCCCGATCGGGCCCGGAGAATATTTCCAGCACCCTGGGCGGAGAACCTTCGGGGCGAATCAGGTGGCGTCTTCTGGAGCGGGATCACCGGCCTTCGCCGGTGCGGCGACAGAAGCCCACAGGGTCACGACTGCGTCGGTAATCTCGTCGGGGTTGGCGGTCGGGATCAGATAAAGCGAGCTCGTGGCTCGTAGCAGAAGCTCCGCGAGAACCTCTCGTCTCACCTTGCCTTCCTGGACTATGGCGAGATCGTCAAGCACGGGCTCGAGGAGTTCCGTCACCTGGGCCACGAAGGTCGGGAAAATGTCGCGGATGAACTGCAGGGCGAAGGCGGGCTCCGCTTCGATGACTCTGGAAACCTCGGGGTGGTCGTCTCCGTAGTGCATGATGGCGTCGGCGGTCGCGCGGAGGCGCTCAGAGCTGACCGGCTGCTCGGCGGCTGCTTCGTCGAGCGCGGCGCTGACGCCCCGCCGGACGTGTTCGCTGATGGCGGTGAGCAGCTCGCCTTTGGTCTTGAAGTACCGGTAGAGCGTGCCACGAGAGACCTCCGCCGCCGCGGAGACATCCCGCAGGGACATCTTGGCCGGTCCGTGAGCCGCGATGCACCCCAACGCCGCATCGAGGATCTTCGCCGGTGTCTCGAACCTGTTCCCCACTGCGTGTGTCTCCAGTCTGACGGCAGGACGATCCGCTCCCGGCCCCGTCCACACGAGCGTGCCCCCGTGCCGATGGTAGGAGGACTTTCGCGATCAAGGCGTTGTGAGCCGTGGTCGTCCAGGAACCGTTGACCGCAGGAGGGCTTCCGATATAACTCTAAGTAACAGATCGGTTACTTTAGATCCCCAAAGATGATCAAATAGAACTTTATTGACTCTATCGGCTCAATAAGATTAGCCTCCGATCGTGTCGCAGCCCACAGTCGCACGTCGCCGAGCACAGCAACCGCTGTGTCGGTGGGCCTCCGCGCAGGTGCGGGCACGGCACGCCGGACAGCCACACGCCGAGCGGCCGCACGCCGGACAGCCGCACGCCGAGCAGCCACACGCCGAGCAGCGGCCGGCGTCTGCCAGCTCGAGAGAAAGGCTGGAGACCCAGGCACGGTGACGCGGCCTGGCGCCGAAGGACATCCACCCCACGATCGCCCGCCCTGACCGCGGTCCCGCAGCGGGCTGGCGGAATGGGGCTACCGGCCAGCCGTGGCCACCGATCAACAGCCCGAAGAAGTAGTGCCGGAGATGCGGTCGAACCCTACCGTCGATCATCATCATCATCATCGAAAAATGGGAGGCCGACCCGTGACGACCCTCGACGAGGCAGGATTCAGCGACACCGATCTGGACCATCACAGCCCGAAGTTCCGGGAACATAACTACGAAATCATGACGGATCTCCAGAATCGTTGCCCGGTGGCCAAGTCCTCGACCTGGGGAGGCTACTGGCTCTTCACCTCATATGAGGCCGTGTTCGACGCCTGCCGGGACCCGGATCTTTTCAGTAACCACATGAGCAAGGCTATTCCGGCCCTGCCGGTCGAGGTGTCCTTCATTCCGATCGACATCGACCCCCCAATGCTGCAGAAGTACCGGAAGTTACTGCTTCCCTACCTGTCTCCCAAGGAGGCCGAGCAGCGGGAGTCGGCCCTGCGCCGCACGGCGACCGAGCTGATCGACGCCTTCGCCGAGAGCGGCGAGGCCGACCTCGCCGAGCAGCTGTTCACCCCGCTGCCGGCCCGGTGGACTCTGCAGCTCCTCGACTTCGACGAGAGCCGCTGGCCGGACTGGATCGACTGGCTGCACTCTCTCATCCATGATCGTGCCTACGCCCCGGAGCGATCCGCCCAGTCCGCGGCCAACATCTACGGGACGATCGCCCAGGAGATCGCCCAGCGACGGCTCCAGCGCGGCAAGGGCGTACTCAGCGATCTCATGGAGACGGAGATCGACGGGGAGAAACTCTCCGACGAGGAGCTTTCCGGCATCGTCGTGCTGCTCCTGCTCGGTGGCATGGACACCACGGCGGGCCTCACCGGCAATGCCTTCCTGCGCA
This sequence comes from Frankia tisae, assembly GCF_025403405.1. Lineage (GTDB taxonomy): Bacteria > Actinomycetota > Actinomycetes > Frankiales > Frankiaceae > Frankia > Frankia tisai. The sequence goes on from NZ_JANEZT010000243.1 coordinate 4,823, forward strand.
TCGACGCCGATCCAGCGCTGCGCCGCCGGCTCATCGAGGACCCGGCCGTCCTGGAGAGCGCGACGGAGGAGTTCCTGCGCCACGACACCCCGGTCCAGGGGCTCACTCGAGTCGTCACCCGGGACGCGGAGTTCCACGGCCGCCAGCTCAAGAAGGGCGACCGGGTCATGCTGATGTTCGCGGCGGCCAACCGCGATCCCAGCGCCTTCGAACGCCCGCACGAGATCGATCTTGATCGCAGCACGAACCGGCACATGGCCTTCGCGCTCGGTGTCCATCGCTGCCTGGGCTCGAACTTCGCGCGGGCCATGTTCCGTGTGATGATCACCGAGCTGTTGCGTCGGCTGCCGGACGTGCAGGTCGCGGCACCCATCGAGCGCCTCACGGACGCGGGCGACGTCTACGCCGTCAAGCACCTTCCGGTTCGCTTCACTCCCAGGCCGCGCGAAGACGTGGGCACACCCGCCCACAGCGACTGAGCCCGCGGCCACGCGATGACTATCGAGCTGAGAGGAGCTCCCATGAAGGTGTCTGTCAGCAACGAGTTCTGCCAGGGCCACGCGCAATGTCACGCCAAGGCCCCCGACGTCTATGAACTCGACGACGAGGGCTTCATCCGCGCGGTGGCACAGCTGGACGTGCCACCAGGTCTGGAGGAGGCCGCTCGGCTCGGTGCCTCGGCCTGCCCGGAGCGGGTGCTCGCGCCGGACGAGTAGGGCCGGCCCGGGGCTTACCGGCATCCAGCGTTCGGGGCGTCGAGGTCCGAGCAGAGGCGCCGGATGATCAGCGCGGCGGTCAGCCGGGTCCGGCCCTGCGGCGTGTCGACGGGGAAGCCCAGGACGCGCTCGGCCTTGGCCAGACGCGCGATCAGCGTGCTGTGGTGCACACATAGCACGGCCGCGGCCTGCCGCAGCGAGGCGGTGGCGCCCACGGCGACCAACATGGTCAACGTTTGCGGGCCCTGCGGCTCGGCGCCGAGCCGCCGCAGCGCCGCGACGTCGGGCGAGGCGGCGAGCCGCTCGGGGGGCATCTGCTCGGGGGGCATCTGCTCGGCGAGGTCCCGCCAGACCCCGAGGCTTTCCTCGGTGACCAGCGCCGACCCCCCGGCGAGCGTGGCGAGCCCCGACGGCAGCCCGGACCCGGTGAACCGCAGCGCGGTGCGGGCGCCGCGCCACGCCCGTTGCGCCGCCGAGGCCGGCACCGGTGCGGATCGACCCACCCGCACGCCGGCCGGGAGCGTCGGCTCGTCGGCCGGTGCCTCCCGCCCGACCACCGCGCGCAGGTCGCCGATCCGCACGGCGCGCACCCACGGATGCAGGTTGGCCAGGAACTCGGCGCCGGCCTCAAGATCGGCCTCGGGATCGGCCTCGGGATCGGCCTCGGCCTCGGGATCGGGATCGGGATCGGGCGAGCGGACGGCGTAGACCGTGACCGGGCAGGTCGGCTCGATGCCGAGCAGCCGCAGGGCGCGCGCCCGGCCGGCGTCGTCCGCGCCCGCGCCGAGCACCAGTTCCAGCAGCGCCGGGTCGCCAGTCCCGGGGTGGTCGAGCCGTGGCCGGGGCGACAGCGCCCGAACCGCGTACCCCAGCCGGTCCAGGAGCATCCGGTCCTGCGGGAGCGGCGGACCCGGCCGCGCCAGCCATACCCACCGGTCGTCACCGGCCCGCGCCCGGACCGCGCCGTCGGGCGGGTCGCCGGCGAACGGGACTCCTCCACCGGGCCGCACCGCCAGCGGCGGCGCCGAGCCACCGGCGAGGCCCACCTCGCACCCGGCGAACTGGGCGGTCGCCGACAGCACGGTCTCCAGGCTGGCCTGGTGCTCGACGAAGCCGTCGAAGAAGGCGATGATCCGCACCGCGCCCAGCGCGCCCTCGTCCAGGTCCGCCAGCCGCAGGATCAGCCCCTCCATGCCAGGAGACTACGACCGTGAGCAGGCCTGCGGTACCAGTAGGACGCGCGGTGCCTGTGGACACGTGACGGTCGCGCACCCGACGATGGCCCGACCGCCAGCCGCCCTGCCCGAGGCCAGCCCAGGGACGAGAGGATCGCCGGTGCGCTATGCCATCGACCCGGAAATCGCACCCTGGGTCGCGCTTCTGGTCGACGTGCCGATCGCCGACGTTGCGCAGGCCCGCGCGCTGGTGCGGGAGCTCACCGCGGCCGCCCCGCAGGCCGACTCCGGCGGTACGGTCTCGATCGGCGACCGGGCGGTCCCGGGACCGGCGGGCGCACCGGACGTCCGGGTGCGGATCTACCGTCCCGTAGCAGCGCCGGCCGACTGTCCGGCGGTGCTCTTCCTGCACGGCGGCGGTTTCGTTCTCGGCGATCTCGACATGGCGCACCCCGAGGCGCTCCGGTTCGCGGCGCTGGGTTGTGTGGCGGTCAGCGTCGACTACCGGCTCGCGCCCGAGCACCCCTACCCCGCCGCGCTCGACGACTGTTATGCCGCGCTCACCTGGCTGGCCCGCGAGGCCCGGCCGAGCCTGGGCGTGGACCCGGCGCGCATCGCCGTCGCCGGTGGCAGCGCGGGTGCGTGCCTCGCCGCCGCCCTGACCCTGCTCAGCCGCGACCGCGGGGGCCCGGCCCTGTGCTTCCAGCTCCTCACCGCCCCCAAACTCGACGACCGCCTCGACACCGTGTCGATGCGCACGTTCACGGACACGCCGATGTGGGACAGCGGGAAGGTCGCGGCCACCTGGCACTACTACCTCGGCGACCGCGCCGGGGGGCCCGACGCGGACGTGCCGGCCTACGCGGCGCCGGCTCGCGCGGCGGACCTGTCGGGCCTGCCACCCGCGTTCATTGCGGTCTGCGAGTTCGACCCGCTACGCGACGAGGGCCTCGCCTACGCACAACGACTCGTCCAGGCCGGAGTTCCCACCGAACTGCACCTTTACCCGGGCACCTTCCACGGCTCCCGGCTCATCCAGGGCGCCCAGGTCACCCAGCAGATGATCGCCGACGAGGATCGAGCCATCGTCCGCCGCCTCGGCCTCGAACCCCGACTCACCCCGAGCCGCTGATCGCGCTGCACCTGCCCGCTGTCCCCGCCCACTCGGTTACCCGGATTCCGCCTGAACACGTAGCCGGGAATCCTAGGACCGCGGGCGCGAGGAGGACCGCGGGCGCGAGGAAACCTGCCGGTGCGGTCTCCCCGACTGCGCGAAGCCGCTCAGGACGTGGGCGAATCCGCCTTCGACGCGGGAGTCACGGCGCGCGCTGGTGGTGACCCGCACCGCGGTCGTGTGCAGGACGCGCAGATCGGGATGGCGGTGCAGGTTCACGGCCAGCGCGTTGTCCTCGCCGACGGAAAGCGGGGGAATGCCGCCGACCCGGTTGTAGGCATCCAGGCGGACACCGAGGTTGGCGCCGTGCGCATGCCCGTGCCGACCCGACTCCGTGGGTTCCGCCCCGCGGTAATGCCGCAGGAAACGTCGCTGGGCAGGGGCGGGAAAGCCGTCCCAGTCGTCGATGTCGACCACGCCGAACACCGCATCCGCGCCGTTGAGCGCGAACTCCACCTGAGCCATGATCCAGTCGGGGGACACCCGGCTGTCCGCGTCGGTGGTCGCGAGCCACACTGCGCGTGGATGAACCGGTGCCACGCCCGCTGCCGCCCCGGCGATCAGGCGCGCGAATCCGCACAAACGGGCCCTGCCCACACTCCGCTCCCGCACGGCGAGCGTCGGCACCGCGCGCGTCCGGCAGTGCCGGGCGGACTCGTCGACGCAGTCGTCGAGCACGACCAGCACATCGACGCCGACCCCGCACAGACCCGGGTGGCGGACCGCCTCACCCAGCGCGTCCAGGCAGGCGCCGATCAGATCCTGCTCGTTGTGGGCCGGGACCACCACGCAGACCCTGCTGATCGAGTTCATGGGGAGGCTGACCCGCCTCGTGGGGAGGCTGACCCGCCTCGTGGGCGACTGACCCGCTTCACCGCAGGCCTGTTCGCGCAGCGACCGAGCGGGCGTCACGCGACCAGACGTCCGCCACCAGATCGTCCTCGAGATGGTGGACGATGCGCGTCAGTCCCGCCACGGCGGCGGCCTGCTGGAGCAGGGCGTGCACCTCGTCGCCCCCGCATGGGTAGTCCTCGACGGGATGCCGCCAGTGGACGGCGACCAGCGTGCCGGCCGAGGCGGTGGCACGGGCGGCGACGAGGCGGCCGTCGGCCTGGTCGAAGTAGTAGCCCACCTCGGAGAGCACCACGAGCTCGAACGTCTCCGCGGGCCAGTCCCCCGGCAGCCGCGCCGCCTCGACGCGGACGTTCGGCAGGTCGGCGGTCCGGCGGGCGGCAGCCGTCACCGCGGCGGGCGCCACGTCGGTCGCCAGCAGCCGCCCGCAGCGGGCCGCGAGATCGCGGGTCAGCAGGCCGATCGAGCAGCCCGGCTCGTAGCCGGTCGCGTAGCGGTCGTCGGGGAGCAGGGCGACGGTGAGCGCCCGTTTGCGCCGCTCGTACCAGCGATCGGCGAACCCCCACGGGTCGCCGTCACCCGCGTACAGCTCGTCGAAGTACCGCGGCGGCAGCGTCATCGGATCCTCCGCGCATTCCCCAGCGACCAGGCTGGTTCGGCCGCGGCGGCGACGTCGGTGCCGAGGGCGGCCAGGTCCCGTTCGGCATGATCCTGGAGGATGTACATCTCCAGGTCGGCCACGCGAGCGGCGTGCCGGCGGTCGCGTGCGCGCGGCGCCGGCCCGAGCGCCCGGTCGACCCGGCGGATCACCTCGGCCGCCGCCCCCGCCACCGTCGCCCGCGCCCGCCGGGCGAGGCGCGCATGATCCGCCTCGGGGCGGGCGTCGACCGCGACCGCCGCCGCCCGCAGCACGTCGCGGGCGCCACCGAGCGCGACGTCGACGGCGCCGAGATGGGCCGCCGCATGCGGGTCGTCTCCACGGCCGCCGACCCGCTCCCGCAGCGGCGCGGCCACGGCGGTGGCACCCCCGTACCAGCAGGCCGCGACGCCGATACCACCGATCCAGAACCCGGGGCGGCGCAGGTAGTCGTCCGGCCCGCCGAGGGCTCGGGCGGGTACCCGGTCGAAGTTCACCAGGCGAGTGTCGGCGCCCTTCATGCCGGGATCCGCCCAGTCGTCCCCGGCGACGGTGACCCCGGGGGCGTCCAAGGCGACCGCGAGAAGCTGCCGGCTCCGGCCGTGGCGCGCGGTGACGAGCGCATGGGTCAGCAGCGTCGCCCCGGAGCACCATGCCTTGGCCCCGTCGAGCAGCCAGACCGCGCCCTGCCCGTCGAGCAGGGCGGCGGTCAGGACACCGGCGGGATCCTCCGCGGCCCAGACCCCCCAGCGGGATCCCGCCGTCAGCGGTTCTCCCGTGAGCTCGGCGACGATGGCCGCCGCGTCGGCGTGCGCCTCGGTGAGCCGCGCGAGGACCAGATCGTCCGCTGCGAGCGCCGCCAGCGCCGACCAGCGTTCGAGCGTCCGGCCGGCCCCAGGGGGCGGCAGGTCGCCCGCTGCCGCGCACGTCGCGGCCCACGCGTCTGCGCGCTCCCGGCCAACCCCC
>NZ_JANEZT010000244.1 GCF_025403405.1 Frankia tisae
GGTGGGGGCCCCTTACTTGGGTCACGGTCCGGGGCTCTGCTCCAATGGCGATCAAGATGTCGGCTTCGGGGACGCGCGGCGCCGACGGCGCGCCGGAACGAACTACCCGTATTGATCTCCAGCCGCTCGCCAGGCCGCCTTGCAGACAGCGATGATCTTGATCGCGTGGCGGTCGGAATCGTCAAGAATGCATGCGCCTCTGGTCAGCTCTGGCTTGGTCAGGCTCGCGGCGAGCACAGTTATCCCGACCGTGGCTTGCCCCGCTGGCCAGGGCGCCGGGCACCTCGGACCTCGCGGAGCGGTGACGCAGGGCGTCAGAGCCGTTCCCGCGCAGATGGCGCTTTGTGTGCAAGCGGGCACATCGGGCGGCGGCTTCCGTACCAGGCAGGACGAGGCCGCGGCTCCTGTAGGTGCGGAGTAGCGTAATGCCAGCGGAACAGACTCGCGACGACCGCGGAAGAAGGGATCGAATGGTTAGCCACTTCATCTCCTTCCCCCTCGCCGATGCAGACTCGATCCGCGCGGCGATTGATGGCGGCGAGACGATGTCGGTCGAGTTCAAGGGGGAGGGGCGCCAGGCGCTGAGCGACCGTGAGTTGATCGAGGCGGTGGTCTGTCTCGCCAACGGCCACGGTGGTCTGCTGCTTCTCGGCGTCGAGGACTCTGGCTCGATCACCGGCGCGCGGCCGCGGCACGGCAACCGTACCGATCCGCAGCGGCTGCAGGCACTCCTCGCGAATTCCACACAACCCCCCGTACAGACCGCTGTGTCCACCGTTGATATCGACGGTCAGCCCGTGCTGTGCGTCCAGGTGACGAACAGCACGCGCATTGTCGGAACCACCCGCGGGATGTATCAGCGGCGGGCTATCGGAGGCGATGGAAAGCCGACGTGCGTCCCGATCCACGCACACGAGATGCTCGCGCACGAGATCGACCGAGGGGCGCTTGATTACGCGGAGCTTCCGGTGCCCGACGCAAGCTGGGATGACCTCGATCCACTGGAGTTCGAGCGGTTCCGCCGGCTGATCCGAGAATCGGCGGGCTATGGCGACCGCGTGCTCGCCGAGCTTGACGACCACGATGTCGCGCGTGCGCTCGGTCTGCTCGAACACCGCGGCGGCCTGGCTGTGATCTGTGCTGGCGCGCTGCTTCTGTTCGGTCGGGAGGACGCGATCCGCCGCTACTGCCCGACCCATGAGGCAGCCTTCCAGGCTCTCCAGGGCCTGGCTGTTCAGGTAAACGACTTCTTCGCCTGGCCACTGTTCCGCCTAGCCGAGGAATTCCTCACCCGGTTCCAGGTCCGCAACACCGAGGAAGAGATCCAGTTCGGCCTCTTCCGGGTCAGTGTGCCGGCCTACTCGGAGACGGCGTACCGCGAGGCACTCGCCAACGCACTGATTCACCGGGACTACACCGCCCGGGGCGCGGTTCATGTCCAGTGGCAGGACGAACAGCTGGAGATCTCGAATCCTGGTGGCTTCCCAGCGGGGATCACTGTCGACAACTTCCTCGTCGCGCCACCACGTCCGCGCAACCCACGGCTCGCGGACGCGTTCAAACGGGCCGGCATCGTCGAGCGGACCGGCCGTGGGATCAACCGGATCTTCGCTGAGCAGCTACGTTTCGGCCATGGTCCCCCGGACTATGCGCGGTCGACCCAGGACTCCGTCGCGGTGGTGCTCCCTGGCGGCAAGGCTGACCTTGCGTTGATCCGCTATGTGTTCAAGCAGGAGCGCCAGGAGCAGCCGCTTACGCTGTCCGATCTGCAGGTCGTCACCGAGTTGTTGCACCACGGCCGGTTGCGTACCGACGAGGTCGCCGCACTGCTGCAGGTCGGCGAAGCGGAAGCCCGGCGGCAGCTCGCGCGGATGGTCGACCGGGGTCTCGTGGAAGCCCGCGGTGCCGGGAAGGGCCGTACCTGGCACCTCGCCGCCGTCGTCTACCGCGAGCTTCGCGAGCCCGCCGCCTACGTCCGGGTCCACGGCTTCGACCAGGCACAGCAGGAGCAGATGGTGGTCAACTACGTCGCGGCTCACGGCCAGATCACTCGAGGCGAGGCGGCAAACCTGTGCTCGCTGTCTCCCGATCAGGCATCGCGACTGCTGCGCCGGCTCGCCCTGGAAGATGGGCCTCTGGTACCCAATGGTGATCGTCGATCGAGGGTGTACACGCGCCGCGCGTGATGGCATCACGCGCATAGTAAAACTCATCACGCGCGCGTGAAAGTACACGCGCGGTGCCGGATCTTGGGTCCGATCCTGGCCGGGTGCCTGGGGGATGACGTGCTGGAACTCGGGCCCGGTTTCGGTGCCACCACCCGCGTGCTCGCGAACCTCACGCCGTCGCTCACCGCGCTGGAGATAGACGGCGGATCGGCGTGCCTGCTCGAGCGGCGGCCGGGCTCGCGGGTGCGCATCCTGCATGGTGACGCCACCCAGATTCCGGCTCATCCACTTCGGGGACACTTCGGTCACGGTTGACCTCGACGGGTTGGCGGCCCGGCTCCCCGCAGCCGGAACGGCCTTCTGCCGCCGGCCGGGGCATCGCCGCCTGGTTTAGCCTGGTCGCGTGGTCACCCTTCCGCGTCGGCGCCTGAGCGCGGGCTGGGTGGCATCCCTGCTGTTGCTGATCGGCCTGGTGGGAGCCTCCGGCGGCGTCGGCGAGCGGCCGGCGGACCTGCAGATGGTCGGGGGCGCTCTGCCCGCGGTCACGGCGTTCACCGTCCCGGTCGGTTCCGGCGAGACCACGGCCCCGCGTCCGGATGCCCGAACCATGCTGGCGGGACCGTGGCCGCCGGGCCATTCCACCGCCTTCGTCCTCGCGGCGGGCGCGGTGGCCCTGGGCCTTTCCCTGCTCGTGCGCTGGCGTCGGCCGGTAGGCCGGGTCGCCCGTCCCGGCGCCTCCGCCGGCGCCCTGGCCGCCCGCGGCCCACCGTCACGGCCTCGCCAGTTCTCGAGGTAGGCCCGCGCCTCACGGCCGGGCCGTGAGGTCGGCCGACGCCCCCGCTTCCCCGCCCGCCGGCTTACCAGCTCCGGGCCGGCTGCTGCCGTGTGCCGGGGGCGCTGCTGCCGCGTGCCGAGGTCACGAGTTTGCGTACGCCGGCCCGTCCGTCCTGCCGTGCTGCGGCGGCGGCGGGAGACCAGCCTCGGGTCCTGGCTCCGACATGCCTGCCTGCGTGGCCTGCGCCGCGTGGCGGGCCGGGCACACCTGCCCGCCATCGGGACGATCATCGATCGAAGGACGATCTGTGGACTCGGGATTCGAATGGGATCGCATACTCATGGCCGTCGCGCTGCTCGCGGCGATGTTCCTGCTACCCACCCTGGTGATCTGGCGTGACCAGGTTCGGGACCGGCGCCGCTTCGGGGCGCCGGCACTGTCCCGGCCCGTCCGTTACGGACCCGACGGTGCGGCCTACCGGGAGGGGATGGCACCCGCGGTCAGCCCCACCGGCCGGGACGGTCGGGACGATGCGCCCGCAACGCTGACGATGTCGGGAACACCCGTTCGGTGATGCCGGTACGCGGCGGGCGGGGCGGTTCGGCGGCGGGAGCGGTGCCGGTCCTGCTGCGCATGGCCGTGGGCGCGACCTTCGTCGCCGCTCTGCTCGCCGTGGAGTTCGGCGACCGGTGGGGGACACTCGCCCCGGTCGCGCTGCCTGCGGTGCTGGTCGGGCCGATGCTGCCCTGGCGGGCCGCCGCCCGGCTGGCCGGGTTCACGGTCGTGGCCGCCGTGCTGGTCGGCTGCGTCGGCGCTGGAGGCGTCGGTGTCGGGAGGATGGGGGAGGAGGGCTGGTGGCGCTGCGGGCATCCGGTGCTGCTCGCGGTGGTCAGCGCGGGGGCCGCGGCCGTGCGGGGGTGGGTCGTCGGGCGGCACGCCGCCGGGTGAGCGGCGCTAGGCTAGGCCCGTCCGCGGTGTGCCGGGAAGTCTGGTCGGCGATGGCCGAACCGACCCCGGATGCTGGGAGACAGCTCTGAATCCGCCGCCGCGCCGCCCTCGCCGCCTGTTCGCCCGCGGCTCCTGGGTGGAGACCCGACGGATCGCGGCGGTCCTGCGCGACGAGACGATCGGCGGGGCGCTGCTGCTCGCCGCGACCCTCCTGGCCCTCGGCTGGGCGAACTCGCCCTGGTCGGGCTCCTACGATGCGCTGCTGACCACCCGCTTCGGCCCGTCGGCGCTGCACCTGGACCTCTCGGTCCGCGAGTGGGCGGCCGACGGGCCGCTGGCGATCTTCTTCTTCGTCGCCGGACTCGAGCTCAAGCGTGAGTTCGTCGCCGGGGACCTGCGCGACCCGGGCCGCGCGGCGGTGCCGGTGGCCGCCGCCGCGGGCGGGGTCGCCGTTCCGGCCGTGCTGTACACGCTGGTGAACCTGCACGGCGGGGCGCCGCGGGGCTGGGCGATCCCGACCGCCACCGACATCGCCTTCGCCCTGTCGGTGCTCGCGGTCGTCGGCAGGCGCCTGCCGACGGCGCTGCGGACCTTCCTGCTGACCCTCGCCGTCGTCGACGACCTGCTGGCCATCGTGATCATCGCCGTCGCCTACACGGGTGAGCTGTCCGTGCTGCCGCTGGTCGGCGCCGCCGTGCCGTTGGCGGCGTTCACGGTGCTGGTGCAGCGCCGGGTGCGGGCGTGGTGGGCGCTGCTGCCGCTCGCGGTGGCCACCTGGGCGCTCGTGCACGCTTCCGGGGTGCACGCCACGGTCGCCGGGGTGCTGCTCGGCTTCGCCGTGCCGGTGGTGCGCGGCGAGGAGGCCGGCGGGCCGCGGGCCGGGCCGGGGCTCGCGGAACACTTCGAGCACCGCTGGCGGCCGTTGTCGGCGGGCGTCGCCGTGCCGTTCTTCGCCTTCTGCTCGGCGGGGGTGAGCATCGGCGGGCTCGGGGGCCTCGCCGACGCGCTGTCCGACCGGGCCGCTCTCGGCGTCGTCGTCGGCCTGGTCGCCGGCAAGGCGATCGGGATCTTCGCGACGACCTGGCTCGTCGCCCGTTTCACCGGGGCGAGTCTCGACAGCGGCCTGGCCTGGGTCGACGTCGCGGGGCTCGCGCTGCTCGGGGGGATCGGGTTCACGGTGTCGCTGCTCATCGGGGAGCTGGCGTTCGGGCCCGGCAGCGCCCGTGACGATCATGTGAAGGTGGGGGTGCTGACCGCATCGGTCCTCGCCGCGCTGCTGGCGTCGGTGGTGCTGCGGCTGCGCAGCCGCGCCTACGCGCGGATCCACCAGCTCGAGACGGTCGACGACGACCGCGACGACGATGACGACGGCGGCCCCGGACGTCCACCGCCCGGGGCCCGGCCCTAGCGCGTCGGTGGGCGCTGCTCGCCGACGGCGCCGGCCGGCGGGCGGATGAAACCCTGCTGGGCGGTCGTCGCGACCAGGGTGCCGTCCTGGCGGAAGATCTTGCCGGTGGAGTACCCGCGTCCGGCAGAGGCGGTCGGGGAGTGCTGGTCGTGCAGCAGCCACTCGTCGGCCCGGAACGGGCGGTGGAACCAGATCGCGTGGTCGAGGCTGGCGAAGGACACCCCGGGACTGGCCGAGGCGATCCCGTGCGGGCGCAGGGAGGTGGCCAGCAGGTACAGGTCGGACGCGTAGGTGATCGCCTGCAGGTGGACGCGGGGATCGTCGCCCAGGGGGGTCCTGACCCGGAACCAGACCTGCTGGCTGGGGGGATACGCCCGCGGTGCCAACGGGGAGACGACGCTGACCGGACGGAAGTCCAGCACCGCGAAGTGTGGGGGCAGCGGGCCGTCGAACCCCCAGGCGGCGAGGTGGCTGGGCAGGTCGGCGACCGATTCGGGATCGGGCACGTCGGACGGGGCCGGATCGGCGTGGTCGAGCCCCTCGCGTGGGATGGTGAACGACGCCATCACCTCGAACAGCCGACGGTCGTGCTGGCGGGCGACGACGCGGCGCACCGCGGACGAGCGGCCGTCGCGGAGGCGCTCGACGTGATAGCTCACCGGGATGTCCGGGTCGCCGGACTGCAGGAAGTAGCCGTGCAGCGAGTGTGCCGGGAAGTCCGCGGTCTGCTGGGCCGCCGCGAGCGCCTGACCGGCGAGCTGACCACCGAAGATGCCGGCGCGGGCGCGCGCACCACGGGCGCCGACGAACACGTCCGGCTCGGACTCCCGGACCCCGAGGACGTCCTGCAGCGGCAGGGCGAGGTCCGCGGCCGCGCCGGCTGACGTGGCGCCGAGCGCCGGCTCCCCGACGGGACCGGGGCCGGTGGGAACGACAGTCATGATCAGCTTATCCTCGCCTCGTCCTCGCCGACGCGCGTCACCGAACGGCGGCCGATCCGCGGCACGCCCGATTCCGGCGGTCGCGGGACGCGCCGCGGGCGCCGCACGCCGCGTCCCGCGACCGCCGGTCGCAGCCGGCCGGCGGTCGCAGCCGGCCGGCGGTCGCGCGATGCGGAACCGATCAGGTGAAGGCCTCGGACAGCTCGGTCCGAAGCACCCGGCGCAGCAGCTTGCCGCTCTCGTTGAACGGCAGCTCCTCGCGGAACTGGATGTGGTCGGGGGTGCGGCTGGAGCGCAGCCGGGAACGGACGTGCGCCTTGAGGTCCTCCTCCGTCACCCCGGCGGCGGTGACGACGGCGGCGACGACCTGCTCGCCCCACTCCTTGTTCGGGATGCCGACGACCGCGGCCTCGAGTACACCCGGGTGCTCGAGCAGCACCGCCTCGATCTCGCCGGGTGACAGGTTCTCCCCGCCGCGCACGATCACATCGTCGAGCCGGCCGTGGACGAACAGGTAGCCGGCCTCGTCGAGATGCCCCTCGTCGCGGGTCGGGAACCAGCCGTCGGAATCCAGCGTCGTGCCGCGGCCGAGGTACTCGCCGGACACCTGGCCGCCGCGCACGCAGATCTCGCCGCGCTCGCCCACCGCCACCTCGATGCCGGCCGCGTCGCGGATCGACACCTCCAGCGTGGGCAGCGGCCTGCCGACGGAGGCGAGCCGGGCGCGGACCGCCGGGTCGTCGCTGGCGAACGCCGCCTGATGGTCGTCGGGACCCAGCACCGCGATGGTGCTGGAGGTCTCGGTGAGCCCGTAGGCGTTGACGAAGCCGACGTGCGGCAGCAGGCCGACCGCGCGCTCGATGACCGGCAGCGGCATCGGGCCACCGCCGTAGGACAGCGACCTCAGCGAGGGCAGGCCCAGGCCGTCGGACTCCACGATGTCGAGGATGCGGCCCAGCATCGTCGGGACGACCATCGCATGGGTGATCGACTCCTCCCGGACGGTGCGTACCCAGGCGACCGGGTCGAACGCCTCGAGCTGGACCACCCTGCGCCCGGAGTAGGTCGACGACAGCACCGCCGAGATGCCCGCGATGTGGTACGGCGGCACGCTGACGATCGCGGCCTCGTCCTCCGCGGAACCGGCGTACTCCACCGTGGAGATGATGTACTCCGTCAGGTTGCTGTGCCGCAGCACGGCGGCCTTCGGCTCACCGGTGGTGCCACTGGTGAACAGCAGGACGGCGATGTCCTCCGCGTCGCCGCCCCAGCCGTCCTTCTCCTTGCCCTCGGGGTCCTCGGCGAGCGCCAGGGCCTCGGCCCGGCTGAGGAACTCGATGCCGTCGACCGGCCCGACCCGCTCGACGACACCCTCACCCACGATGATCGTGGCCGGGGCGGTGCGGGCGACGATCGCGCGCAGCTGCGGATCAGCCAGGCGGTAGTTGATCGGCACGAACGGCTTGCCGGCGATCGCCGCGCCGAACAGCGTCAGGGGGACCGCGGGGGAGTTCAGGTCGATCAGCCCGACCCGCTCGCCCGGCAGCGCCTCAAGTGCGGCGCCGAGACGCCGGGCCCGGCTGGCCAGCTCGGCGAAGGTCAGACCGGAGGCCAACGGACCGAGCGCGACCCGGTCGGCCATGCCGTCCGCGGCCATTTCGAGAAGCATCCCGAGGTGCATCGTGGCTACCCGTCAGTCAGAGGAGGGCAGGGGCTTGGCGTCCTTCTGGGAGAGGATGACCTCCCCGATGGACAGGGACCCGGCGCCGCCCTTGGTGCACAGCAGCTCGATGCCGGTCTCGCCGTCGGCGAACCGCTTGCCCAGCGGCGTGCCGGCGGAGAAGGCGGGGTCCAGAGTGAGCCCGGTGGGGGCCTCGGTACCGATCGACACCATCGGATGGCCACCGCAGCGCAGATCGATGGGTCCACTCGCGGGTTTCACCACGATGACCTCTGTCTGATCGACGACTGAACGGTAACGGGTACCGGGCTTAGTGACAAGACTCACGTTTTCGACCTCCTCGCTCGCGCGTGTTCCTCTCGCGGAGCGGAGAGTGCCACGCCTTTCCTAATTTCTACTGCCCGGGGAGGATCAGGTGCCACCGCCTCGGGCGGGAGCAACATCGCCGCCCGCGGCGCGGATCGGGGCAGCAGCCCGCGCGCGCCGACGCCCCACCTCGGCATCCGAGGCTACCTCGATTTCTGACAAAGATGTCACGTGGTGCCGGGTGTGGGTGGGCCCCGTTTCGGACGTAAGCCAACGGCGTGATCTCGGCTGGGCCGGAACCTGCCGTACATCTCATGTACCAAGTTAGACGTTTCGAGGTTCATTGAACCTCAAATCTGGACGCGGGGCAGCCGATGCATCGGCGCCCGGTCGAGAGCCGGCCGTCAGCTGCTGCCAGGCCCCCTGCGACCCATGGCGGAGGGATGGGCGGGCCGGGCCGGCCACGTGGCCGGCCCGCCGGGTGCCGGCCCGCCGGCCGCCGTCGGTGGGGTCCGGCGGATCCGACCGACGCGAGGTCCGCGGCGCCCGCCGCAGCGGCGGCGCGGTGGGCAACCAGGTGACGCCGGGTGGTTCGCAAGGGGGCGCGCATGAGGCATGTCTGACGGGGCCGTCACCATCTTGCCGGGTTGATGGGCGCAGTGCGTCACTGTCAGCGATGGGTGCCTCGCACATCCTCGCGGCCGGTCAGCCGCGGCAGTCGCGCCGTGCTCGGACCGATCACCGGGCCGAGGAAGAGATCGCAACGCATCGCCCGCAGCGTGTTCAACTGCGAGGACGTCGTGACGTCGCCGGCCATCGTCCGCATGCCGAGCTCGTGGGCGAAGTGCAGCAGGGCACCCGCGGCGGCGTGGTGAACCGGGCTGCGGTCGACGCCGTCGACGTAGATCCCGCTGAACCGGATGTAGCGGAAGGGCACCTGGTTCATGGCCACGGCCGTCGTCAGGGCCGACCCGTAGTCGCCGATGCAGAGGTCGACTCCCAGCCGGCACAGCTCGCCGAAGGCCGCCAGCAGCGCCGGCTCGTCGTCGGCGACCTCCCGCTCGGCGATCTGCAGGCACAGCCGGTAGCGGACCTCCGCGCCGGTGGCGGAGAGCAGCGGGTCCAGCTCGGAAATGAACCGATCTTCGACGAGGCAGCGGCTGGAAACGGTCACGTTCAGCAGCGGCGGCGGTGCGCCGTCGCCGCGTTCGTCCTCCCACCGGGCGGCAGCCCGGCAGGCCCGGCCCACGGCCCAGCGGTCGATCGGCACCCGCAGGCCGACGTGCGCGGGATCGGGCAGGAACTGCGCGGGCGGCACCAGCCCGCGGTGCGGATGAAGCCAGTACGGCAGCGCCTCCACCCCGGCCAGGCCACGGTCAATGTCGTGGATCGGCTGGTAGCGCATGACCAGCTCATCGTCGGACAGGACCCGACGCAGCTCGTCGTTGTCCGTGATCTGAGCGAGCAGCCTGGTGCGCATCGCCTCGTCGAACGCCAGCCGACGCCCCGGCCCGCGGCGCTTCGCTGTGTACATCGCGATGTCGGCGGCGTTGAGCAGATCCTCGCCGTCGGCGGTCTCCGGCTCGGACAGCGCAATGCCGACGCTGGCCGACAGCAGGACCGTGCGCTCGCCCAGCACACAGGGCGTGTCCAGGGTGGCGAGCACCCGGTCGGCGATCGCCTCGATGGCGGCGGGGGAGTCGATGTCCTCGCACAGCACGGCGAACTCGTCGCCGGAGAGCCGCCCGACGACGTCGGCGGGCCGCACCGCGTGCTCGAGCCGTTGCGCCGTCAGCCGCAGCAGGTTGTCGCCAGCCTGGTGGCCGAGGGTGTCGTTGACCGTCTTGAAGCCGTCGAGGTCGATGAACAGTACACCGATCCGGGTCCCGTCCCCGCGCGCCCGCCGCAGGGCCCGGTTCAGCCGGTCGAGCAGGGCCGTCCGGTTCGGTAACCCGGTGAGCCCGTCGTGCAGGGACTGCCGGCGGATCTCGTCCTCCATCCGGAAACGCATCGCCGCCGCCCCCAGCACGGCTCCCACCGAGCGGACGAACTGGGCGTCCTGCTCGCTGAGGGCCGGGCCGGGCGGGGGACGGCTC
>NZ_JANEZT010000245.1 GCF_025403405.1 Frankia tisae
GTCCGGGTGAGGGTCCCCACGGGCGGCGGCGGGGAGCCGGGCGGGGACACCCTCGGCCGGCGACTGCGGGGCCGCCTCGCCGCTGTGCCAGGGGCCGCGCGGTATGTCGCCGTGCTCGCCATCCTGAGCGCGGCCGCCGCCGTCGCGCTGCGGCACACCGTCTTCCCCCTGCTGTCGGTCAACAACGACGAGGGCATCTACCTGCTGCACGCTCGGACGCTGGCCGAGGGCAGGCTGTTCCCGCCCGCGCCGCATCCCGCGCAGTCCTACCTGCCGTGGCTCGGCACCGTCGTCGGCGATCACTATGTTCTGAAGTACACGCCCTTCGTGCCCGCGATCTTCGCGGCCAGCCTGTTCGTCGCGGGCAGCATCGATCCGGCGCTTGCCGTGATCGCGGCGGCGGCGGTTGTCGTCACCTACCTGCTCGGCGTCGAACTGTCGGGCAGCCGCAGGGTCGCGGCGCTGTCCGCGACCCTGCTCGCCCTGTCCCCACTGGTCCTCCTGCAGAGCGCCATGGTGCTCAGCTATCTGCCGGCGCTGGTCCTGCTCCAGGCGACCGTGCTCGGGGTGCTGCGGGGCCGGCGGTCCCACCGCGCGCTGCCCCTGGTGGGCGCCGGGGTCGCGCTCGGCGTCGCCGCGGCGGTGCGGCCGTACGACGTCGTGCTGCTGCTGGTGCCCCTCGCGGTCTGGCTGCTGGTGTCCTGCGCCGGGCGGCGCTGGTGGCTGCTGCGGTGGCTGCTGTGCGGCCTAGCCGTGCCGGTGGTGATCGTGCTGCTCACGAACGCGGCGGCGACCGGGAACCCGTTACGCCTGCCGTTCGCGCTGCTCGAACCCGACGATCGGATCGGCTTCGGGCGGCGCAAGCTCTACCCGGCCGATGGGCGCCACGACTTCGGCTTCGCTGAGGGCCTGAGCTCCGTCGGGGACCATCTGTGGCTGCTCGGCGGCTGGGCCTTCGGCGGCGTCGTGCTCGCGGTGGCGGCGCTCGCCGCCGGGGTGCGGCGCCGGCTGTCCGGGCCGGCCGCGCTGCTGGGCCTCGGCGGACTGCTGTTCCTGATCGGGTATGTCGGCTTCTGGGGGGCGTGGAACGCCGCCGAGCTGTGGGGCGGCATCCGCTACGTCGGCCCCTTCTACATGGTTCCCGTTCTCATCCCGCTCGTGCATCTCGGCGCGTCCGGATCCGCGTGGGGTGCGGCGGCCCTGGTCGCCCGTGGCCGCCGGCTCGGGCTCGCCGTGCTCGTCCCCGTGGTCGCCGCCGTCGTCGCTCTCACGATCGTCGTTCTCTCCGTGGCGGTGCGTGACAACCTCACGTTGACCGGCAACGACCGGGATCTGCGCGCCATGATGCGCCGGCTGCCGCAGCGGCCGCTGGTGTTCGTCGCGGCCAACCCGGCCTTCCTCGGCCACCCCACCCCCGTGACGGCCAACGGCCCGGATCTCGACGACCCGGTGCTGTATGCGATCGCCCGCGGCGCCGACGACCTCATCGTGGCCGAGGATCATCCCGACCGGCCGGCCTACCTGCTGCGCCTCGCCCCCGCGTACGACCAGTCGCCCGGGTCGCCGTCGACGGCGCGGGTCGAACGGCTCGCGGTCCGGACCGGGGACCGGGTGGCGGCGGCGATCGCCGTCCCGTCCGGCGCCACCCCGCGCGGGGCGCGGTCCGCCCGGCTCGTGCTCACTGCCGGAAGGACCCGGCTGTCCGTCCCCGTGGACCCGCGAACCGCGACGTCCCTGACGGTCACCGTCGACGCTGACGGCCTCGACGCGGGCGACGTCGACCTCGACGACTCGGAGCCGGCTCGTCCGGGCACGGCTCGCAGACCGCCCGCCCGCCCGACCGCGACGGTGGTCCGCGGCGGCCGCGGCACCTCCGTCACGGTGACGCTGTACGCGACGGACCGTGAGGGGCACGAACGCGGCGTCGACCGGCAGATCCTCCCCGTGCGGCTCGCCGGCGCCCGAGCCGCGCCGGACCCGGGCGGCGAGCCGGCGGTCACGGTGCTCGGGTCGGTGGGGCAGGTCGACGAGGTCGGCACGGGGGCCCGGCCGCCGCTGCGCATCACCCTCGTCGGCGCCGCCCGAAAGCCGACGTCACAGAGGAGATAGCAAGGCCGCCCAGACCCAGCGATCAGTCGATGCGGCGGATCGGGGGCGGCGTGTACGTGCCGTCGAGGACGTCCTCGCCGGGGCCGTAGATCCGCAGCGCGGGACGGAAGTCGCCGGTCGCCGCGGGCAGCCAGTCGGCCTGCTCGCCCTCGTCGGCCGGGGGATCGCTCTGGATGCGGACGCGGACCGAGCCGTCCGGGTCGCGACGCAGGCCGCGGCTTCGGCTGCCCACGCAGTACCGGTGCTGGGGATTGTCCACCAGGTAGTACTCGGGGGCGTCGTACATCGTCACCGACCAGGACGCCGCCGGGGGCGGCGGCGCCAGGTCGAGGAGGTAGCGGTGCGCGCCCGTCAGGCGGCGGCCCTCGGCATCCACCAGGCAGGTCGCCTCGATGCATTCGTAGCCGTGGGTCGCGCCGATCGGCTGGCGCGCCGTCATCGCCCGGGCCAGCCGGGCCTGGACGCGGTCGGTCATCCGCCACGCCGGCTCGTCGAGGGTCCCCAGGCCCAGGTGGTCCAGGTTGAAGTCGAGGGCATGCGGGGAGCTCGACCAGCCGTTGCTCAGCGCCCGCCCGGCGTGGGCAACGCGTTCCAGCCGGTCGCGGCCGGCGCGCAGCCCGCCGCGCAGCGACCAGGCCAGCGCCGGATCAGGATCGACATACGGCGAGGGATCGTCGAGGATCCCCAGCGGGGCGAAGCGGCGGGCATGGTCGGCCTCGGCCGGCGGCGGGGGACAGGCCCGCAGCCAGATCCGCAGCTCCTCCCAGAACCGCAGGTCGTCGCAGACGCTCTTCGAACGCTCCGGCGGTCCCTCCGCCCGGCGCGCGCCCGGATCCAGAGGACTCAGCCGGAGCTCGTCCTGCAGGCCGTGGACTGCGCGGGCGTCGGCCGGGTCGTCGAAGCCGAACTGGCCGATCACGGTCAGCAGACGGGTCGGCGTCTCGATGCGGATCAGATCCGGCGGCGTGCCCTGCGCCCAGCCAGGCGGGACCAGCACGTAGGCGCCGCCGCGCCCGGCGCCGGTCCGCCGTCCCACATAGGCGAAGTTGTTGCGCCAGGCGTCGACGAACAGCAGCAGGCTGTACCGATCACCGCTGTCCGGGACGGACAGGACCAGCGGACCCGGCGCGAGGTCCACCTGCGCCACCGAGTGCAGCACGTCCGCGTGGACGCCGACGAACTGCGAGTGCGGGCCCGGCAGATCCCGTATGTGGGCGAAGGCGTTGAACCCGGCGGGCGCGAGCGGCCCGATCCCCCCGTCGGCGAACCGACCGCTCAGCCGGAGGGTGCTCACCAGCGGAAGGCCGAAAACGTAGGCCTCGGCCGCAAGCCCGAACCGGTGATCATCTGCACGCATGCCCCGCCGTCCCGCCGCCTCTCGCCGTTCGGTGCCGAACCTCGTACCGTCCGTGCCCGCAATCCGGTGGATGTATCCCATCGATGGTGCGAGGGCGGGGCCGAGCGGCGGCTGCGGGCGGTAGGCGGGCACCCCATCGATCACCGCCGCGAGGTTGGCCGCCGCGATGCCCTAGGGTTGACGGCATGGCGCAGTACGTCTTCCAGTTGCGCAAAGCGCGCAAGGCCCACGGTGACAAGGTCATCCTCGATGATGTGACCCTGGCATTCCTGCCCGGAGCGAAGATCGGGGTGGTCGGTCCGAACGGGGCGGGGAAGTCGTCCCTGCTCAAGATCATGGCTGGGCTCGACCATCCGAGTAACGGCGAGGCACTCCTCAGTCCCGGATACTCGGTGGGCATGCTCGCCCAGGAGCCGACTCTCGACGAGACCAAGGACGTCCGCGGCAACGTCGAGGACGGCGTGCGCGAGATCCGCCGGGTGCTCGCCCGCTACGAGGAGATCAACGAGAAGATGTCCGCGCCCGACGCGGACTTCGACTCGCTGCTCGGTGAGCAGGCCGAGCTCATCGACAAGATCGAGGCCGGCAACGCCTGGGAGCTCGACAGCCAGCTCGACCAGGCGATGGACGCGTTGCGACTGCCCCCGGGCGACGCCGACGTGTCGCTGCTGTCCGGCGGCGAGCGGCGCCGGGTCGCCCTGTGCAAGCTGCTGCTCGAGGCGCCCGACCTGCTGCTGCTCGACGAGCCGACCAACCATCTCGACGCGGAGAGCGTCGCCTGGCTCGAGCAGCACCTTGCCCGCTATGCCGGCGCCGTGCTCGCCGTCACCCACGACCGGTACTTCCTCGACAACGTCGCCGGCTGGATCCTCGAGCTCGACCGGGGCCGCGCCCACGCCTACGAGGGCAACTACACCACCTACCTGGAGGCCAAGGCGGGCCGCCTGAAGGTCGAGGGCCAGAAGGACGCCAAGCGGCGCCGGGTCCTCGCCCAGGAACTCGAGTGGGTCCGCTCCAACCCGAAGGCCCGCCAGACCAAGAGCAAGTCACGCCTGTCCCGCTACGAGGAGCTGGCCGCCGAGGCGGACCGGGCCCGCCCGCGCGACTTCGAGGACATCCAGATCCCGCCCGGCCCGCGGCTGGGCAACCAGGTCATCGAGGCCAAGGGTCTGGCCAAGGGATTCGACGGCCGTCTGCTCATCGAGGACCTGTCGTTCACCCTGCCGCGCGGCGGCATCGTCGGCGTGATCGGTCCCAACGGCGTCGGCAAGACCACGCTGTTCACGATGGTCACGGGGCAGGCGAACCCCGACGCGGGCAGCCTCGTCCTCGGTGACACCGTCGACATCGCCTACGTCGACCAGTCCCGGGCCGGCCTCGACCCGAAGAAGAACGTCTGGCAGATCGTCTCCGACGGCCTTGACCACATCGTCGTCGGCAAGGTCGACTTCCCCAGCCGGGCGTACGTGTCGTCGTTCGGGTTCAAGGGGCCCGACCAGCAGAAGCCCGTCGGGGTGCTGTCCGGTGGCGAGCGCAACCGGCTCAACCTCGCCCTGACCCTCAAGCGCGGCGGTAACGTCCTGCTCCTCGACGAGCCCACCAACGACCTCGACGTGGAGACGCTGCGGTCGCTGGAGGAGGCGCTGCTGGAGTTCGCCGGCTGCGCCGTGGTCATCTCCCACGATCGCTGGTTCCTCGACCGGGTCGCCACCCACATCCTCGCCTGGGAGGGCACCGACGAGGACCCGGCTCGCTGGTTCTGGTTCGAGGGCAACTTCGCCGACTACGAAGCCAACAAGATCGAGCGGCTCGGCCAGGAGGCCGCCCGCCCGCATCGCGTCACCTACCGCAAGCTGACCCGCGACTGACGCCCCGCCGCCGCCCGAGCGGGAAATCCCGCACGGGCGGCGGCCGCTGGCGCTGGGGCTGGGGCTGGGAGCTCAGTCGGCACGGTTCTGCAGCGAGTTCGCCGCCATCTGCAGATAGTCCCAGAGCGTCTTGTGCTGGTCGGGCGGCAGGCCCAGGGAGTCGACCGCCGCGCCCATCACGGCGAGCCAGGCGTCCCGCTGCACCGGGCCGATCGCGAACGGCACGTGCCGCATCCGCAGCCGCGGGTGGCCCCGCAGCTCCTGATAGTCGCTCGGGCCGCCCCAGTACTGGATGAGGAACAGGCGCAGGCGCTCCTCCGCACCCGCCAGATCCTCCTCCGGGTACAGCGGGCGTAGCACCGGATCGTTTGCCACCCCCTGGTAGAACCGTGCGACCAGGGTGCGGAACGTCGGCTCCCCGCCGACGGCATCGAAAAGAGTCGTCGTGGGCTGGGCCGGGGTGTGGGGCTGGCTCACCCGTCCATTGTGCGTCACATCGGCGTGCGTCCGGACCGCCGGTACGATCTCAGCCGTCGCGGGGCGCGATCCACGCCGTGGTATCCGGCGGCAGGGTCAGCGTCGCGCCGTCATAACCCACAGGTCCGCTCGCGAGCACCAGCCGGCCGGCGAGGTTGATCGTAGCCTCCTGCCCTACCGACATAACGCATGTCATTCGCGCCGGCCCCACCGAGGTGGGCGCCCCCGGGGTCGCCCGCTCGGGGGGCGCCGCGCCGGCGGTCCGCCCGTCGGCGTCCGTCCGATCGAAGGCGAGGCAGCCCGCGGGTGCGTCGTCGCGCCAGTGCAGCTCGTCGCCGTGCAGGTGCGGCAGGGCCCGGCGCAGCGCGAGCGCCCCGCGCAGGAGCCGCCAGGTCGACATCGGATCGCCGGCCTGCGCGAGCACCGCGAGGCCGGCCCAGCCGGGCGGCTGCGGCAGCCACGGGTCGACTCCGTCCGCGGTGAACCCGTACGGCGGTGCGTCG
This sequence comes from Frankia tisae, assembly GCF_025403405.1. Classification (GTDB taxonomy): domain Bacteria; phylum Actinomycetota; class Actinomycetes; order Frankiales; family Frankiaceae; genus Frankia; species Frankia tisai. The sequence continues at coordinate 6,315 of NZ_JANEZT010000245.1, forward strand.
CCCGACCAGGGCAGCGGCACGCGGGCGCCGTCCCGGCCCGGCAGAGTGCCCCCCGAGCGCGCGAACGCCGGGTCCTGGCGTGCCGCCGGCGGCACGTCGGCCTGCGGCAGCGCCAGCTCGTCACCCTGGTAGAGCACGGCGACGCCGGGCAGGGCGAGCAGGGTCAGCAGCGCCGCCCGGGCGCGGCGCACGCCCACCTCCCCGCCCCCGTAACGGGTCACCGGCCGCACCACGTCGTGGTTGGCCAGCACCCAGGTGGCCGGCGCGCCCACCGCCGCGAGCGCCATGCGTTCGGTGTCGATCACCGTCCGCCATGCCGAAGCTGACCATGGAGCGGTCAGCAGGGAGAAGGAGAACGTCAGGTGCAGCTCGTCGGGTCGGACGTAGCGGGCCAGGCGTGCCGGGTCGCGTACCCAGGTCTCCCCGATCAGCACCCGGGGGCGGCCGTCCCGGGCGGTGTACTCGTCGGTGATCGCCCGCCAGGTCCGGTAGATCTCGTGCACGCCGTCCTGATCCCAGACCCGCGGTTCGCCCTCCTCGCGGAACCCGCTGTCGTCGAGCACCGGGCCGGGCGGGTTGTCGCGCAGCTCGCCGTCCTTGACCAGGCCGTGGCTGACGTCGATGCGGAAGCCGTCGACGCCCCGGTCGAGCCAGAAGCGCAGGGTCGCCTCGTGATCGGCCCGCACCGCGGGGTGATCCCAGTTCCAGTCGGGCTGCCCGGTGTCGAACAGGTGCAGGTACCACTGGCCGTCGGGGACCCTGGTCCAGGCCGGGCCGCCGAAGACGGACATCCAGTTGTTCGGGGGCTCGCTGCCGTCCGGTCCCCGCCCGTCGCGGAAGATGTACAGCTCCCGCTCGGGTCCGCCCGGCGGGGCCGCCAGCGCCGCCTGGAAGGCCGGATGCACCGAACTGGAATGGTTCGGGACGAGATCGACGAGGACGGCGAGACCGGCTTCGGCGGCGTCGGCGAGCAGCGCGTCGAGGTCGGCGAGGCCGCCGAACAGCGGATCCACATCGCGGTGGTCGGCGACGTCGTAGCCATGGTCGGCCATCGGCGAGGGGTAGAAGGGTGTGATCCACAGGGCGTCCACGCCCAGCTCCGCGAGGGCCGGCAGGTGCTGGCGCAGCCCGGTGAGGTCGCCGACGCCGTCGCCGTCCGAGTCGGCGAAGCTGCGCAGGTACACCTCGTACAGCACGGCCCGCCGCCACCACCCGGCATCCCGGTCACCAATGCTGCCCGGAGACGAACGGGGGGTTTCCCCCCCGTTACGGGACCTCGATCCACTCGTGTAATAGTCAGTACTGGAATGATGTATCCCCATGTGATCCTTTCTTGTGCCCATGGCCCCGTCTGGACCGGTACCCACCCTGGCGGCGTCGCCGGTGCTGGCGACGGGATGCCGGCTGCCCTGGTCGCCGACGGCGCATCGAGCACCGCGGGCCTGCCCGATCTGCCCCGGCCGGTCCGATCATCCCGATCGTCCCTACTGCTTCGAACTGTCCCACCGCGGCGGCGGTCCGGCCGCCGACGGGCGGTCGGCCGCCCAGGTGCGACACATGCTCCTCCGGCGCGGGATCGGCTGTGGCAAAGCCGGCTTGAGGGTGCGAAGGGATGGCGATGGGGTACCGCTCCCGGCTCGGGTCGAGATTCTCGCCATGCGCGATATCCGGTTACCGAACTAGACTTCCGCGGGTGGACCAGGTGACTGGCCGTTACGGCGTAGTCCCGGGAGTCGGATTCGGTCGGGGGCGGGAGGATCCAGCCCCGACGTCCGGACCTGTCACCGAGAATTCGTCCGGCATGTCCGCGATCACCGTCGCGGCGGATGCCGAACTCGACCGCAGTTCGCGGGGGGCGGCCCGAATGTCGCAGCAGGTACGCCGCTCGGCGTCCGCGGGGTTGCGCGGCGCGTGGGGGATCGCCCGCGCGCTGCGCGGTGCCGCGAGCAGCGATGGCGGGGGTGGGCCGGCCGCCTCGCCGTCGTCGTTCCTGGCCGACGCCGGCCTCGTCCTCGCCAGCACCCTCGATCCGGAGCACGTCCCGGACCTGATCGCCGGGCTCGCGGTGCCGCGCTTCGGCACCGGTGCGATGGTCTGGGTGCGCGACGGAGACGACGTGCGGCTGGATGCCAGCGTCTTCGTCGACCCGAAGGTCGACAAGATCATGCGGGCGGTCGTCGCGGTCCGCCATCCCACGCTCGCCGACGACTTCCCGCCCGGCGTCGTGCTGCGCAACGGGCAGACCTACTGCCTGCCCGACTTCGACAAAGTGCGGGCCTCGCTGTCGTTTCCGCACGAGCCCGCCTACCAGCAGTTCCGCCGCATCCAGGGCGGCCCGACGGTGAACGTGCCGCTGTCGGTGCACGGACGGATCCTCGGCGCCATCACCGTCGGCCGCCGCGCGGGCTTCTACACCAACGCCGAGGTCTCCTTGCTGGAGGACCTGGCCCGCCGCGGCGCCCTCGCGCTGGACAACGCCCTGCGCTTCAAAGAGGCCCAGGAGTCCGCGCTGACCCTGCAGCGCTCGCTGCTGCTGGCCCATCCGCCCGCCCTCGAGGGTGTCGAGATCGCCATGGAGTACCGCCCGGGGACGGCAGGTACCGAGGTCGGCGGCGACCTCTACGACGTGATCCCGCTGTCCGGCGGCCGGGTGGGGGTCGCCATCGGCGACGTGATGGGCCGCGGGCTGCGGGCCGCCGCGGTGATGGGCCAGCTCCGCGCGGCCCTGCGGGCCTATGCGCTGGAGGACTGGTGTCCCGCGGAGGTCCTCACCCGGCTGGACCGGGTCGTCGGCCTGCTGCCCGGGCTGCAGCTGGCCACCTGCATCTACGCGGTCTACGACCGGCACACCGGCCGGGCGACCATCGCCAACGCCGGGCACCCCGCCCCGCTGGTGATTCTCCCCGACGAGGACCCGGACTACCTTGTGCTCGACCCGGGCCTGCCGCTCGGCGTCGGCGAGGGCGGCGGCTTCAGCGAGACGACGGTGACGCTGCCGCCAGGGTCGGCGCTGGTGATGTTCACCGACGGACTGGTGGAGTCGCGGCGCCGGCCACTGGTCGACGGCCTGGAAAACCTGCGCTGCGGGTTGATCGAGCAGCGCGCCCGGGTGGCCGCCGCGCGGTCCGGCCTGACCGCGGCGGACGGCACCCCCGACGACGGTCGCCGGGCGACCGATGCGGCCGGCGGCGAGGCCGCCGCGGACGGCGGTGCGGCCGGCGGGTCGGGCGGGGCGTCGACCGGCGTCTGGATCGACCGGCGGGCGCCCGGGCCCTCCCTCGGACCGCCGCGGGGCATGGCCGACCGCCGTAGCGGCCGGGAGCGTCGCACCGGCCCGGACCGCCGGGCCGGGGAGGATCTCCGCGCCGGCGGGGATCGCCGCGCTGGGGCCGACCGGCGCCGCCGGGCCCGTGGCGACAGCTTCGCCGCGCGGAGCTGGTTCGGTCCGGACACGGTCGCCGGCACCGGCGAGGGCCCCACCGAGGAGACGGCCCGTTCGCTGCTCGAACGCTGCCTGATCGCCGCCGACCTGCCGGCTCGCACCGACGACGACACGGCTGTGCTGGTGCTGACCACCCAGTCCGTGAACCCGCCGCTGCTCGAACTGGCGCTGCCCGCGGTGGCCGCCTCCGCCGGGCAGGCCCGGATGGCGATGCGCGACGTCATGCTCGACTACGGCATCACCGCGGTGGACGACGCGACGCTGCTGGTCAGCGAGGTGGTGACGAACGCGGTCCTGCACGCGCGCAGCGACCTGGTGCTGCGGGCGTCGCTGGAGCCCGGCCGGCTGCGGATCAGTGTCGAGGACCGCGAGGGCGGGCACCTGCCGCGGCCGGGCGCGGCGGCGGAGAACAAGCCCGACCCCGAGTCGGGCTGGGGCCTGCTGCTGGTGGAGGCGCTGTCGCTGGCCTGGGGAGTCGAGACCACCCCAGGCGGCAAACGGGTCTGGTTCGACATCGAGATCCCCGACGTGCCGGGGGGTGGCATCATGGGCCGGCTGC
>NZ_JANEZT010000246.1 GCF_025403405.1 Frankia tisae
CCCGCCCGCCGGTCCCCGTCGACGACCTCACCTGAAACCCGCCGCCGGTACAACGGCGTGGGGACGGCACACCTGGCGGAGAGGGGACCGGTGCGGGAACGGATCGCCGCGGCGCTGGAGCGGTGGCAGGTGCCGATCTACCTGGGTGCCATCGCCGCCGGGGCGGTCGCGGGCCTGGCGCTACCCGGCGCCGGGCCGGGGTTGGCGCGGGCGATCAACCCGGCGCTCGGGGCGTTGCTGTTCGTGACGTTCCTGCAGGTGCCGGCGGCCGAGCTGGTGCGGTCGCTGCGGGCGGGCCGGTTCCTCGCCGCGGTGCTCACCGTGAACTTCGTCGTCGTCCCGGGCGTCGTCGCCGCGATGCTGCCGTTCCTGCCCGACGAGCGGGCCGTGCGGCTCGGCGTGCTGCTCGTTCTGCTGTGCCCGTGCGTCGACTACGTGATCGTGTTCAGCGGGCTCGCGGGCGCCCGCGCCGGCGCGCTGCTGGCCGCCACGCCGGTGCTGCTGGCCGCGCAGATGCTGCTGCTGCCGGTGTTCCTGCTGGCCTTCCTCGGCCCGGGGCTCGCCGACGTCGTCGAGATCGGCCCGTTCCTCGCGGCGTTCGGCGGGCTGATCGTCGTCCCGCTCGCGCTGGCCTGGACGGTGCAGGCGTGGGCCGCGCGCCGGCCCGCGGGCGCGGCGTTCGCCGGGGCGGCCGGGACGGCGATGGTGCCGCTCATGGTCGTCGTCCTGGGCGCTGTGGTCGCATCGCAGACCCCGAAGATCGACGACGACCTCGCCGAGGTGGCCGCCGTCGTGCCCGCGTACGTGGCCTTCCTCGTCGTCATGGCGTTCGCCGGGCTCGGTGTCGCCCGGCTGTTCCGCCTCGACGTCCCTGCCGCCCGGGCGGTGGTGTTCAGCGGGGCCACCCGCAACTCGCTCGTCGTGCTGCCGCTGGCCCTGTCGCTGCCCGACCGGTTCGCGATCGCCGCCGCCACCGTCGTCACCCAGACCCTCGTCGAGGTCCTCGGCATGATCGTCTACGTCCGGGCGGTCCCCCGCCTGCTGCCCGCCGAACGCGCCGGACGGCCGTCCGGGCCGGCGATGTGAGCAGACAGACGATGGCACGAACGGGTAGGTACGTCCTTTCCGAGCAGGATAAATGTGCAGGGCAACAACGTTCACGGGGGACGGTCACGAGGGAGTGGTCATGTCATTCGATGGAGCGGGAGTCGTCGTCACGGGTGCGGGTTCGGGTCTGGGCCGCGCGGTGTCGCTGCGGCTGGCCGCCGACGGCGCGCAGGTCGTGGTCTCCGACATCGACGAGAAGGGCGGTCAGGAGACCGTCCAGCGGATCTCCGACCAGGGCGGGAAGGCGAGCTTCGTGGCGGCGAACGTCGCCGACCCCGCCAGCGTCACCGAGCTGTTCGACACCGCCGTGTCGGTGCTCGGCGGCCTGGACATGGCCGTGAACAACGCGGGCGTCGCGCACGCGCCGACGGACCTGCACCTGCTGCCCATCGAGGACTGGGACCGGGTCCTCGGGGTGGACCTGCGGGGCGTGTTCCTCTGCCTGCGCGCCGAGCTCGGCCACATGGTCGACGCCGGCCACGGCCGGATCGTGAACATGGCGTCCAACGCCGGGGTGAAGAACGCCCCGTCGATGGCCGGGTACACCGCCGCCAAGCACGGCGTCGTCGGCCTGACGAAGAACGCGGCGCTGCAGTACGCCCGGCGCAACATCCGCGTCAACGCCGTCTGCCCCGGCACGATCCTCACCGAGGGGCTGGCCGGCTACGGCCCGGAGCAGCAGGCGGAATGGGCCTCCCTCGTCCCGATGGGGCGCATCGGCACCCCGGAGGAGGTCGCCGGGTCCGTCGCCTACCTGCTCTCCGACGAGGCCGGGTTCATCACCGGCCACTCCCTGCTCATCGACGGCGGTCTCATGTGGGACTGACCGCCGCCACGGACGGCCGGTGCGCCATGATCGCACCGGCCGTGGCCGAGACACCCGGGGAACGGGCTTATACGCTCTTGTGCTAATGACTGTCACGACCGAAGTCCTCGAGTCCCCCCGTCTCCCGGCCCCGGCCTTCCTGGAGGGCCGGCGGCACGTTCCGACCTCGGCCGCCCCGGTGCTCGTCCCGGGCCGGCGCCGCCTGGCCGTCCTCGCCGCGATCCTGGCCGTGATGGCCGTGACCGTGCACTGGGCGAACGGGTTCGTCGTCGGCCATCTCGACTCCCCGATCGAATCCTGGGTCATCGCCCATCGCACCGGCACGCTGGACTGGATCGTCCGGCGGGTGTCGTTCCTCGGCAGCTCCCGGGTCGTCTACACCCTCGGCCCGCTGCTCGGGCTGGTCGCCTGGGCCCGGTGCCGGACGGTCGGCGCCACCGTCCTCGCCGTCACCGCCCTGCGGCCGCTGGTCGAGTTCACCGCGAAGGCGCTGGTCGACCGGCCGCGGCCGAACATCGACCGGATGGTCGCCGGGGTCGGCCCGTCCTTCCCGTGCGGCCACGTGATGGCCGCCGCGGCGCTGTGGGGCATGGTCCCGATCGTGATCTCGCTGTACACGTCGTCGCGGCGGGCCTGGCGGGCGAGCATCGCCGTATCGTGCGTGGTCGTCACCGCGATCGGGTCGACCCGGGTGTACCTCGGCGTGCACTGGCCGACCGACGTCGTGGCCGGCACGATCTTCGCCGTGCTGCTGCTCGCCGGAGTCGACCGCGTCTTCCACCGCGCCCACGACCGGCTCGCCTGCCGCCGCGGTGAGGGGAATCTCGCCTCACCCCGCTGAACCCCGCCCATCTGGGTAGCCTCGTCCGCTAAGGGACAGGTGAGGTGTGGGGGGATCGATGCCAAAGGACGACGCGATCGCCCCCGGGCCGCTGGTCGTCCGGTTGGACGAGCCGACGGCGAGCGACACCGCCCTCGTCGGCGCGAAGGCCGCCAACCTCGCCGTCGCCGCCCGCGCCGGGCTGCCGGTGATCCCCGGCTTCGTCGTCACCACCGCGGCGACCGGTCGGCCCGGCGGGGCCGAGCCGGCCCACGGCGACGCGATCCACGAGCGGTGGCAGGAGCTCAGCGACGACGGGAGCCGGCCGCTGGCGGTGCGCTCGTCGTCCGTGGCGGAGGACTCGGCGTCGTCGTCGATGGCCGGCCAGTACCTGTCCGTGCTGCACGTCACCGGCTGGGACGCCTTCGCCGAGGCGGTCGGCAAGGTCGTCGCCTCGGCGGCCGGCGTCGGCCCGGTGGACGCCCCGATCGCCGTGCTGGTCCAGCCGATGGCGCAGGCCCGCGTCGGCGGAGTGATGTTCGGCCTCGACCCGCTGACCGGCAGCCGCTCCCGCATCCTGGTGTCGATGACCGACGGGCTGCCCGAGGCGATCGTCAGCGGCCAGGTCACCGGCACCTCGCTGCTGCTGACCCGGCGCGGGCGGTTGAAGTCCGTCGACGGGACGGTCCCCGCGGCGGTCCACGCCCGCCAGCGCGGCCAGCTCGCCCGCCTCGCCCGGCGCACCGCGCGGGTCTTCGGCGCCCCGCAGGACATGGAATGGCTCATCGAGCCGGACGGCACGCTGCGGCTGCTGCAGAGCCGGCCGATCACGGCGGCCGTACCCGTCGCGCACGGCCGGGTCTTCGGCCCCGGCCCGGTGGCCGAGACGTTCCCCGAGCCGCTGGCCCACCTCGAACTGGACCTGTGGGTGCCGCCGTTGGAGGACGGGCTGCGTGAGGCGCTGCAGCTGTCCGGGGCGACGGGCCGAGGCCACCTGCGCCGCCGGTTCGTCATCGACGTCGAGGGCCGGGTCGCCGTCGACCTGGAGGCCCTGGGCGTGATCAGGCCGCGGCGGCGGTGGTGGATGCCGCTGGACCCGCGGCCGGGGATGCGCCGGCTGCGCGCGGCCTGGCGGCTCGGCCGGCTGCGCGGCGCCTTCCCCGCGATCGTCGGCGACCTCGTCGAAGAGGTCGACGCCGACCTGCGTGCGGTGCCGGCCCCCGCCACCCTCACCGACCACCAGCTCCACCTGCTGCTCACCAACGCGCGCACGACGCTGCGCGGGGTGCACGCCCACGAGGTGCTCGCCGGGTTCTTCCTCGACGCCCGGGCGACCGCGACGACCGGGGCCGCCGTGGCGCTCGCCGCCGTCTCCCGCGCCCGGGAGGACGGGATGACCGACGCGGAGATCGTCGCGCGCCATCCCGAGAGCCTGGCGCTGATCCCACCAGCCATCGGTGGCCCGGGTGCCCTGCCGCCGACCCCCGCCTACGTGCGCCTGCCCACCGGCGAAGGCGACGACCCGGTCGCGGTGGCCCGCGAGGCGGTCCGGCTGCGGGCCCGCTGGCTGCACGAGCTGACCGCGCAGGCGGCGATGGAACTCGGCCGGCGCCTCGCCCGCCACGGCCAGCTGCACCATCCCGCCGACGTGCGGCATCTGACACTCGACCGGCTGCGGGAGCTGACGATCTCGCATGACCTCGCCGCGTCCGTCCCGGTGCAGGCGGCCGCCGCCCGCGGTGCGGCCCTGCCCGCCGCGTTCCGGCTGTCGGCCGACGGGCGCATCGTCGCGGCGGGCCGCAACGCCGGCGCCACCCAGGGGGTCAGCCCCGGGCGGGCCCGCGGCACGGTCACCCACGACCCGTCCGACGCCGCCGGCCGGATCCTCGTCGTCGACACGCTCGATCCGGCGCTGGCCAGCGCGCTGCCGGAGCTGGCGGGCCTGGTGTCGACGACCGGCAGCCCGCTGAGCCACCTCGCGATCCTCGCCCGTGAGTACGGCGTCCCCGCCGTGATCGGCGTCGCCGACGCCACGACGACGTTCGCCGACGGCGACGAGGTGATCGTGGACGGCAGCGCCGGCGAGGTGGAACGCGTCGAGGCCGGCGGCACCGAAGCCGGCGGCACCGAAGCTGGCAACACCGAAGCCGGCGCCGAGCCCGCCGAGAGCGGGGTTTGAGCGCATGAGGAGATTCGTCGTTCCCGGGATCGCCGCGATCACGCTGATCGGTTCGGGGGCCTACTTCTTCGTCTACCTGTACCGGTGGGAGTGGAACCGGGCGCTGACCAGCGGGGTCATCTTCATCGCCGTCGAGGTCATGCTGGTCGGGGTGACGCTGTGGCAGCGCATCGGCCGGCTTGCCGCCACCGCGCAGGCGAGCCCCGAGCGGCGCCGGCGCATCGAGGCCCGGCTGCGGGAGGCCCCGCCGCAGCGCACGGCGGTGTTCGACTGGCTGCGCCCCGACGGTTCGTCCGCACCGGTGTTCATCCCGATCCTCATGGGCGCCGGGCTGCTGCTGTCGGGCCTGGCCTGGGTGGTGGAGCGGCTGGCCCGCGCGACCGCCGGCAGCGCCGCCGACCCCGGGGTCGCCGCGACGATGGCGAGGCTCGGCCCGCCGCCGGGTGGCCTGCTCGACGACTCGGCAGATCCGCTGCGCCTGCTGCGCCAGCCGACCAGCCCGCGATGAAGGCGCTGCGCCCGCTGCTCGTGTTCGCCGTCGCCGTCGCGGTCGTCCTCGGCGGGGTGCACCTGCTCCAGGAGGCAACCGAGTACCACGGCGGCGCCGGCGTCGAGGCACAGACGACCGTCCTGTTCAAGATCAAGGACAACGACTTCGGGCACGGCGACAGCTTCGCCGCGACGGCCCTGTGGCAGACCTGCATCGCCACGATCGGCTGGACCGGCGAGGACGAGCCGATCCCGGCAGGCGAGCGGACCTTCCGGGCCGTGCTGCACCCCTCCCTGCCGAAGGACACCCGCCGCCGCCTGCGCGGCTGCCTGGAGGATCTTGTCGTCAACCACGTCAAGGGCAACGTCGTCAGCATGCACTCCGGCGCCGCCTGAGCTTCCTGCGTCTCCTGTACACGGCGCGCGGTTCCGCGGGAACACCATGATCACTGGAGCGAGGTCGAGACCGGGACGGGTGGCCCGGTTCAGCGCTCGTCATGCCGATGTCCGCGTTGCCACCTGCCATCCGACGGCGACGAGGAGCAACCCGGCTACCAGCGCCATCACGCCGGTGACGGCGCCACGAAAGGCGACGGCATGCAGCCCGTGTGACACGTTCGCCAGGCCGGCGGCGGCGCCGGCCCCCGCAGCGAGGAATACCGCCACCGGAAGGACCACCGACTCCGACGGGTGCCGACGTGGTCGCCGCGGCCCTCGTGGCAACGCCCGCAGGTGGGCGGCGATCGCCGCCGCGACGACGACCAGCCCGGCCACGCTCATGCCGTACTGGAGCCACTTGTACCCGGGCAGGGCGCCGTGCTGGGCGCTCAACCAGGCCACCTGCCGAACGCCCCACCGCTGCTGGTGGGTGAAGTCGTCCCAGACCACATGCGTCACGGCTCCGACGCTCGCGGCCACCGGTGCCAGCAGCCACTGGCGTCCCGTGAGCCGAACTCGGGGAGCCAGCCGCAGCCGGACCGAATCCGGCGCCAGCTCGACCGCGGCATCGCGGGTCAGGTTGAACCACACCGCCAGCGCGACCAGCGCCAGCACCGGACCGGCCGTCACCACGCCGAGCAGGCTGTGCGTGAGCCGGTACAGCTGCGGCCACTCGAGGAACACCGGCACGTCCGGAACCATCGATCCGGCCACCATCGCGCTCATCGGCAGGCCGAGCCGCCGCAGTGGCAGCACCGCCGCAGGATGACTCAACGTGAACGGCAACCGTTTCCTCCCCCGAACCGCTGCGCTGCCCCGAATTATGCTGCAGGAAAGAACAACGGGTTCGATCACGACGACCACTGCGAGGCAACGGGCTCTGTGCGCCCGCATCCGCCACTACCAGTCTCCGACACCCCCCAGTGCCAATCTCCGACACCGCCTGGGCGACGGCAGGCTTTCGGTCCTCTACCTGGGCGCCGGCCCGCGGGCAGAGCCGCCGGCGACGTGCGGACGGCGGGCGGGGATGGCGACGGGGCCGAACAGGGTGGTGCGCAGGGCGGGGCCGAGGGTGCGGACTATTTCATCAGCGGTCATGGAGGCGAGCGGTTCGACGGCCAGGACGTAGCGGGTGAACACCAGGCCGCCGATCTGGCCGACGAACGTGCCGGCGCGGTGGCGGGCGTCGGCGCCGCCGATCCGGTCGGCCAGCTGGTCGATCAGCTCACGGTGCAGGCCGCGGCGGATGAGTGCCGCGAGTTCCGGATCGGCGACCGCCGCGCGGGCCGCGGACAGCAGCGGCATCCCCATCTCCGGCTGGTCCCAGACCATCACCAGGGTGCGGACCGCCCGCTGGGGCAGGGTCTCCAGGTCGCCTTCGAGCAGCTTGGCCAGGACGTCCGCCGGGTGGACGGAGACATCCAGGACGGCGGCGAACAGGCCGCGCTTGGAGCCGAAGTAGTAGCTGATCAGCGCCGCGTCGACGCCCACGTCCGCGGCGAGCGAGCGCATCGTGACGCCGTCGTAGCCCTCGCGGTGGAACCGGTCCCGGGCCACGGCGAGGATCTGGGCCCGCACGTCGGGACTGCCGGGCCGCCGCCCGCGCCGCGGCGAAGAATTCATCACGGTTGAACAACTACGGACGCCGCCGCCACAGTTCCACCAGCACACCGAGCTGAACCGCACCGAGCTGGAGGAGCCGACATGACCACATCGGCGGCGGAAGCCGCACCGGACACGCCCGCGGGGGCCATGACCCCGGACGGATTGGCGGCGGACGGATTGGCGGCGGCGGGGCCGCCCGTCCATCACACGCGGGTGCTCGTCGTCACCTGCGTGGCATTGGCGACGGTCATCTCGGCGATGTCGTCGCTGAACGTCGCCCTGCCCTCGATCGCCGCCGACACGCACGCCTCACAGACCCGGCTGTCCTGGATCATCGACGCCTACAGCCTGGTCTTCGCCGCGCTGCTGCTGCCGGCGGGTGCGCTGGGTGACCGGTTCGGGCGGCGCCGCGCCCTGCTGATCGGACTGCTGATCTTCGGAGCCGGCTCGGCGGCGGCGCCGTTCACGAGCAGCGCGACGGCGCTCATCGGCCTGCGCTGCGTGCTCGGGCTCGGCGCGGCGCTGGTGATGCCGGCGACCCTGTCGACGATCACCGGAACGTTCCCGCGGGAACGGCGGGCCGCCGCGGTCGGCGTGTGGGCGGCGGTGGCCGGGGCCAGCGCCGTGGTCGGGGTGCTCACCTCCGGCCTGCTGCTGGAAGCATGGTCGTGGCGCTCGGTGTTCGTGCTCGGCGTCATCCTCGCCGCCGCCGCCGCGCTGGGGACCTGGCGGTTCGTGCCCGACTCCGCCGACCCGGACGGCCCGCGGCTCGACGTCGTCGGCGCCGTGATCTCGGTCGCGGGCCTCGGCGCCCTCGTCTATTCGATCATCGAGGCGCCCGAGCACGGCTGGCTCGGCGCCGCCACGCTGACCGGGCTCGGCATCGGGGTGGTGCTGCTGGTCGGGTTCGTCGCGTGGGAACTGCACACCCGCGCGCCGCTGCTGGACCCGCGGCTGTTCACCCGGCCGGCGTTCGCGGCGGGCACCGTCTCGATCCTGCTGCAGTTCTTCGCCTTCTTCGGGATGATCTTCGTGATCATGCAGTACCTGCAGCTCGTCCGCGGGGACAGCGCGCTCGTCGCCGCGGTCAGCGTGCTGCCGATGACGGCCGGGCTGATACCCGCCGCCCGCTTCGCCCCGAAGGTCGCCGCCGCCGTAGGCGCCCGCGCCTGCTGCGTCGCCGGACTGGTCCTGATCACCGCCGGGATGGTGGTGCTGTCCCGGATCGGCCAGGACAGCCCCTACTGGCTGCTGCTGGCCGGGCTGTACCCGCTCGGCCTCGGGATGGGCCTGGCGATGACCCCGGCGACCACCGCCATCACCGACAGCCTGCCGCCGGCGCTGCAGGGCGTCGGTTCCGCCGTCAACGACCTGTCCCGCGAGCTCGGCGGCGCCCTGGGCATCGCCGTCCTCGGCAGCCTGCTCAGCGCCACCTACCGCAACCACCTGGCCCTGCCCGCCGCCGTCCCGTCGGCCCTCGTCGAGAAGGCCCGCTCCTCGCTGGGGGTCGCCGCCCACCTCGGTGAACCGGCCGCCAGCCACGCCCGCACGGCCTTCGTCGACGGCATGCACGTCGCCTTCCTCGGCGGTGCGGTCGCCACCGCCGTGGCCGCGGTCGCCGTGGCCCTCCTGTTGCGCACCGGCCGTCCGGCGGCGGTCACCGAGGCCGAGGCGGCCCATGCGGCCGATGGGGCCGATGCGGCCGCGGCCTTCGACGGGAACTGAAGCTTCACGTCCCGTCGGCGCGCCGATAACGCTGATGGAAGACGTTGTGCTCGACGGGACGCCGGCCGGGGTGGCGGCGTTCCTCCGCGGGATGGCCGAGGGCGATCAGCAGGGCGATGGCGAGGTCGTCGCGGTCGGCGATGCCGATGGTCTCCTTCACGGCGGCCTCGTCCCAGCCGTTCATCGGTGAGCTGGCCAGACCCAGCTCGGTGGCGGCGAGCAGCACGTAGGTCGCAGCGATCATCGCATCCTTGATCGCATACTCGCGCAGCAGGCCGCGCCGTTCCAGGCCGTGTTGGAAGTCGTCGGCGGCGGCCGCGAACATGGCGATGAAGTCCTCCGACCAGGCACCGGCCCGGCGGGCCTGGTCGTAGATGTCGGCCCGGTCGGCGCGCCAGGCCTGCGGTTGCGCGACGAAGACGAGGACGACCGGGGCCTCGGCCGGCTGCGGCTGCCCGCCGGTGGCACGCAGGAGACCTTCCCGGCCCGCCTCGTCGCTGACGACGACGATCGAACGGTCCTGCAGGTTCCAGGACGTGGGCGCCTCGATGGCCAGGGCGAGCAGGGCGTCGAGGGTGGCGGCCGGGATCGGGTCGGGCCGGTAGTGCCGGACCGTGCGGCGGGTCCGGATCGCGTCCGCAACCGACAGGGTCGGCAGGGTGGACGGAACGAGACCGACGGCGGGTCCGGGTGGCAGGAGCTGCGTCATGGCACTCACTGTCGGGGAGTGGCTCTCCATTCGGAAGAAGGCACTAAATGGTGCGCTACTCTCTCCCGCATGGATGATCGCACCATGGTCGAGTCCTCGGGCCTGCCCGCGGACGCCTTCTGCGCGAAGTGCCCGACCCGCCAGGTCCTCGACCACATCGCCGGCAAGTGGACGGTACTGATCGTCGACGCGCTGCTGCGCGACGCCACGATGCGCTACACCGAGCTCGCCCGCCGCATCGAGGGCGTCTCCCAGAAGATGCTCACCCAGACGCTGCGCGCCCTGGAATCCGACGGGTTCGTCACCCGCACGATGCACCCCACCATCCCCCCTGTCTCTCATACACATCTCCGAGCC
>NZ_JANEZT010000247.1 GCF_025403405.1 Frankia tisae
GCAGTAGGGGCTATGGCGCAGTGGGGCTATGGCGCAGTGGGGTTACGGCGCAGTGGGGTTACGGCGCAGTAGGGCTACAGGGTGGCGGCCGGGGGCTGCTCGGCGGCGGCGCGGGCGTCACGGCGGGCAAGCAGCTCCTGCCAGACCTCGTCGAGGCGCGCGTCGAGCTCGTCGAGGCTGCCGCTGTTGTCGATGACGATGTCGGCGGCCTCACGGCGCTGCTCGTCGGTGGCCTGCGTGGCCATCCGGGCCAGTGCCTGGTCGCGGGGCAGACCGCGGCCCTCCAACCGCACCAGCCGCAGCTCGCGCGGTGCCTCGACGACCAGCACCAGGTCGTAGCTGCCCTCCGCGTGCACCTCGACGAGTAGCGGAACGTCGTGCAGGACGATCCCGTCCGGGGGCAGCTGCGCGATCCGCCGGCCGGTCTCGGCTCGGATGAGCGGATGGACTATCGCCTCCAGCCGCCCGCGAGCCGCGGCATCGGCGAAGACGATCCGGCCGAGTGCCGGGCGGTCGAGGCTGCCATCGGGCGCGACCAGCTCGGCTCCGAACTCCGCCAGCACCGCGGCCAGGCCCGGGGTCCCCGTCGCGACCACGTCCCGGGCGATCTGGTCAGCGTCGATCAGCAGCGAACCACGGGCCGCGAGACGCGAGGCGACCGCGCTCTTACCCGACCCGATTCCACCCGTCAGACCCACTGTGAGCACAGGCCGAGTCTGCCAGCCCAGGCAGGCACATGCGCCACCCTGCCGCCGATGTCAGGATTCCCCCCCCCGGCGGCCGCGCCGATCGCGGTGCTCCGACACCTCGCCAGCACGGCTGCCAGCGGGAGACATCGGCCGGCCATCGCGGCTGGCCGCTTTCGCGGCACGCAGAGCGGTTGGCAGACTGGGCCGCGTGAGGGCAGCCGAACAGGGGCGGGCGCAGGCCCTTTCCCTGCCCGCCAGTGCCGACCCGATCGGTCCCGGCCCTGTCGCCGGCCTGCCCGCCAGCGAGGTGGCCGAGGTGGCGCAGGGCGACGGCTTGGCGCAGGCGGGGTCAAGCGGGCTGCGACGCCTCGCCCACCGGCTGTGGCCGGCGCTGCTTACCGGCTCACTGCTCGGTCTCGGCGCCATCGGGCTGGCCCTGGTGCCCGCGCTCGCCGACCGCGCACCGCTGCTGCTCATCACGCTACGGCCCACCTGGGCGATCCTGCTGCTCGTCGGTGGGTCGGTGCCGTTCGTGCCGGCCCTGCTGATCGCCGCGTTCTTTCGGGCCCTGGTTGACGTCGGCTACTTCGGGCTGGCCCGCAACAACATCCGATCGATCCTGCTGCGACGCCTCGGCCGCAGCCGGCTGGTCACGGCCCTGGCCCGCCCGAGGACCCAGACTCCCCTGCTGTGGTTCTGCCTGGTCAACACCAATGCGGCGGTTGACGCGGCGCTCGGCGCGGGCGACGTGCCGATGCGCCGCTTCCTGCGGTTCCTGATTCCCGGCTCCCTGCTGTCGGCCGCGCTTTACCTGACCGCGGCGCGGGCGGTGGCCCCGTGGATGCGTGGCGCCGTGAACTGGCTGGACGCGCACATGACCTATCTCGTGCTCGGCGGTCTGGCGCTGGCGCTGGCCCAGGCGGCCGGACGGGTCGGACTCCGACGGTGGCGCGGCAGGCAGGCTGGATTGTCAATGAAAAGACATCGCGGAAATGGCGATAACACGCCGTAGTCCAATAACCGCACCATGCAGACGCATCGACAGAGTCTGGACATTCTGCGCCGCAGGTAGCAGGGTCGGTAGCTGCGGGTCACGCCACCCGTCGGATGCACGCCGGACCTCGGTTCGGTCGCCGCCCCCACTCCCCGGAGTCGACCATGCCTCGTCCTCGCCCCGTCACGCCAAGCCATCCCAGCGCGCTGGGCCAGCCCACCACGCTGGGCCACTGCGCGCCCTGCGCCATCCCGCCGCACATCCTCGAACGCATCGTCCGCAACGGCAGCGACGATCAGCGTTCCTGGGCGCTGTCCACCCTCGTCCAGGACAGCTCGCACCGCACGATCCGCGTCCACAACGGCCAGCTTCGCGCGGCGCAGCGCGGCGCAGCACCGCCGCGGCTCAGCCCGGATGACGGCCCGCGCCGCACCGTGGGGGACGCCGCCGGCACCGAGACGCTGCCGGGTCGGACCGTCCGCACCGAGGGCGACGCGGCGGTCGACGACGTGGCGGTCAACGAGGCCTACGACGGTCTCGGCGCCACGTTCACGTTCTACTCCGATGCGTTCGGCCGCGACTCGATCGACGACGAGGGAATGGCACTGCTCGCCACGGTCCACTACGGCGACCATTACGACAACGCCTTCTGGAACGGCCGGCAGATGGTGTTCGGCGACGGCGACGGCGAACTTTTCCAGCGGTTCACCGTATCGCTGGACATCATCGGGCACGAACTGACCCACGGCGTCACCGAGGACGAGGCGGCGCTGATGTATGTCAATCAGTCCGGGGCGCTCAACGAATCGGTCAGCGATGTCTTCGGCTCCCTGGTGAAGCAGCACGCGCTCGGGCAGACCGCCGAGCAGGCCGACTGGCTGATCGGCAACGGGCTGCTCACCAACGCGGTGCAGGGCGTCGCGCTGCGGTCGATGAAGGACCCCGGCACCGCCTACGACGATCCCGTACTCGGCGACGATATCCAGCCTGGGCATATGTCCAAGTACGTCAAGATGACTGGCGACAATGGCGGCGTCCACATCAACTCGGGAATCCCCAACAAGGCGTTCTACCTCGCCGCGATCGCGCTCGGCGGGCACGCGTGGGAGCGGGCCGGCCGCATCTGGTACGAGAGCCTGCGCTCGCCGCAGGTTCGGCCGAACGCGACCTTCCGCTCGTTCGCGGCGGTGACGAGCCGCCAGGCCGGCGTGCTGTTCGGCGCGGACGAGCGCAAGGCCGTCGTCGAAGCGTGGCACGAGGTCGGCATCGCGGTCTGACGCCGCCCATAACCGCACAAATCCCGTGGATCGTATGTAATCCCCAGACTCGGCACAGGCTCCCCACAGCGGGGCCCGGCAGTGTGTCCACCGGTCGGTGCTCACACCGGCAGTCCCGCTGCCCCGAGGAGGAGCATGAACGACGTCAGGACGTCCCGGTTTGCGTGCCGAGACGGCATCGCGACACGGTGGCACCGGCTTATCCTGCCGCTGCTGACGGTCACCCTGGCGGCCGCGCTGGCGGGGTGCGGAGGCGGTGGGAGCGGCTCGGCGGCCGCCGCGGCCTCGGCGGTGACCCCTTCCGCGGGGGCGACTCCGACGACGGGGGCGACTCCGACGACGGGGGCGACTACCGCCGCTGGTGGGACAGGTGCGATGGCCTCCTACCGGACCTGCCTCGCGAACAACGGGGTGACGCTGCCGACTCCGGGCGCCGGCACGGCGGGAAGCGCGCCGGCGCAGGGCGCCCGTCCGAGCGGCGCCCCGCCGTCGGGCGCGCCGAACAGCGGCGGCGGGGGCCCTGGTGCCGGCGGTGGACCCGGCGGCGCTGCGGGCCCGGGCTCGACCGCTGCCCCGCCCGGCGTGGATGCCGACACCTGGCGTACCGCTCGGGCCGCCTGCGCGTCACTGGCGCCCACCGCCCCGGCGGCGCCCCCGGGTGCAGCGGCCACGAGCTGACCCACGCGCTCGAATCGTTGCCGCGGCCGGTCCTCGGGCACTCATGGTCAGCCGTTCGGCTTCGGTCGACCCCCGATGCGCCGGCCCGCCCGCGCGGATGCCTCTCGCTCCTCCCCGCGCCCCGCCGCTGCGGTCCCCGACTCGTCCCCGGTCAGGGGTTGCACCGAGCGCCCGGCCTCCGCAGGCTCCTCACCACCGTCTCCCTCGCCCTCGGCCGCTGCGCCGTCAGATACCGCACCGGCGCACTCCGCAGGCGCGCGGTCCGATGCCGGGAAGGTCTCCTGCGGGGCCGACGGCCGTACCGCGGCGCCCCGGGACCGAAGCAGCTCGGACATCTTCGCCGCCGGCAGCGGTACCGAGATCGCCTCGCCCTGGAGCAGATCGCAGCCGAGGTCGATCATCATCGCAAGCGTGCGCTCGTCCTCGATGCCCTCGCCGACCACCCGCAGCCCGAGCCGGTGACCCAGGTCGAGCACCGAGCGCACGATCGCGGCGTCGGGCAGGCTGCCGCGGGCATCCGTGACGAAACCGCGGTCGATCTTGACCTCGTCGAACGGGAGCGCCTTGAGGATCTCCATGGAGCTGTAGCCGGTGCCGAAGTCATCCAGGGACAGTGCGACCCCCTGCCTGCGCAGCTCGTTCAGCATCGTGGCCGCCCGGGCCGGCTGGGTGACCAGCGCGCTCTCCGTGATCTCCAGGGTGAGGACGTCGCTGGCGAGGCCGTGGGCCGCCAGCGAGTCGGCGACGACCTGCGGCAGGTCGTCGAGCACCAGCATCCGGGCGGAGAGGTTCACCGAGACCGGCAGGTGCAGGCTCTCTCGAGCCCAGGCGGCGCACTGGCGTAGCGCCTCGTCGAGGACCCAGCGGGTCAGATCGGCGATCAGCGGCGAACGTTCGGCGACGGGTAGGAACACCCCCGGCGCCAGCAGCCCCCGGGTCGGATGGTGCCAGCGCAGCAGCGCCTCCGCGCCGACGATCTCGCCCGAGCGCGCCGACTGCAGCGGCTGGTAGAACAACAGCAGCTCGTCGCGGATGATCGCGTTGCGCAGCTGCGCGTACAGCGCGATCTCCTCGGGGCGTACCCCGGTGATGCCGGGATCCCACAGCCCGAGGCTCTCCCCCACCCGCTTGGCCCGCAGCAGCGCCGAGTCGGCGCAGGTCAGCAACCCGCCCATGGTGGCACTGTCGCGGGGGGCCACGGCGATCCCGACGGAGGCATCCACCTCGACGTCGACACCGCAGACCTGGAAGGGACCCTGGATCTGGCGCAGGACCTGGTGCCCGAGCGCCCAGCGCCGCTTCGTCTCCGCCGGAGTGGGCGCGGCCAGCGACGCATCCGGTCGGCGTGATGCGGCAGCCACCGTCGCCGGGGCCGGCATCCCCTGGAAGACCAGGGCGAACTCGTCCCCGCCGGCGCGACCGACGAACGCCGGCCTCGGTTCGAGCGTGGCAAGCGTCCGCGCGATGATCTGCAACAGCCGGTCGCCGCCGACGTGCCCCAACGCATCGTTGATTTCGTGGAACCGATTGATGTCGACAAGGACCAGGATCGCCTCCCGTCCGGCCGCCTGAATCTCCGCAACGGTCCTTTCGCCGCGTTCAAGGGTGCCCGCCCGATTGGCTAGACGGGTGAGCGGATCCAGGTAGCTCTGCAGCAGACCCGCGCGGAACAAACCTTTCACGATCGATCCGGCCGCGATCGTACAGATCGCCGCGGACACCGCGGGGCCGGCGGTCTCGTTCAGGTCGCCGCCGACCACCACTCCGGCCGCGAGCGCCCCGATAATCACGGCGATGACCAGAATCGCACCGGGGATTGAAACGAGAGCAACATACGCGCACATCGGCGGAAACCAGACCAGATACATTTCGGTCTGACGGCCGGAGGTGGACGCGGCGAGGCCGAGACCGAGCGAGATGGCGAGCGAGGCGGGGGCGAACAGCGGCACCCAGGCCCAACGCGGTTTCGCCACCCACCCGATCAGGATGTTGACCGTCGCGACCAGTACCCCGACCCAGGTCTCCCAGCGCAGATAGCCCGGCGAACCGGGCACGACGGCGGCGAGTAGGAAGAGCGCGACGGCGCCAGTCGGCGCGACGACGAGGAAGCGCCGACGGTCGGCGTACGAACCACCGCTGAGCACGAGCCGCATCCCTCCCCGCCGCTCCACCGGCCCGCGGGACGTGTCCGGCCCACGGATCGAACCTGGCCGGGCGCCCCGGCCAGGCCTGTCCCGGCGGACCTCGACGCTCAGCCGCAGGAAACGGCCGGCATCGCAGCCTCCTGCCGAGCCGGTCGTTCCCGCCACGGTAGGACGGCGGAGATATCGGCTGTGCCGACATGCTCGGCTGAAAAACAGCAGGCCGCGCCGGCCGGCGGCGATCCCGGACCGAGATCACCACCCGTGACGCTACGAGATCCGGGTCAGGCTTTCTTCAACATAGCCGGTGGAGCGGAGCGAGTAACATGCACCCGATACATTCTCCCACGGCGCCGAGACCAGGTCTGGACATATGGCCCGGAGGCCGAGAAATGCCCGCCAGAACGTATGCGGATCATCACGGCGTGCCCGCCCGAGGAACGGCATTTCCGGCATCAGTGGGCCGCGTCGTCCCAGGTCCGGCCGGAGCCGACGCTGACGTCGAGCGGCACCGACATGGTGTAGGCGGAGGTCATCTCGGCGCGGACGAGCGCCTCGACCGCGCCGTACTCGCCGGGGGCGATCTCCAGCACGAGTTCGTCGTGGACCTGGAGCAGTAGCCGGGAGGCGTGCCCACCGGCCCGCAGCGCCCGGTCGACACCCAGCATGGCGATTTTGATGATGTCGGCGGCCGAGCCCTGAATCGGGGCGTTGAGCGCCATGCGCTCGGCCATCTGCCGGCGCTGGGCGTTGTCGCTGGTCAGGTCGGGCAGGTAGCGCCGCCGGCCGAGGATCGTCTCGGTGTAGCCGTCGCGGCGGGCCCGTTCGACGACGCCGCGCAGGAAGTCTCGGACCCCGCCGAAGCGGGCGAAGTAGGCGTCCATGTGCTCGCGGGCCTCGTCGGGGGCGATGCCGAGCTGGCCGGCGAGGCCGAAGGCGGACAGCCCGTACGCCAGTCCGTAGGACATCGCCTTGATCCGCCGGCGCAGCTCCGGGTCAACCTCGCTGACCGGCAGCCCGAACGCCTCGGCGGCGACGAAGGTGTGCAGGTCCTCCCCCGACCCGAACGCCTCGATGAGGCCCTCGTCGCCGGACAGGTGCGCCATGATCCGCATCTCGATCTGCGAGTAGTCCGCGGTGAGCAGGGTCTCGTAGCCGGGGCCGACGACGAAGGCGCGCCGGATCTGGCGCCCCTCGGCGGTGCGGATCGGGATGTTCTGCAGGTTCGGATCGGTGGACGACAGCCGGCCGGTGGCGGCGATCATCTGGTTGAACGTGGTGTGGATGCGGCCCGCGTCGTCGATCATGGGGAGCAGCGAGTCGACGACGGTCTTGAGCCGGGCGACGTCGCGGTGGCGCAGCAACACCGGCAGCAGCGGATGGTCGGACTGGACGGCGAGCCAGGCGAGGGCGTCGGCATCGGTGGTGTAGCCGGTCTTGATCTTCTTGGTCTTGGGCAGGCCGAGCTCGTCGAACAGGATCTGCTGGAGCTGCTTGGGCGAGCCGAGGTTGAACGCCCGGCCCACGATCTCGTGGGCCTGCGCGGCGACGGCCGCGACCTCGCCGCTGTAGTGCTTCTGCAACTCGGTCAGATGCTCCTCGTCGGCGGCGATGCCGGCTCGTTCCATCCCGGCGAGGACCGTGACGAGCGGGAGTTCCATGTCGCGAAGCAGCGTGGCGGCGCTGCGGCGCTCGAGGTCCGCGTCGAGCTCGTCGGCGAGTTCCAGGCAGGCGCGGGCCCGCACGGCGTCGGCGTGCGACTCCTCCGCCTCCCCGGAGCCATCGAGGGTGAGCTGGCCGTTGCCGGCGGGTTCCACCGCCACATCGCGGTGCAGGTAGCGGGCGACCAGGTCGGCCAGGTCGAACGAGCGCTGGCCGGGCAGGGCCAGGTAGGCGGCCAGCGCGGTGTCGCTGGTGACGCCGGCCAGCGTCAGGCCCAGCTCCGCGAGGGCGAGCATCGGGCCCTTGACGTCGTGCGCGGCCTTCGGCTGGTGGGCGTCGGCGAGCCAGCCGCCGAGCGCCGCCAGGTCCGCCGGGGTGAGCTGGGTCGGGTCGAGCCAGGCCGCGGTGCCGTCAGCCGAGGCCAGCGCGAGGCCGGAGAGCACCCCCGTACCCCGCCCCCAGCTGCCGCGGGGGTGCAGGCCGGTACGGGTGATGCCGCGGGCGTGCTCGTCGAGCCACTGGGTCACCTCGTCGGGCCCGAGGGTGGTCAACTCGACGTCGAAGCCCTCCTCGACGGGGGGCGGGGCGGTGGCGAGGGCGGCGTAGAGCCGCTCGCGCAGAACGCGGAACTGCAACGTGTCGAACAGCTGGTGGACGGCCTCGCGATCCCAGGGGCGCAGGCGCAGCCCGTCCGGGGCGACGGGGAGCGGGACGTCGCGGGCCAACTCGGTCAGTGAGCGGTTACGGATCACCGAGGCCAGGTGGGCGCGCAGCGACGCCCCCGTCTTCCCGCCGATCTCGTCGGCCCGGTCCACCAGCTCGGCGAGCGAACCGAACTGCTGGATCCACTTGGTGGCGGTCTTCTCCCCCACCCCCGGCACGGAGGGCAGGTTGTCGGACGGGTCGCCGCGCAGCGCCGCGAAGTCCGGGTACTGGACCGGGGACAGGCCGTACTTCGCCTGGACCTCGTCCGGCGTGAAGCGGGTCATGTCGGAAATACCCTTACGGGTCATCAGTACCGTGACCCGCTCGTTGACGAGCTGCAACGCATCCCGGTCGCCGGTGACGACCAGCACGTCCATTCCCTCCGCCGCGCCCGCGGTCGCGAGCGTGGCGATCACGTCGTCGGCCTCGTAGCCGGCGGCGCTGACCCCCGGCACGGCAAGCGCGTCGCACACCTGGTGGATGAGGCTGACCTGCCCGACGAAGTCGGCCGGGGTCTCCGAACGGCCCGCCTTGTACTCCGCGTACTGCGTGTGGCGGAAGGTCGGCGTCGGCAGGTCCCAGGCGACGGCCACATGGGTCGGCTTCTCATCGCGCAGGACGTTGATGAGCATCGAGGTGAAGCCGTACACGGCGTTGGTCGGCTGGCCGGTGGTGGTGGAGAAGTTCTCCACCGGCAGCGCGTAGAACGCGCGGTAGGCCAGCGAGTGCCCGTCGAGCAGCAGCAGCCGCGGTCCGGTGGCGGCCGCTGGCACCGCCTTCTTCGCAGCGGCCGACTTCGCCGTAGCCGTCGATGCCGACGTGGCGGTGGACCTGCGGGTGCGCGGCTTGGCCGGCAGAGCCTCCGCGGCGAGCCCCGCGTCGGCCTGAGGGGCCGCTTCGGCCGACGACCCTTCCACGGCGGCGGGCCCTGCCTGGGTGGCGGAGGGAGCCGGCTGGTCAGCGGACGAGTTCGACGTGGTGACGGACACGCGGCGAGTTTAGGCCGTGCGTCCGACAGTTCCGTCGCGAGTGGGTGGTCCGCCGCGGCGAAGGGCCACCACGCGCCCGGACCACACCACCGACTGTGTGGCGCGCGGATGGTGGCGGCCAGGTCCGGCTACCGCTCTCGGTAGCCGGCAATCGGATCGGATCTGCTCGTTTAGGCTCGCGGTCATGACCGCTGCCGATGCCGTACCCGCCGCCGATGACATCGCCCCGAGCCGGGGCGGCGGGGGCGTGGATCACGGTGGCAGGGAGGACGCCGCGGATACCGCCGCGATCCGGCTCGCCGCTCAGGTCAACGCCGCACGTGGGGAGATCGAGCAGCGGATGGGCATCCTGCTCACCGAGGCGAGCCCCGAGCGGCTGGTCGCCACGATGCCCGTGGAAGGCAACCGGCAGCCATACGGCCTCCTGCACGGAGGCGCATCGGTGGTGCTCGCCGAAACCCTGGGCTCGGTCGGCGCGACCCTGGACGCGCCACCCGGCTCGACAGTCGTCGGCATCGAGATCAACGCCTCGCATCACCGATCGACGACCTCGGGCGCCGTCACCGCCGTCGCCACCCGCATCCGTGGCGGGCGCACCCTCGTCACCTACGACATCCGGATCACCGACGACGCCGGCCGCGTGACCTGCACCTCCCGGCTTACCTGCATGATCCGCGGTGGACGGCCGACCGGCTCGCGCGAATCCGAACCGAGCTGATCGAGGAGTAATCTGCCGCCCCGCTCCCGGCCAGAACACGAAAACTGGATACGGATGAGACTGATCACAATATTTACCGGTTCCCCTGCCCGCCAGCACCGGCTGTCGGAACGGACGCACCGGACCACTCCGGTGCGTTGACCTGATGAAGGGACCCGCCTAATCTCATCGCCTGTGCACCCGGGACGGGTGAGTAGACAACGTCTGGACGAGGGGAAGGTCCGGACGGCACCAAAGCCCTTCCCGGGTGCCGCAAACCTCCAGCTTTGATCGTCGAAATCCCCGATCGGGCCGATCGGCCGTGTGGCCCCAGCCGCCGGGTCCCCCCGCACCACGCCGGACGGACCCGGAGCAGGCGGGAGGCCGGAGCAGGCGGGGGCCTGTCTCTTATACAAATCT
>NZ_JANEZT010000248.1 GCF_025403405.1 Frankia tisae
GCGTGACGCCGGGGTGCGCGGCCACATACCGGACCGCCCGCCCGGCCCGACCCGTCTGGTTCGCCTGGCCCGACTGACTCACCTGGCCACCGCCGCGGTGTTCGCCCGCAGCCGCGGGTCCAGCAGCGGGTAGAGCAGGTCGATCAGCAGGTTGATGGCGGCGAAGCCGACCGCCGCGATCACCACGACGCCCTGGACGACGGGCAGGTCCTGTGCACCGACCGCAGCCTGCGTGATCAGGCCCGTCCCCGGGCGGGAGAACACCGTCTCGACCACGACCGCACCCCCGATCAGATTGCCGACCAGCAGCCCGAGCACGGTCAACGCCGGAATCGCGGCGTTGCGCAGCCCGTGCGCGATCAGCAGCCGCCGCGGGGTCAGGCCGGCCGCGCGCATCGTGTCTGCCCACGGTCGGCGCAGGCTGTCGTGCAGGCTCTTGCCAACCACCTGCGCCACCAGCGCGGCGCCGGGCAGGGCGAGCGCGCAGGCCGGCAGGAAGAGTCCTCGCAGCCCCCCGCCGCCGAAGGCGGGGAACAGGTGCCAGTGGAACGACAGCAGCTGCAGCAGCATCAGCCCGACCCAGAACGAGGGCAGCGAGATGCCGGCGGCGGGCAGCGACCGCAGCCCCTGCCGCAGGGGTGCCACCGGCACGAGGTTCGCCAGCAGGCCGAGGATCGTGCCGGCGACGAGGGCGAGCACCAGCGCGGTCGCGCCCAGCCGCAGGGTCGACGGCAGCGCCTGCGCGATCATCGATGAGACCGGCCGACCGGTCTGGATCGAGGAGCCGAAGTCGCCGTGCGTCGCGTCGAGCAGGGCGTCGACGTACTGCTGGACCAGCGGGTGGTCGAAGCCGAACCGGGCGCGGGCCTCGGCGACCTGCTCGGGGGTCGGGGTGGAGAAGCCGTTGGTCCCGGACAGCATCAGGTCCACCGGATCTCCGGGCAGCAGCCGGACCGCGACGAACGTGACCGTGAACGCGGCCCAGACCACGGCCACCGCCTGAGCCAGCCGCCGGGCGATGTACACGGTCATGCCGCCGCCCGGTCCCCCCAGCTCACTCAAGCCATGCCTCGTGCAGGTCGAGCTGGGTGGATGCGGTCAGGCGCAGGCCGTGGACCTGGTCCGCCACCCCGTGGACGATCGTGTTCTCGTACAGCGGGACGGTGTCGGCGTGGTCGAGGATCCAGGTCACCGCCTTGGTCACCGCGATCTGGCGGGTCGTGGTGTCGCTCGCGGTGACCTCCTGCTGGAGATAGTCGTCGAGCGGGCTGGGCGCCAGGTGCCACAGGTTCGAGCCCTTGGTCGAGAAGATGTTGCGCAGGACGTCCGGATCGGCCCGGGTGGTCCCGACGGCGCTGATGTCGAACGCGCCGGCCGCCTGCCGCGAGACGTACTGCGCCGGTGGGACGGCGTCGAGCCGGACGTCCACGCCGATCCTGCGCAGCTGCTGCTGGACGGCCTCGTCGGCCGGCGGCATCGGTGCCGGGATCAACCAGGTGAGCGAGAGCCTCCGGCCGTCCCTGGCTCGGATGCCGTCCTTGCCCGGCAACCAGCCGGCGGCGGTGAGCAGCTCGGCGGCCCCGTCGGGGTCGTGGGCCAGCTTGGCGCTCTGGTCGACATAGCCGGGCGTGGTGGAGGCCAGTACACCGGTCGCCGGCTTGTAGGAGGAGTTGAACACCGTCGACACCAGGGCCGCGCGGTCGATGCCCTTCAGCAGCGCCTGGCGCACCTTCTCATCGGCCAGAATCCCCTGGTGGTTCAGTGACAGCGGGGGCGCCAGCCCAGGCGCGGACATGCGCACCAGCTGGAAGCCGTTGCCGTCGAACTGGCTCTGGTCGCTGGGCTGGATGTTCTCCCCCACCCGTGCCTGTCCGGAGCGCAGCGCGCCGGTACGGGCGCCGTCCTCGGAGACGAAGGTGAACCTGACCTCGTTCAGGTGCGCCACGCTCTTGTTCGTCGCCCGCGACGACGGCCAGGCGTAGCCGGCCCGCCGGGTGAGCACGGCGCCCTGGTTCGGGGTGTAGCTGCCCAGCACGAAAGGCCCGGAGCCGACGAACCGCCCCCGGCAGCGTTCGGCCAGCGGCCCGCTCGCGGTGGCCACCGACAGGATGCCGAATCCCGCGGTGGACGTCGCCTGCAGGAACTGGGAGTTCGGCTGGGCAAAGCTCACGGTGACGTGCGTCGCGTCGGTGACCGCCGTGCCGGTGTAGCCCTTGATGTAGGCGGGGGCGCCGTTGGGCGGCAGCTTCGCCAGCCGGTCGAACGTCGCCTTCACCGCCTGGCCGTCGACCGGAGTCCTGTCACTGAAGCTCGCTCCCGACCGCAGCACGAAGCTGAACTGCCGAGCGTCCGGGCTTACCGTCCACGACTGCGCCAGCCAGGGCACGATCGCGCCCGTCTTCGGGTCCTGACCGGTCAGGGAGTCCACCAGGCCCCGAACGATGTCCAGCGTCTGCAGCTGGCCCGTCTGTTGGGGGTCCAGGCAGCCCGGGTCCGCGTCGGCCGCGATCAGCAGGGTGCCGCCGGAGCGGGGGCCGGCCCGGTCTGTGCCCGCGGTCTCGGCGGTGGACGAGCTGCCGCAGGACGCCAGCACCGCCGCCGCGGCGACGGCTGCGGTGGTCGAGAGCATGCGGTGGGGGAGGCTGCGGCGAACGGCGGCGAGCATGTAACCCTTCTTTTTCGATAGAGAAGATGAACAAATAACGCGACGACAAGGAGCCCGCCGGTGGGTGTGAAGCGGCGGCTCAGACCGCCCGGCTACACCGATCTGGGCGGGCGGGGGGCGGAAGATAGTTAGTAGCACCTACCTTCCGGAACACAAACCAAAGTAGTTGATACTGCCCACCATCGTCAATACCAACTATGCAGGTGAAGCAGGGTGCCGCTCGCCGCCAGACGGGTGCCGCCTGAGCAGAAGCAGGCCCGTCGCGGCCGCGACGAGGCTGAGCGCGGCCGCGGCGAGCAGGGCGACGTGGTAACCGTGCACGGTCGCGGCGACCGCGCTCCGCCCGTGGGTGTGGGCGGTGACAGTGGCAGCGACCGTGACCAGGACGGCCAGACCCAGCGCGCCGCCGATCTGACGGCCCATGTTCAGCAGCCCGGAGGCGAGGCCGGCCTCGGTCGGCGCGACGCCACTCGTGGCGAGGACGGTGACCGGCAGCACGACCAGGCTCATCCCGACGCCCGCCACCAGCGTCGGCCCCAGCACGTGGACGAGGTACGCCGGCCGGTCCGGCACCCAGGCCAGCCACGCCAGGCCCGCCGCGGTGAACAGCGAGCCGACGACCAGCAGCGGGACGGGACGCAGCAACGGCATCAACCGGCGCGCGGCGAACGTGCCGGCGACCAGCACCAGGGTCCACGGGATCAAGGACAGACCCGTGCGCAACGGGCTATAGCCGAGCAGCTGCTGCTGGTAGACCGACAGGAAGAAGATCGTCGAGGTCATCAGTGCGCCGAGCACGGCAGTGATCAGGTTCGCGATCCGCAGGGTGGGGTGCCGGTAGATGCTGGGCGGGATCAGCGGCTCCGCCACCCGGACCTCGATCAGGGTGAACAGCACGAGCAGGACCGCCGCGCCGACCAGCGCGGCGATCACCTCGACCGAGCCCCAGCCGCTCTGGGTGGCCCGCGAGATTCCGAACACCAACGCAGCGGTGGCGGCCGTGACGATGACCGCGCCGGGATAGTCCAACCGTCGGCGCGGACCCGGGTGGGACGGGGCCAGCAGCCGGACGCTGGCCAGCAGGAGCCCGACCCCGATGGGGACGTTGACGAACAGCACCCACCGCCAGCTCAGCGCGTCGGTGAGCACGCCACCCAACACCATGCCCGCCGCGCCGGCGCTGGAGGCGGCGGCACTCCACCGGCTCAACGCGCGGGTGCGCTCGTCGGGGTCGGTATGGCTGGCAGTGATCAGGCTCAGGCTGGCCGGGGCGAGCGCGGCCGCGCCGAGACCCTGTACGGCCCGGGCGGCCAGCAGCGTCTCACCGTTCTGCGCGAGTCCGCCGGCGAGGCTGGCCAGGCTGAACACGATCAGTCCGAGCTGGAAGATCAGTCGACGGCCGAGCAGGTCACCGGCACGGGCGGCCAGCAGCAGGAAGCCGCCGAACGTCACCAGGTAGGCCGTGATCACCCACTGCTGGTCGGCGACCGACAACCCGAGTGCACGCCGCATGTCCGGCAGCGCGACGTTCACGATCGTGGTGTCCAACACCACCATGAACTGCGCCGTGCAGGCGATCGCGACGACCGCGGCCAGCGACACGTGGGGGCGGCGCACCGAGTCCGCGACCGGCGGACCGACGGAGGCCGGCGGGGCGGACGGGCCCGCGCTCACGTCGAACCCCCCACACGGACAGTGGACCGCTGGACCGAAGCCGAAGCCAACATCGTTGGTAGCACGTATAGTACGTATCACAAATAAAAATGGTCGGCAATGCAAACCTGTGGCGGTAGAGTGTTGGCACAGCGTCGGGAGGGGTGGAGATCCGCGGTGGGCACGACATTCCAGCCACCAGTGGCCCTGGTGCGGCTGTCCTACCTGGTCAACTCGATCTATGCTGATGTCTGCGCCGAGCATGGGGTGTCCGTGCCACAGGCCCAGCTGATGTGCGTCCTCAAGGACCAGCCACGCGGCATGGGTGAGGTCAGCGGGATGCTGCGGCTGGACAAGTCCAGCGTCACCGGCCTGGTCGAGCGGGTGGAGCGCCGCGGTTACCTGCGCCGCGCCATGTCGGCGACCGACCGGCGCGCCATCACCGTCTCCCTCACCCCGGACGGCAAGCGGATCACCGACGCCTTCTACGACGAGATCAGCCAGCGGCTGACCGACCTCGTCACCCGCGTCCCGGCCGCCGACCGCGATCATCTGACCCGCGTCGCCACCGCCATCGTGGTCGACGAGGGCGTCCCCGACGTCTTCGGCGCCCTCGCCTCCTAGGTCCTCGCCCTGGGCGTCGCCCTGCTCCTGGGCAGCACGCTGAGCGAGGAGCCACCCGTCGAAGCGGGAACGGCGAAAACATTCACCGTCAGCACGGCTTCGGGGACATCGATCACGGCGGACATCTGGTTTCGCTGTTACGGCGTCGTGCCGACCACCGACTATCTGGCCGAGGATCTGGCTTCCTCCCGGCTGCCGAACGGCCATCTCGACGTCAACGCCGGGCTGAACCTGCCCGGCCCGCCCGGGATTTCGCTGCCCCTCGGCCCGCGGGGCGGCGCGTCCTACGCCCCGTCCGTCGGCGTCCTGGGCGCCGAGCAGACCTCCCGGCTCAAGGGGACCACGATGCGGGTCGAGTCCTACATCGAACTACTCAACCTCACCTGACCGGCGGGCCATCGCCATGCGCCGTCACCCGAGGATCAGGTGGCGAGCAGCTTCTCGGTGATCTCGTGGAGCCGGGCGGCCTCGCCACGGTCGAACAAGGGGGTGTCGACGTCGATGCGCCGGCCTTCCACGAATGCGCTCAGCCGCTCGGCGGGCGGACGGTCCAGGCAGGGCAGAATCTGTCCGATGCTCTGCGCCACCGTCTTCCCGGACACCTTCAGACCCGCGACCGCCGCGGCGGTGGCCCGGTCATACTCCCCGGAGAAACTGGTCGACACGACGCCCGGGTTGAACAGGATGTACCTGATCGGGCTGTCCGGATGCACCTCGGCGAACCCGGCCCCGAGCAGGTCGTTGAGCCGACCGCCGTGGCCCAGCGCCCCGGTCCCGACGTAGTGCCGGCGCAGCTGCAGGTCGTTCCACTGAATCGGGCCCGTCCCGCCCGGTCCGGCAATGTTGAGAACGATCGGCAGCTCGGCGTGTTCCAGCGACGGCGCCAGCCCGTGGCTGAGCAGGAAGCGGCTCACGTAGAACAGCGCGAAGTTGCTCTCCAGGCCCTCGGCTGTCTCCGTCCGCACCGACCGGTGGTAGCGCGCACCCAGCACCAGGACGTCGACGGTGGGAAAGACCCCGGAGATCTCCTCGAGCAGCCGGATGTTCTCACTGACCAGGCTCAGATCCGCGCGCACGAAGTGGGCCCGATCGCCGGCACCGAGTTCGCGTGCGACGTCGAGGAACCGTTCCCCCTTCTCGGCGCTCTGCCCCACGACGAGCACAGCGTCGCCTCGGCGAAGATGGACGTCCGCGAGTGCCCGACCGATGCCGTCGGTCCCGCCTGTGACCACCATCATCCTCATCCAGATCCCCTCTCCGACCGATGCTTCCTCACGTCCGGGCCGATCCGCGGCCCACTGCGGCGACGGAGGCGACTTGACGGTGCCGTCAATTTCCGGAAATCTCCTTGCCGGAGGCCCGCACCGGCCTCGTGCCACCGCTGCGCCCCACCCCCGTGCCGCCCTCGTGCGGACTCCCCTCTCACCAAAGGATCTGCCATGTCGGTCGACGTCGAACGGCGCGGGCCCGTCACCATCGTGACGATCAACCGGCCGAAGGCCGCCAACTCCCTGGACGGCCCGACCATGTCCGGGATCGGGTACGCCTTCCAGGCGGCCGAACAGGACCCCGAGGTACGCGCCGTCGTCCTCACCGCGGCCGGCGACCGCATCTTCTGTGCCGGCATGGATCTGAAGGCGTTCCTCGCCGAGGGCGGTCTGGACGTCCCCGGGCCGGGTCTCGACATCTTCACCCGGCGGGTCTTCCCCAAGCCCGTGATCGGCGCGATCAACGGCGCCGCGGTTGGCGGCGGCTTCGAGTTGGCGCTGGCCTGCGACCTGCTCGTCGCCTCCGAGACCGCGAAGTTCGGCCTCCCCGAGGTCAGCCGCGGTCTGATCGCGGCAGGGGGCGGCACCCGGCTGGCGCAGCGCATCCCGCTGGCGCTCGCCCTGGAACTCGGCCTGACCGGAGCCCTCGTCAGCGCCGACCGGGTCCGGGAGATCGGCCTGGTCAACCGGGTCGTTCCGGCCGCCGACGTGCTGGACGCCGCGTTGGAACTGGCCGGGCAGATCGCGGCGAACGGCCCGCTGGCCGTCAGCGTCACCAAGAAGCTGATCGTGGAGGAGCTTCCGGTGGGCGACTGGGACACCATCGCCGAAACGGTGGCGCCGGTCTTCGCCAGCGAGGACGCGCGCGAGGGGGCCCGCGCCTTCGCCGAGAAGCGGACCCCCACCTGGATCGGCCGCTGAGGCTCATCCCACCGGCAGGCACCTACGTCGCGTCCAAGCCTCGTCCCGGCGATCATGGCGTCGGCTCAGGCTCCGCGGCGCGGGGCCGCGGCGACGAGGATGGCGATCTCGGTCTGGCCGGTGGGATGCAGCAGATGCGCCGTCGCGGGCTCGCCCGCCAGGTCGATCGTCGGATGACCGAACGCGCCGACTCCCCGGCAGTCCCACACCAGTCCCAGAGCCGGGTGGTCCGCGCGCAGCAACGCGCCGATCTCGCCGATCCGCGGGTCACCGGCGTGCAGATCCGCGGCCATGCGGAACTGCCGCGCGACCGCCAGCAGCAGCTCGGCCGGCGCCGAGGCGACGGCGAGCAGCCAGAGCACGTGGCGGCGCGCCGGTTCGTACCCGGCGGGGTCGCCCCAGATCCGGGCCCAGGCCGCGTTGGTGGCGACGATGTCGAGGCGGTGGTCGAGCAGCGCGGCCGGGCTGGTCGGCCAACTGTCCAGCAGGCCGGCCAGCCCACGCAGGTACTCACCGCGCGGGGCGACCGCCGGCGGCTCGGGCGCCGAAAGCCGGCGCAGGTGCCGGCGGCCCACCTCGTCGAGGCGCAGCACCCGGCCGACGGCGTCGAGGACCTGCGCCGATGCCGCCGCCCGGCCCTGCTCCAACCCGGTGTACCAGGTCAGGCTGACGCCGGACAGGGACGCAAGTTCCTCCCGGCGCAACCCCCGGCTGCGCCGACGCCCACCGTCGGGCAGCCCGACACTGGCCGGTTCGACCAGCCGGCGGTACGCACGCAGGCAGGCTCCGAGCTCCCGACGCCGGGCCGCTGCCGCCGTGGCAGCGGTGGCGGTGGTGGTGGCGGCGGCGGTGGCGGCCCTGGGTGTCAGTTCCAATGGCACCATCAGCACGCTCCTGGTCCGCATATCGGCTTCCGGCCACTCTGGACGTCATGATCCGTATCGGTGTCAACCTCGCTGCCGGCCTCGGCACTCCCGGTTCCGGCAACCTCATCGACGACCTTGTCACGGTCGCCCGGGCGGTGGCCGCCGCCGGGGTGCCCACCGCCTGGCTGCCGCAGGGCTACGGCTACGACGCCATCGGCGTGCTGACCGCGCTGGCCCGGGAGGTGCCGGGCATCGAGCTGGGCACCTCCGTCGTCATCGTCCAGCCGCGCCAGCCTCGGGTGCTCGCCGGGCAGGCACTGACGGCGCAGGCCGCGGCACACGGCCGGTTCACCCTCGGACTCGGCGTCAGCCACCCCGGCCTGCTGGAAATCTACGGTCAGCCGTTCCACCGACCCGTCGCCGCGCTACGCGCCCACCTCGACACCCTGCTGCCGATCCTCGACGGACGCCGGGTCCCCGGCGCCACCGGGCCTGGCTCCGACCCCGCCGCCAGCGCCGTGCCCGGCGCGACCGTCCGCGTCCCGGTGCTGCTCGGTGCCCTCGGCCCGACGATGCTGCGCCTCGCCGGGGAGCGCACGGACGGCACCATCACCTTTCTCGCCGGGCCCCGCACCATCGGTGACCATGTGGTGCCCTTGATCGACGCAGCCGCCCGCGACGCCGGCCGGCCGACGCCTCGGGTCGTCGTCGGGCTGCCGGTGGCGGTGACATCCACGCCGGACCGTATCCGCGCCAACCTCAGCGCGGAGTACGCCGGATACGCGCAGCTGCCCTCCTACCGCGCGGCCCTGGACCGCGACGGCTTCACCGAGCCGGGCGAGATCGCCGTCGTCGGAGACGAGGATGCGGTCGGCGACCAGCTGTCCGCCTACTCGACCCTCGGCGCCACCGATGTGCTGGTCAGCCTGGTCGGCACGGCCGAGGAACGCGCGCGGACCCTGCGCCTGCTCGGCGCCGTCGGATATCCGACTTCGGCGGCCACGTCGACGGGTACTGCCCCGCACGGAACTCGGGATCACTAACCTGAAGCGGCAGCAACCCACCCAGCCGGCCCAGGCGGTGACTCAGAGCAGTGCGCAGGCAGATCGGCGTCCGTTCCGCTGGTTCGATCTCGGTTGGGCTCGCCCTGACGTTGGCCGTGACGACGCTGGTCGGCGTACTCGGGACCAGCGCAGGCTCGGCCTTCCTGCCGGTCACGGACAGCGGCGCGTGGCTGTGGAGCACGGCGAAGGGGTGGGCCACCCACATCAACGGGCCGTCCGGACGGCCCGACTTCAACGTCCCGGTGCCAGACACCCGGGGACACCAGGTCGACCTCAGCCAGGACGGCATCTCCGTGCTGGTCTCCGACCGCGACACCGGCGTCGTCAGCAGAATCGACCCCGCCGGAATGGGACTGGTCTCCCGGCCCTTCGGCCACGGCCCCGACTCGTACCGGGTCGTCGCACACGGCGCCACCGCCTACCTCGTCGAAGACGCCACCGGCACCGTCATGCAGATCAACCCGACAACCCTCGACGTCATCGGAACACCACTCGACGTGAAAGCACCCGTCACCGGCGCCGGCATCACCGACGACAACACCCTGTGGCTGCCCGTCGCCCGCAGCGGCGAAATGCTCGCAGTCCGCGATGGCAAAATCACCGCACGGATCCGGGCCGGCCGGCCGGGCGGCACACTGGCGATGACCATCGCCGGTGGCCAACCCGTGGCGGTGGACGGCACAGCGCCCGCGCTGATTCCGGTGGCGGCAAAGGACCCGGGTGCGCCGATCGCCCTGCCACCGCCCGCCGGCGGGGGCCACCGGCTACTGGTCGCACCGTCGCTGGAAGGCCGGGTCGTGCCCGTCCTCGTCGACGGCACCGACGTCATGTTCCTCGTCGACCTGACCACCGGGCCTGGCCCACGGGCCGTGCGTACCGTGCAGGTCACCGGGCGGACAGCGGCCAGCCGGCTCGGCGCCCCGGTGATCGCGGGCGGCCGGGTCTACGTACCCGACAACGGCACCGGACAGGTCCTCGTCTACGACCGCAACCACCAACGCTTCGAAGAACCCATCCACATCACCGGCGGCCCCGGGGTCCTGACCCTGTTCGTCCGCAGCGGCTCCGTCTGGATCAACAACGCCGACGGCTCCCAAGCCGTCTCCGTCGGACCCGACGGTCACCGACGCTCCGTCGACAAATACGCCCCCGGTGTCCCCGAACCCGCCCACAGCGCCGACC
>NZ_JANEZT010000249.1 GCF_025403405.1 Frankia tisae
GCGCACACCGGTGTCCAGTAACTGGCCGGCCACGGTGTCGACCCGCTCCCGCAGTTGCCGGTAGTTCCACTCCAGGCTGCCGTCCACGACGGCGGGGGCGAGCGGGCGAGCGGCGACCTGCGCCCAGACCGCGTCTACAAGGGTGCCGTCGCCGGCCACCGCCGACAGCTCGTACGGGTAGGGCAGAGCGCACATGGGGGAACATCCCTTGGTCTCGGGCCACGGAGCGGCGCAGCGAGTGGGGAAGACTCAGCGAGTGGGGAAGACTCAGCGAGTGGGGAAGGCGCAGTGAGTGGGGAGGGCGCAGCGCAGGTTCGGGCGGACCGGGAAGCCAAGCGTCAGAGCGGTGGATTCGACGGTGGGGTCGGGATGCGCGAGGGCGACGGCCTCCAGCCCAGCCTGGTCAAACAAAGTCCGCCACATCGCGCGATCCAGCAGCCGTTGTCCGGTGATGACCTGGCGCAGGAAGTACAGGTTGCCAGCCGCTGCCACTCCAGGCTGGCGTGCACGCCGGTCTCGAGCAGAACGTACAGGGCGTGAGTCGGCGCAAGGTGACGCCGCGGCTGGATCAGTACCTGGTCGGAGAACATCTGAATTTCCTTCGCGGCGGGCCCGGTAACAGCCTTGGTCGGCCCGCTCGGATACTGATGCGGTTCGTCTGCAGGCGCCCTGATCCGATTCACCGCGCCGGGAGCCGGCCCGACAGGGCTCCCGTTACGGCCGAGCCACAGCTCGGCCCTACGGTCGGTCCGGTCACCCATTCGGGTCAACCATTCCACCAGCTCCGTTTCTCCCCGGTCGTAGACGCTAACCATGGCAGGCTGACGGGAAGTAGCCTGAACATGAACGTTGCACTACGACCACACCGGCAGACCACATCGGCAGACCAAACCGGTGGCCACACAGACCGGCCAGACCGTTCGACTGGTGAAAGCGATCATTTCAGCGGGCGGGTGTTTCATTATCCCCAGGTCGAAGGCCGACTTCACCCCGTCACGGCCAGGCGTCGCGACCGAAGACACCCAACAACTCTTCGGCGCCCCCGCCGCACAACCGCGAAGGTCGAGCTCGGTGTAGAGCTCAGTAATTCGGCGAGAGTCGAATACTCTTTCTGGAAGTTTCGCCGCGATATCCTCCCCCGCGCGGAAGCCACCGCCGGCTACGAGGCGGGGGATCTCCTGCCCGAGCGGGTGCCGCGGGCCGGCCGCACCGCCGTCCTTCACGCCGGGGCACGGACGACGTCCGGCACGCTCGCCCCCTCGCCGGCGTCAGGCAGCGGGGGCGCGAACGCGCCCGCTCGTCAGCAGACACCTGCCGCGATGCCGTGACCACCAGGAGGTCGGCGGGCCCCGGCGACGTCACGGACGCCGACGGGGCGGTCAGGGGATGACCCGGCGGCGGAGGCCACCGAAGGCGGCGAAGAACATCACCGGCGTCTCGACGTACTCGTGGAAGCCGAAGCGGCGCCCCTTCGAACCGTCGGCGAACATGTCATGGTCCCAGGAGAACACCGCGTCACCGAACCAGCCAGGACGAGACCTCCCGGTAGGTGTGGCCGGCGAGGCCATGGCGGGCGGTCATCGCCCTCCACAGCTCCTTCTTGTCCGCCATGGCGGAGTCGAGCTTCATCGGCAGCGCCGGGGCGCCCTCACCCGGCGCAGCCTCACACGAGACACACGCTAAGGTTCGCCGAGGCCGGCCCGCCGTGCTCTCACGATGATCTCGGGCCGGTCAGCGGCGCGCAGCTTCACGAGAATGTTCGAGACATGGTTGGCCACCGTCTTCGTGCTGATGTGAAGCTCGGCCCCGATGCTCACGTTGTTCGCGCCCGTCGCGACCAGGTCCAGGATCTGCCGCTCACGGTCGGTGAGTTCGCTGAACGGCGCTGCCGCGGACTCGGCCCGTCCACGCCCCAACCGGGCCCTGATGCGTTCGGCAACCGCCGCACCGAAGATTGCCTCGCCGTTGGTGATTGCCTCGATCGCGCGCTCTACGTCTCGGGGGAGTGCACCCTTCAGGAGATAGCCGCGGGCGCCCGCTTGCATGGCGGCGAACACGGTGTCATCGTCCTCGAACATGGTGAAGACCAGGACGGCGATTCCAGGATTTTCCGCGACAATCAGGCGCGTCGCGGTTATGCCGTCGAGGTCGGGCATCTGCAGATCCATGATGACCACGTCGGGTCGCTGCCCGCGGACCGCGTCGATCGCTTCCTGTCCCGTCCCGGCCTCGGCGACGACCTCTATGCCGTCCATCGTGTCGAGTAGTCCCCGCAGACCCGAGCGGACCACCGGATGGTCGTCGGCGAGGACGATCCGAACACGTTTCATGCTCGTCAAGCCCCCTGCTCCAAAGGTATCCGGATCGACACCAGGCCACCGTCACCGGTCGGACCGGCCTCGCAGATTCCGCCCACCTGCGCGGCCCGTTCCCGCATCGATCTGAGTCCCACTCCTGCTCGCCATGGCGCCGCAGCCGTCCCGTTGTCGCTGACCGTAAGATGGAGATCTGGATCGCAGCTTATTCGCACGGTGCACTGGTCGGCCATGCTGTGCCGACGAACGTTAAGCACGGCTTCGGTAGCAATCCGGTACGCGGCAACTTCCACCGCGGCGGACAGCACCAGGGCCTGCCGCGGTATGTCGAGCGTGAAGGACATCTGTGGGTCCTGACTCGCTTCCACAAAATGGCGAATCGCGCCGAGCAGCCCAAGCTCATCCAGCATCGGTGGTCGCAGTCCGTATACGACCGCACGGATGTCGGCTATCGCGGTGGTGAGCTCCGCGCGAGCGGCGCCGACGAGACGGTCGGCCCCCAACGGATCCGTCGGCAGCAAGGCTCGTGCGGTGTCGAGGCGGTAAGCCGACGCGGCCAGTATGGGGCCGAGGCCGTCGTGCAGATCGTGGCGTACTCGGCGGCGCTCTTCTTCGACGACGCCGACCAGCTGTTCGCGAGACCGCTGCAGGTCGATCGTCATCGCCACCGCCGCGACCGCGACCGCGAGCCGCTCGGCGACATCACCGAGCACGAGCTGATCCGCTCGGGAGACGCGGGACTCGCCCGAGCGCGGAATGATAATAAGGCGACCGAGGATACGCCCTGCGTGGTGCAGGGAGAATTCCGCCTGCTCGGAGCCGCTTCGCTGCCCGGTCTCGACTTTCATCGGTGGCGTGGTGTCGAGAAGATCGATCGCGACATACGGCAGGCGCAGCGTCTCGGCCACGCTCTTGACCGCGGTGTCGAGGAGATGCCGAGGCGACTCGGCGTCCCTGATCGCGTGCGAGATTCGCGACACCACAATGAATGCGTCGTCGCGCTCGCCGTACATGAGCAGGGTGACCAGGCGCTGCAGACGATCGCGTAGGGGGATCACCGCTATCGCGACTGTAATCGCGGCGACGATCGAACCATCCGCATCGGGCGCGAGTGCGTCGGTAATGCCGACCGCCACGACGTGCAGGCCGATCAACGACGTGACCAATGCGCCGTATACCACCGTGCGCCGTAGGGCGACCTCGATCCCGAACAGACGGTGCCGCGCGACGACACTCACGACCACCGCTATCTCGAGAAAGGTCTCGAGCTCGGCAACCGCGAAACCAACACCGGATGGCAAGGCGAAGACGGCAATGACTACGACCGGTGCGGCGGCGGCGAGCAATGCCAGACCATTAAGTGGTCGTCGCTCGTCGCCACGCGCGCGGCACCAACGAAACAGCACGGTAAAACACGCGCCGAGCATCCCGACCGCAAACAGCGGAATTGGGCTCGCAGGCCCCGCGTCAAGATCTCCCGTGATCGGATTGACCAGACCCGCGAACGGGCCAGGCGTCCTCGCCTCGAGCGTATAACTGAATGGAAGGAGTACGGAAGACATGAATCCGGCCAACACGACCGTTACCGCGGCAATGCCCGCTACCCGCAACCACCCCAGCGGCAACCGCCCGGTGGGGAACAGCACGTAGATCGCCGCGAGCACCGGCAGCTCGACGACGCTGCCCCAGGCCGCGAACCACAGCCCGACCGCCGCGCCGGGCCAGTCGCGACCGCCCAGGACACTGGTGGTCGCGACCTGGAGACCCACTCCCGCCAGGCCGTGCCCGACCGCGGCCGACAGTGCGAGCCAGCCGAACCGTAGATCAGGACGACGCCGCGCGATCAGAAGCCCCGGGACGCACCACAGACAGGCGCCGATAGCGTCTATCGCCCATGCACCCCGGGCAACACCACCCAGCGCGGCACCCGGATCCCCGCCCTTACCCCAGATCCGCAACGCCACGGTGACGAGCGCACACAGAACACTGAAGGCAGCCACGGCAACCGCGCTCCACGCACCAAGCCGTTTCGCCATATGCCAGATCCTCTCATGCGGCCGACGCGGTCAGCCAGCCATGACCTCCTCGCCGCCGGGTACCCGTCCGAGCCACATCAGCACAGAGATCGCAACGACGAAGGCGAGCCGAAGAAGATTACTCAGAACAAAGACAGGAAACGAGCTCGCAAAGAACCCGGGCAAAGC
Source organism: Frankia tisae (assembly GCF_025403405.1). Taxonomy (GTDB): domain Bacteria; phylum Actinomycetota; class Actinomycetes; order Frankiales; family Frankiaceae; genus Frankia; species Frankia tisai. Next base: position 4,520 of record NZ_JANEZT010000249.1, read on the forward strand.
CGAGGCCGCAGCGGCCACCAGGCCGTACCAACACAGGGCCGCGGGTAGCGTCCGATTACGCAACCCGATCGCGCTGACGGCGGCGACAGCAACCGCGAGACACACATTTACTTCGATGATGACCAACGTCGAGGCCACATCCGAGATGACCGCGAGATTCGCATCCACCGAAACGCCACGACCGCCATGCAGCGCGATGGCCTGCGCGAAGTTGAATCCGTCCGACGCGATACCACCAGCGACGAAGCCCGCCGCCGCCAGCGCTACGAGCGGCGACGCCATGCTTCGTGGCGCAATTCTTCGAACCCACGACCACAAGCCTGCAAAGAAGAACATCTCGAACGCGGTCAGCAATGCATAAGCTCCGAAGCGCACTGGCGCGACGTCCAGAAACGTGGAGCCGTCGAGCGTGTCACGGTACTGTGCCACCGCATCCGATGCCCAGGAGTCTGGACCACCCATGGCCGGACCCAGACCGATAATGCCCACCACCATAACCACGCCGGCGGCCCCGATCCAGCGCAACGGTAGCGCGAAGCCTGTTGGTCGAAGGCCTTCAACTACATCCCGATTGGTCACTACAAACCTCCCTGAACGGCTAGGAGGTCGTAGCATCCAAGACCCGCTGTCCCGAGCACATGGGGTCAGATTCCCGACCCAGCCGGGAATTTCGACGGCGCGATCTCCGCGTTCGAAGTGGGTCCCCGCCACCGTGATCCATAAGACCGTCGGTGATGACGTAGGTGGAGGTCCCGGCGCCGGCGACGGTGGCGGTGGCGGTGGCGGTGGCGGGGCTGACCGTCGTGGTCAGCTCGTTGCCCTCGGCGTCGTAGGTGTAGCTCTGCCCGCGCAGGGTGCCCCCGGGGCCGGCGAGGGTGTCGGAGGTGGTGCGGCCCAGGTCGTCGCAGCCGAAGGTGCGCGTCGCCCCGCCAGAGGCGTAACCGATGGCTCCTTCTCAACAGTCGACTCGGTCCCGACAGGCGCACCGGCCCCGGCCATCAGGCCGCTCACCGGCCCCGGCGGCTTCGGTCTACGGGATGACGCGGCGGCGGAGGTCGTCGAAGAGGGCGTAAAACATCGTCTCGGTCTCGACGTACTCGTGGAAGCCGAAGCGGCGCCCCTTCGAACCGTCGGCGAACATGTCATGGTCCCAGGAGAACACCGCGTCACCGAACCAGCCAGGACGAGACCTCCCGGTAGGTGTGGCCGGCGAGGCCGTGGCGGGCGGTCATCGCCCTCCACAGCTCCTTCTTGTCCGCCATGGCGGAGTCGAGCTTCATCCGCAACGCCGGGGCGCCCTCCAGGTCGAAGGAGCGGCCCGATCGGCGGCTGCGGCCGGCGGCCGGCGGGGGCCACCCGGCACCGACAGCCAGCACTGTGCGACATCTCCACCGTCCACCGCGACGCCCCCGGCGGCGGGCTCGTCCTCTGCCGCCGCCCGTCAGTCCGGACGAGGGTTGCCCGGTCGATGAGGCTCGAACCAGCTCCACGGTGCGGTGACGGTGGGTCCGATCGCAGGCCCCGCAGGCCCCCGGCCGCCGGGCAGCCGCGCCGCCGCGTCGGGCTCGCGACCGGCCACCGCACCGACGGCGGCACGCGGCGCCCGCCGCCGGGTGGACAGCCGGGTCGGCACCGTGTCCTCGGCGCGGGCGGGCCCGGCCGGGGAAACGGGCCCGGCCAGCGGCCGCCTGTCGGCGGCGTCACGGGTGAGGTGCACCAGTGCGGGCAGCAGCAGGACGCGCAGCACCAGCGCGTCGAGCGCGACGCCGACAGCCAGCCCGAGGCCAAGCAGCTTCATCGTGCGCACCTGCTGGCAGGCCAGCCCGGCGAAGACGGCGATCACGATCAGGCTGGTCGCGACGACCACATGGCCGACGTCCGCGTGGCCCGACCGGATCGCCGTCGCCGGGTCCTCGCCGTCCGGCGGCCGCTCCTGCGGGTCCCGCAGCCGGCGTAGCAGGGTCAGGTGCATGCCGATGGCCAGGCCGAAGGAGACGATCAGGATGAGGCCGAGGACGAACGGTTCGATCGGCCCGGCGCGCACCCCGAGCAGGCCGGCGAGATGGCCGTCGCAGAAGACGAAGGTGATGGCGCCGAGCGCCGCCGCTGTGGTCAGCGCGCTGGCTGAGACGATCGCCAGCGTGGGGCCCACGCGGCGCACGCTGGCGAGCACGCTCACCCCGAGGACGACGAGTTCGAGGGCCGCGAAGGCCGGCAGCACCCGGGTGAAGCGGGCCGCCATGTCGTCGAACAGCGCGGTCTGGCCGCCGATGTGCACCCGCACGGTCGTGCCGGCAACGACCGCGGGCACCGTCCGGGTGCGTAGCCGCCGCACGAGGTCGCTGGCCTGCACCGACCGGGGCTCCGCCTGGGGCAGCACCTCGATCAGCGCCGAGCGGGTGGCGGGGTTCTGCAGCACCTGGAAGGCCCTGACCACCCCCGGGGTGGTGCCGAGGCGGTCGAGCAGGGTCGCCAGGACGGCCGGGTTCGCCGCCGGCGGGTTCGACACGGGCGGGTTCGCCGTGGGCAGGTTCGAGACGGCGACGAGCACGGGACCGTTCAGGCCCGCGACGTAGTCGTCACTGATGATGTCGTAGGCCCGCCGGGTGGTCGTCGACGTCGGGTCGACGCCCCCGTCGCCGCCGCCGAGGCGCAGTCCGATGATCGGTAGTGCCAGCACGGCCAGCAGCAGGACCGCCGCGGCGGCGAGCATCCCCGGGAAGCGGCCGACGAGGCCCGCCCACGCCGAGCGCAGACCCGGCCGGACGGGCAGGCCGCGGCCGGTGGCGCGTAGCTGGGTGCGCTCGGTCCAGACCAGCAGGGCCCGGTCAGCGACGGCGAGCGTCGCGGGCATCAGGGTGGCGATGGCGAGGCTGGCGACCGCGGCCGCGACGAACGCGGCGGGGGCGAGGCCGGCGAGGACACTCGCGTGCAGCGCGCTGGTGCCAAGCATGACGACGGCGAGGCCGAGGCTGCCCCAGGCCAGCGCGCGCCCGGCCTGGGCCATGCTCGCGGCGACCGCGTCCAGTGGCCGCCGCCCGGCGCGCATCCCGGCCTGGCAGCGATGGACGGCCACGACCGCCGCGCCGAGGCTCACCCCCACGGCGATCATCACCGCGAGCAGCGGTGCCAGCGGGCTGACGTCGACGCGGCGGGAGAGCAGGGTCACGCCGGCCTGCACCCCGGCGGCGGTCGCGGCGGCGACCAGCGCGCAGACGGCTATCCCGCCCGGAGCACGTACCACCAGGCACAGGATGATCGTGGCCGCCACGACGGCCAGGGCGATGGGGGTCATGGAGATGTCCCCCTGGACGATCATCGTGGTGCCGATGCCCGACATCTCCACCTGGATGTCCGGCCCGTCGTAGGCGCGGGCGGTCGTGATCAGGCGCCGCACCGCGGCGAGGTCTGGGCTGGTCGCGGCGCCCTTCATCACGACGCCCACGATCGCCGTGCGCCCGTCGCGCGCCACCGGCTCGACGCCGAGCAGCAGGCCGCCGGCCGGCCCGTACGGATCGATCGCGGTGGCCACACCGGGCAGCCGGGCGACCCGTGCGGTCATCGCCGCGATCCGCTGGCGGACGGCCGGGGCGTTGACGTCGCCGTCACGGGCCCGCACGACGATCATCTCGGCGTCGGGCAGGCCGCCGGGCACGACGGTCGCCAGGGCGTCGGTCGCGAGCTGGGAATCGGTGCCGGCGACGCCGAACGCCTGGTGGTAGCGGGCGCCCTCGTGGCCCGCCAGCACGCCGCCGGCGACCAGAACGATCAGCCACGTCCCCACCACGATCCACCGGTACCGCAGGCACCACCCGGCGATCAGCCCCACAGTCCACTCCTCGACGCCCGGGCCGCCACCTCCGGCGCCTCGCCCTGTTTGTCCGTATTCCCGCTACTGCGGGGACAATATGAGCGCATCAGGACGATCAGCGTCAATGCGTGTCCGGTGCCGTGCGGTCGAGATGGCACGGGGGTGCCGGCCGGTCACCGTGATTTCGAGGGTCGGCGTTCCGCGGCCGCGAAACCGCGCCCGAACCGGAAATGCGGCGAATCTTTCCGCGCCCCGCCGGGCGGGAGCGGGCTCTATCGATTCTTTAGGGGAATGCAAGACGGTCGGTCGACACTGGCAGGAACACCGCGGGCGCCCCCGCCCGCCGGTCACCGACCGACCCGTGGCGCGGCGCGGGTGGCGCCCGAGGATCGCATCTGCGACACCGGATCGCCGCCACCGGCACCGTGCGGGAGAGGAAGCCATGACCCAGCCGACCAGGATCGGCCAAACCGCGGTCGTCATCCCCGGCCAGGATGTGCGCGACCCCGCTCGCCGGCTGTCCCAGCTCTTCGACGCGGGCTCGTTCGTCGCCGACGCCGCGCCCGCCGGTGGCCGGGTGCTGGCCGGGCGCGGCCGCATCGACGGCCTGGCCGCGGTCGCCTTCTGCACGGACGGGACCCGGATGGGCGGGGCGCTCGGCGCCGTCGGCGCCCGGCAGATCGTGACCGCCATCGAGGCGGCCGTCCGCGACGGCGTGCCGGTCGTGGGGCTGTGGCACTCCGGCGGCGCGAGTCTGGCCGAGGGCGTCGAGGCGCTCGACGGCATCGGCCAGATCTTCGCCGCCGTGATCCACGCCTCCGGGCGGGTGCCGCAGATCTCCGTGGTGCTGGGGCCCGCGGCCGGCGGCGCCGCGTACGGGCCGGCGCTGACCGACGTCGTCATCATGGCGCCCGACGGGCGGGTCTTCGTCACCGGCCCGGACGTCGTGCGCAGTGTCACCGGAGAGCAGATCGACATGGCGGGTCTGGGCGGTGCCGACGCGCACGGCCGGCGCTCCGGCGTCGTCCATGTCATCGCCCGCTCCGAGAGCGACGCCTACGAGCGGGCCCGGCGGATCACCGCGCTGCTCGCCGCGCCGGGGCACGTCGACCTCGACGCCATCACCGCCGAGGAGACCGCCGCCGACGCGATCACCGCCGAGGACACGGCCGCCGACGCCGGCCAGGACCTGGTCGCGCCCGACCCGCGTGACCCGCGGTCGCTGCTGCCGCAGCGGGTGCGGCGGGCCTACGACGTGCATCCGCTGGTGTACCGGCTGCTCGACGGCGACGACGGCCCGGGGGACTTCGAGGAACTCCAGCCGCGCTGGGCGCCGAACGTCGTCGTCGGTCTCGGCCGGCTCTACGGCCACAGCGTCGGCGTGATCGCGAACAACCCGCTGCGCAAGGGCGGCTGCCTGGACTCCCTGAGCGCCGAGAAGGCCGCCCGCTTCGTCCGCATGTGCGATTCCTTCGGCGTCCCGCTCGTCGTCGTCGTCGACGTCCCCGGCTACCTGCCCGGCGTCGGCCAGGAATGGGACGGGGTGGTGCGCCGCGGCGCGAAGCTGCTCTACGCCTTCGCCGAGGCGACCGTGCCCCGGGTCACGCTCATCACCCGCAAGTCGTTCGGCGGCGCCTACATCGCGATGAACTCCCGCTCGCTCGGGGCCACGGCCGTGCTCGCCTGGCCGCAGGCCGAGATCGCCGTGATGGGCGCCGAGGCCGCCGTCGGCATCCTGCACCGGCGCGCCCTGGCCGCCGCCGCCGACGACGACCGGCCCGCCGTGCTCGCCCGCCTCGTCGAGGAGCACACCCGCGCCGCCGGCGGCGTCGAACGGGGGGTGGCGCTGGGTGTCATCGACGACGTCATCGACCCGGTCGACACCCGCCCC